>NZ_KB897932.1:103869-197848 GCF_000377285.1 Thioalkalivibrio sp. ALE25 | reverse complement strand
GTCAATACTGATCCACAACTCGGCCTTGCCGACATCGACCCCGATCCGATGCGTTGCCATCATCACACCTCCCGAGCTAGCTTGGAGTGGTCTGTCGGGGCCTCACCGAACGCTGGCTTGCCATCTATCGTCGGTCCCGAGCCGATCGATTCCTTATCGGCGTTTAAGGTGAGGGGTGGGACGAACTCTCCTACCGTCTGTGCCACAGGCCAGATGCCAGCTTCGTCCCTCCACCCCGACAGACCCTTTCTAGGCCTGCCACGGGTAAACATACAAGGCCAGCCTCCTGGCCGATGGGGCGTGTCCAACATCCAATCGGCCAGGTGGCTGGGCTCCTACAGGCGTGGCAGCGGGGCCTTGGAATGGGAGCGGGTGGAGGATATGCTTTAGGCATATGCAAAGGATGTGGGGTTGGCGATGAAGCGGCGCACGGCGAGTTTGTTCCGGAATGGACGCAGCCAGGCAGTTCGGCTGCCCAAGGGTTTTGCGTTCGATGCGGATGAAGTGGTTATCGAGAAGCGTGGCGATGCGTTGATCCTGCGGGCCAAGCCGAGATCCTGGGATGATTACTTCCAGGGGTCTGGAGAGACCCTTCCGGATGACTTTCCCGATTCGATCGAGGATCGCGTGGCGCAGGACCGCGAGGCGTTGTGAGCCATGCGCTACATGCTGGATACGAACATCTGCATCTACATCATGAAACGCCGACCACCCGAGGTGCATGCGCGGCTGCGGGGTGTCCCAGTTGGGGAGGTGGGCCTTTCTGCTGTCGTTCTGGCGGAATTGCGGTATGGGGTTCGCCGGTCGAATCAGAGGGAACGCAGCGAGGCCGCACTGGAGCGCTTTCTGGCTTTCGCGAGGGTGTGCGACTGGCCGGAAGAAGCAGCTGAACATTACGGTGACATCCGTGCCGAGCTAGAGGGCGTAGGGACTCCGATTGGTGCAAACGACCTTTTGATCGCAGCACATGCTCGGGCCATTGGGGCCGTGCTGGTCACGAATAACGGACGTGAATTCGAGCGCGTATCCGGGCTGCAGGTAGAGAACTGGGTGGCGGCGCATTGATCAGGTGTGTGTAGTAGCGCGTTGGGGGCTTTGTGGGCGAGTCGCCCCCACCGGGGGCGGTATTCGATGTAGGAGGCCAGCCCTCTGGCCGATCACCCACGCCAGCCCATCGGCCAGAGGGCTGGCCTCCTGCGGGGGATACGAAGATTCTTTGCGTTTCGCTCGGGTCAGTGCGCGGCGATTTCGCTGTAAAAGCTGGGGTTGTCCTGGATGGTGGCGAGGACCTTTGCGGCAAGTCCGGTGGGGTTGCGGCGTTTGGCTTCCCAGCTCTTGATGGTGTCGACGCTCGTTCCCATGGCCTTGGCAAATTCGGCTTGCGAAACGTGCAAGTGGGCGCGAATGGCCTTCACGTCCGCCACTTCGTGGCGTGTGACGCGGCTGGGTGCTTTCTTGCCCTGCTTGATGGCGACGGCTTCCTGTAGTGAGCTCTGGAGTTCGTCGTAGATGCTCATTGGGGAGTTTCCTCTTTTAGCCGTGAAGTCAGTGCTTTCAGGGCCACTTTTTCGGTGGCGGTGAGGTTGTCTTTCACGTTCTTCGGATAGGCCAGAATCAGATAGATGATCTGCGCACTCGCCAGAAAGTCGATGACGCGGCCGCCACCACGCTTTCCCTGTTGGCCCAACCCGATGCGGATTTTCCGTAGGCCGCCTGTTCCCTGGATCAGGTCGCCTTTGTCGGGTTGGGCGATCAGCGTGTTCTGGAGTTCTTTCAGGTCATCATCTGTAGCGATCGCCTGGAATTGCCGAGTGAACGTTGGGGTTTCAATGAATTCAATGGCATGGAGCACGTGGAGAAATGTCCTTATGTCTGTACCACCCAAGCGTACAGTGTACACCATTGTGTGTTCTGGGGCGAGTCTTGCCGGGATACGGTCGAGGTTCTGCCGATCGGCGCAGGAGGCGGGTGCTGTGCCGGGTGATGGGGCTTCGGGGCATAGAAGAGGTGGGGTTGGTGGTTATCGAACGTTGGCGGGGGCTTCGCGGCCGAGGCCGCTCCTACAGGGGAATGGTTCAGTGTTTGGCGCGTGATGCGGCGGGTTCTGGTTTCTGTGCGGCTTTTCCCTTAGCGTCGAGGGGTGGATGCGGGAGATGGTGATGGATGACTGGGCTGAGCGGATGGAGCAACTGGCGGCATCGGAGCGGATGCGGGTGGTGCAGGGGCTGTTGCGCGGAATGGGGTATGTGGTGGTCGAGGCGTCGGAGGATGAAAACCGGCCGTGGCTGGAGCGGGTGACGGTTCCGGCCGGTGGCGGGGGTGACTATGTGCCGCGGCTGGTGGTGGGTGTGGCGAATGATTCGACGGTGGAGACGGAGCTGGTCGAACTGGAGCGCTTTGCCACCGGACGCGGCGCCGGTGACCGGGGAATGTACGTGAACCTGGGCGGGTTCTCGTCCGCGGCGCGGGAGCGTGCAGCGGACTTGCCGATGCCGGTGATGCTGCTGGAGGCGGAGGACCTGGCCGAGCGGTTGCGCCAGCACTGGAGTGGGCTGGACGCGGAGACACAGGCATTGCTGGGCTGATTTGTGTGCATCGATGGTTATCTCGGGAACCGCGTTGTGGTTATCCGGGGTTTCGCCGGAATGGCTCCGGCGTCGGGTGCGGTCCGGCGTGAGAGATCTGGGTTCTTACGGCATCTTCGCTGGGCCGGGCTGGAGAGGCGTAAGGGTTGTGGTTTGGTGTTTGCCCTGACCGGGTGGTTTTCGGGCTTTGGCGGGGGCTTCGCGGCCGAGGCCGCTCCTACAGGGGGCTTGTCGGGGGCGTTGTCGCGGAAACGGCGTTGCGGTTATTCGGGATCTGGGGGAGCCGGGAGTAGCGGGCTGTAGCATGGTGCCGGGATGCTGGATATGCGACGGTGTCGTGTAATGCTCGAGTTTGGTCCGATGGTGGGGTATGGCGCTACCGCTGAGGGGGCGAAAACGACCGTTGGGCATTTTTTTTGCGGATGGGGTGGAATCCTCTACTTTGTGTGCTAGTTTTTGTCGCGGGGACAGGGATGCCCCCTGAAAGAGCCGCCCGGGCACGGATGCTGGGGTGGCTCTTTCTCTTTATGGGGCATGGGTTTATTTGGGCTTCTTGCTTGTGAGCCGGTGGGGGCTGCGGAAGGTGTTCCGTGACTGGCTTTGGCGGGGGCTTCGCGTGCAAGCACGCTCCTACGGGGGCTGTGGTTTCGGGATGCGTAGGAGCCGAACCTTTCGGCGATTGGGGTGTGGGCAGGTCGGATCGCCCAGGGGGCTGGGCTCCTACGCTGTCTGGGGCCTTCGGGCCTGCAGGGGCCGAGCCTCTCGGCGATCGGGGTGTTGGACAGGTCGGATCGCCCAGGGGGCTGGGCTCCTACGCTGTCCGGGGCTTTCGGGCCTGCAGGGGCCGAGCCTCTCGGCGATGGGGTGCTGGATAGGCCCGAATCATCGCCCCGGGGTGTGACAGCGTGCCCGCCCCAGGAGTGTGGGGCGGGGGCGGGGTTAGTGGTCCGCCGGGGGCATGTATTCGTGGCGGATGTGGTCGGGTTGTTCGGGGAGCTGGACGCCGGCGTTTTCCAGGGCCTCGGTGAGGTCCTCGCATTCGTCGAGTTCGTCGGCGCGCTTTTTCAGCGTGGCCAGGGCGTCGGCGGCTTCGGCCTCGGGCATGGTGATGACGAGTTCGCCGTTCTCGGCTTTTTCCAGGTGCATGTCGTGCTCCTTGTATTCTTGTTTGGCTTGTTGCGGCCGCGGCGGGCGCGTCAGTCCTCGATGGAGGGCTGCTTGGGGGCGTGCTCGTCGAAGGCGTGCGGGGGCTGGCGGAATTCGTTTTCCAGTTCGTAGACGCCTTCCTGCAGGACGGATCCGAGGGCCCGCGCGCCGTTGCTGATCTCGCCGTCGAGTTCGGTGATGTTCTCTGCGATATCCTTGGCGGCCTTCTTGTCGATCTTCAGGGTGACCGTTCCGTTTTTCAGTGTGGCTTCCATGTCGATCTCCTTGCGTTTGCGGCGACGCTGCGCCGGTGGGGCCCGTCTGGAACGGGTCTGATTCGTGTCTGGTTGACCTGCATCAATACGGGTGCAGGCCGTTGTCGCTAGTCTGTTTGTGCAGGTGACGTCTCCAACGTAACGAAGAGGCGGACCATCACGACGATTCCCGCTTGTAGGGAAAGGAGAAATCAAGATGCAATCTACTATGATGACCACCCGCCATGGTGCGCGGTTCCTCGCGCTTCTGGCGATGCTGGTTGCGCTGGCCTTTGCCGGTGCGGTGCAGGCCGGCAGTCATGGGGGCGAGCAGCCGGACATGGTGAAGGTGACGCCGAGCCCGCATTCCTTCCCGGCCACGCTTGCCGCGTTTGAACAGGAGGCGTCCGAGGCGGGGTGGAGCATCCTGGGCCGCAACAACATGGCCGGTACGCTGTCGGAGCGCGGTTTCACGATTGATCCGGTGGTGATCCTGGATGTGTGCAGCGGGCGCTACAGCGCGCAGATCCTGGCGGAGGATGCCTTCCGTCCGGTGTCCGCGTTCATGCCCTGCCGCGTGAGTATCTATCAGGACAGCCAGGGCGATGTGTTCATCTCGCGGATGAACGTGCCGGGCTTTCTGCCGATGATGCCGGAAGGTGTGGCCGAGGTGATGGAGAAGTCCTCCGAAGAGATCGAGGTGATCATCGAGCGGACCGTCGCCGAGTAATGTAATCCGGTACAGTCCGGTATTGAACCCCGGTAGAAAGGCCGGTGAGGATCGGACGACGGATGCAGCGGGGCCCGCTTCGGCGGGTCCCATGCTGTTCGGGCCGGGCAGTACATCGGTATGCCGGTGACAACGGATTTGGACAGAGACCTCTTTGCGGGTGCGAATGCCTTTGGCAGTGTCGACTGACGACGTGACAACCATTGAACCAGGCCTTTGGGGCGCCGTGCGGACCGGAAACGGGGTACGGCGCCTTTTTGCGTCTGCCGTATGGGCGTGCGGGGGCGCTCGATGACGGACGCGCGCCGCAGGACCCGTCGTTTCGCCGCCGGCTGGATCGCCGGGGGCTATGTCGTGGTGGGGGTGTTGTGGATTGCCCTGTCCGATGTGGCGCTGGCGTGGTGGGCCGGCGCGGACGTGCCCGACGCATTGACCCGCGCGAACCTGGGCAAGGGCATCGGGTTTGTGCTGGTCTCTGGCGTATTGCTGTACGCGGCGATGCGCTGGCTGCCGGCCTCGAACCCGGAGGCACCGGTGGCGGGGTCCCGTCAGGCACTCGGGCGCTTCGGCTACTGGCCCTGGTTGGCCCTGGCGGCCGCGGTGATCGGGTCGACCGCGGCGGTGGGGCTGGGCGCCTGGCAGTGGCAGGTGGCGGCCGCCGAGACGCAGGCCCGCGAGGACCTGCAACGCGCCGCGTTCCTGAAGGGGGGCGTGATTGATCGCTGGCTGGCTGGCGGAGCGTACCGGGGACGCCGTGGTGCTGGCCGAGGCGCGCGGATTCAATCTGTTCGCGGTGACGGCGCTGGAACGGCGCTCGGTGCTGGCCCTGGAGCAGGTGCGCGATCGCCTGGAGCTGATGCGCCGGGCCTATGACTACGACGGTGTTGCCCTGCTGGATGCCGACCGGCAGCCGGTGATCGAACTGGGGCGCAGCGCGCTGGATGAATCGCAGATGGATGCCGTACTGCGCGAAGTGCGGCGCAGCGCGGAGACGAGCGAACCCATCCTGCATGCCGACCCGGACGGCCGCCCGCGGATCAGCTGGGCGGTGCCGGTGCGGGATCGCGCGCGGCCGCATGATCCGGTGGTGGGGCTGGTGCTGCTGTCGTCCACGGTCGAGAGCCTGCATCCGCTGTTGACGCTGACGGAGAGCCGGAACGGGCTGGATGCGCAGGCGCATATCGTCGTGCGGGGCGGGGACCAGCGGGCCACGATTGCCCGGATCAGCGCAGCCGGCGGGGTGATCATCCCGGCTCCGGCGGCATTCCCGCGGCTACGCGAGCGGATCCTGGACCATCCGCGCGACGCGGTAGTGATCGAGCGTTTTGACAACGCGGACAGCCGCTTCTTCGCGGGTGTGCAGGGCCTGGCGCCGGCCGGCTGGGACCTGGTGCTGAAGCGGGATCTCGATGGCGTGCAGGTGGCCCCCCGCCAGCAGGCGGTCTGGGCGGCCGGGGCCACGCTCCTGGTCTGGCTGGTCGTGCTGGCGGCCGGGGGGCTGCTGTGGCGCCAGCAATGGCTGCGGCGCAACCTGGCGCTGGTGCGGGCGCATGCCGACCAGGACCGGATGCTGGGGATCTTCTTCGACATGCCGTTCGTTGGTATGGCGATCTCGGGTCCGGGTGGCGAGGGCTGGGAGCGCGTGAACGCCTGTCTGGCGGACATGCTGGGCTATGCCCCGGACGAACTGACGGCGATGGACTGGAACCGGCTGGCGACCCCCGAGGATCGAGGCTGCGAGGCGGAACTGGACGCCGAGATGCGGCGCGGCGAACGCAGCGGCTACAGTGTCGTGAAACGCCTGCTGCGGCGCGATGGCCGGGTGATGGTCGCGGATATCGACGTCAAGTGCAGCCGCACGCCCGAGGGTGCGCTGGACCGCGTCGTCGCGACGGTCGAGGACATCACCGAACGGCGCGAACAGGAAGAGCGTCAGCGCCTGGCGTCGGTGGTGTTCGAAAACACCCGCGAGGGGGTGGTGATCACCGATGCCACCGCGCACATCCTGTCGGTGAACCGCGCCTTCACGCAGTTGATGGGATATACCCAGGACGAAGTGGTCGGCCGCACGCCGAAGATGTTCCAGTCCGGCCGCCACGATCAGGCGTTCTACGCGAACCTGTTCCGCGAGCTGCAGGTGAACGGCCACTGGCAGGGGGAGATCTGGAACCGGCGCAAGAACGGCGAGATCTTCCCCGAACTGCAGAGCATCACCGCGGTGCATGACAGCCAGGGTCGGCTGACGCACTACGTGTCGGTGTTCGCGGATATCTCGCGGATCAAGGCCTCCGAGGCGGAGCTCGACTTCCTCGCCCACCATGACCCGCTGACCGAGCTCCCCAACCGCCGCCTGCTGCGCGCCCGCCTGACGCACGGCATCTCGCTGATGCGGCGGCGTCAGGGGCACCTGGCGCTGTTGTTCGTGGACATCGACCGCTTCAAGGACATCAACGACAGTCAGGGCCATGCGGCCGGGGATCGCCTGCTGCGCCTGGTGGCCGAGCGGCTGCAGGTGGGGCGCCGCGGGACCGACACCGTGGCGCGCCTGGCCAGCGACGAGTTCGCGGTGCTGGTGGAGAACCTGGGCCACGTGGATGACGCTGCGCTGGTCGCGGAGAACATCATCCGCGAGGTGAGCTACCCCTGTGATCTCGGGAACGGGATGGAGATGGAGGTCACCGCCACGGTGGGCATCGCGGTGTTCCCGGAGCATGCGGCGGATGCCGATACCCTCCTGCAGCAGGCCAGCACCGCGCTGTCACAGGCCAAGATGGACGGGCGCGGCAGCTATCGCTACTACTCGGACGAGTTCACCCGCGCGGCGCGCGAGCGCATCGACCTGTCCGCGCGGCTGCGCCGGGCGATCGAGCAGGATGCGCTGGAGGTGCACTACCAGCCGCAGTACAACGTCGCGGACGGCCGCCTGCTGGGGGCGGAGGCGCTGCTGCGCTGGACCGACCCGGAGCTGGGCCCGATCTCGCCGGGGCGCTTCATCCCGCTGGCGGAGCAGACCGGGCTGATCGTCGAACTGGGCGGCTGGGTACTGCGCCGGGTGATCGAGCAGGGACATCAGTGGCGCGCCGCCGGGCACCCGCCTCTGCGGCTGGCGGTGAATGTCTCGGCGCTGCAGTTCCAGCGCGTGCCCATCGACCAGCAGGTGGGGCAGTTGCTGGAGGACTTCGACTTCCCGGCGGATCAGCTGGAGCTGGAAATCACCGAGTCGGCGTTGATGGCGGATCCGAGCCGTGCCCGCCGCATCCTGCAGCGTCTGCGCGAGCGCGGGGTCCACTTCGCGATCGACGACTTCGGCACCGGCTATTCCTCCATGGCGCAGCTCAAGCGCTTCCCGGTGGATACGCTGAAGATCGACAAGAGCTTCGTCGACGGGCTGGCCGAAGAAGAGGGCGCGGGCAATGCCGACGACCGCTCGATCGCCCGGTCCATCGTCGGGCTGGGGCATGGCCTTGGACTGAGCGTGCTGGCGGAGGGCGTGGAGACCGCCGAGCAACTGGCCGTTCTGCGCGAACTGGGCTGCGACCACTACCAGGGCTACTACGCCAGCCGCCCCGCGCCGGCGGCCGAGTTCGAGAGCTTGCTGGCGGCGCCGCGCGCGTAAAGCGGGCCCAACCGCCCGGCCTCCGTTGATGCACATTGGGGTGATTGGCGCGACGGAGAGGGTCGCCCGGGAGTGGTAGGGTAGGCGCATCTGGATTGCCCCCCGGCTAACAGGCCTCGCGGGGAGTTCGGGAACCGATCAAGGAGCCGCTGTTGGGGGAGTCGCGCGAGTTACAGCCAGGGATGGTGGTACTGCACGGCAACCACCTGGAGTCGCTGCGTACGCTGGCGGTGGAGTGGATGCGGCGGGCGCCGCTGGCGCCGCTGGAGAACGAGACCATTCTGGTGCAGAGCAATGGCATGGCGCAGTGGCTGCGGCACGCCCTGGCGGCGCCGCCGGATGCCGATCCGCCGGGCTGCGGGATCGCGGCCGCGCTGGACATGCAGCTGCCGTCGCGCTTTGTGTGGTCGGCCTACCGCGCGGTGCTTGGGGCCGATGCCGTGCCGCTGGAGTCTCCCTATGCCAAGCGCCCGCTGACCTGGCGGCTGATGCGCCTGCTGCCGACGTGCCTGGGGCAGGAGGCCTTCGCCCCGCTCGGACAGTTCCTGCAGGACGACGACCCGGGCCAGGGCGGGGACCTGCGCAAGCGTTTCCAGCTCGCCGAGCGCCTGGCGGACCTGTTCGATCAGTACCAGGTGTATCGCGCGGACTGGCTGACCGACTGGGCGGCCGGGCGCGACGTGCTGCGCGACGCGCGCGGGCAGGCGCGCGACCTGGCGCCGGGGCAGCGCTGGCAGGCGGAGCTGTGGCGGCTGCTGCAGGCGGATATCGGCGTCGCGCAGGAGGGGGTGAGCCGCTCCGCGGTGCACGCGCGCTATCTGGATACGGTGCGTGGCCTGGAGCGCCGCCCCGAGGGTCTGCCGCGGCGGGTCATCGTATTCGGGATCTCCTCGCTGCCGGGGCAGATCCTGGAGGCGCTGGAGGGGCTGGCGCGCTTCTGCCAGGTGCTGGTCTGCGTGCACAACCCCTGTGAGTACTACTGGGCCGACATCGTGGCCGACAAGGACCTGCTGCGCGCCACCCGGCGGCGCCAGGCGCGCAAGGCCGGGATGCCGGAGGCCCTGGACGAGGCCCAGTTGCACAACCACGCGCATCCGCTGCTGGCCGCCTGGGGCAAGCAGGGGCGCGACTACATCGGGCTGCTGGACGAGCACGATGACCCCGAACACTACGGCCGGGTGCTGCGCACACTGGACTGGGAGCGGGTGGATGTCTTCGAGCCGCACGGCACGCGCGGGCCGGAGGACTGCCTGCTGCACCAGTTGCAGGAGGACATCCGCGCGCTGCGGCCGCTGGCCGAGACGCGGGACACCTGGCCCGCGGTTGCGGCGGCGGACCGCTCCATCCAGTTCCATGTGGCGCACAGCCCGCTGCGCGAGGTCGAGCTGCTGCATGATCGGCTGCTGGAGCACTTCGCGCGTGATCCGGCGCTGCGCCCGCGCGACGTGATCGTGATGGTGCCGGATATCGACCAGTACGCCCCGCACATCGAGGCCGTGTTCGGCCAGCCGGAGACCGACGACCCGCGCTTCATCCCGTACACGCTGTCGGACCAGGGGCCGCGCGGGCGTGACCCGGTGCTGATCGCGCTGGAGCAGTTGTTGTCCCTGCCGGAGAGCCGGATGGGTGTCAGCGAGCTGCTGGATCTGCTGGACGTGCCGGCGGTCCGGCGGCGCTTCGGCATCGCCGAGGAGGACCTGGCGCAGCTGCATGCCTGGGCCGCGGGCGCGGGGGTGCGCTGGGGCCTGGATGCCGCGCAGCGTGCCGGTCTGGGCCTGCCCGAGGGGCTGGAGCAGAACACCTGGCGCTTTGGCCTGCGGCGGATGCTGCTGGGCTACGCCCTGGGCGACCAGGGACCGTGGCAGGGGGTGGAACCCTACGACGAGATCGGTGGGCTGAGCGCCGCCTTGCTGGGCCCGCTGGAGGCCCTGATCTCCGCGCTGGAAGACGCCTGGGGCTGGCTGCGCCGGGCACATGCCCCGGGGGACTGGGCGGCGGGGCTTGCCGCCTTGCTGGAACAGTCCTTCGCGCCGGAGACGGACGCCGAACTGTTCACCCTGGAGCGTCTGGGCGAGGCCCTGGAGCAGTGGCGCGAGGACTGTGCGGCCGCCGGTCTGGAGGAGGCGCTGCCGCTGGCCGTGGTGCGCGAACAGTGGCTGGCCAGTCAGGACGATTCGGGCGTGGGGCAGCGTTTTCTGGCCGGTTCGGTGAACTTCTGCACCCTGATGCCGATGCGGGCGATCCCGTTCCAGGTGGTCTGCCTGCTGGGCATGAACGACGGCGACTACCCGCGCAGCCCGACCCCGATGGACTTCGATCTGATGGCGCAGGACTACCGCCCGGGCGATCGCTCGCGGCGCGAGGACGACCGCTATCTGTTCCTGGAGGCGCTGCTCTCCGCCCGGCGCCAGTTGCATGTGAGCTGGGTGGGGCGGCATGTGCGCGACAACGAGCCGCGCCCGCCCTCGGTGCTGGTCGGGCAGTTGCGCGATCACCTGGCCGCCGGCTGGGGACTGGCCGGGGTTGACGGGCCCGAGGCCGGACCGGCCCTGGTGGAATACCTGACCACCTGGCACCCGCTCCAGCCCTTCTCGCCGTTGAACTTCCCGGCGGGCGACGACGAGCGGCACTTCACCTATGCCCGGGAATGGGAGGCCGTGCACGCCGCGGATCCGGTCCCGGCCGAGGGCGCCTGCGAGCCGATCCCGCTGCTGGAGGCCGAGCGCGAGCCGCGCGCGGTGGCGCCGGAGGCCCTTGCGCGCTTTCTGCGCTTCCCCGTGGAGGCGTTCTTTCGTTATCGCCTGGGGGTGTTCTTCGACGAAGAAGAGGCCCCCGGTGACGACCTGGAGCCGTTCGGGCTGGGCGGGCTGGAGCAGTGGCAGGTGCGCCAGAATCTGGTTGCGACCGCGCTTGAATCCGCCGCTGATGCGGCCGCCTGGCCGGAGATCCTGCAGGTCGAATCCGCACGCCTGCAGCGCGCCGGCTGGCTGCCGCTGGGGGCGGCCGGCGAGCTGGAACGTGGTGCGATGGTGGACGAGGCCGCGCGGCTGCTGGAGCGGATCGGCGAGCGCCTTGCGCTGTATCCCGAACGGCTGGAGGCGGGGCGTCCGCTGCGCCTGGAACACGCGCACTGGGGCCTGGAGGCGGTGCCGCCCGCGCTACGCGGCGATGGCGAGGGTCGGGTTCGGGTCTGCCTGGACTACACGGCGAGCCGTATTGCCAACGGCAAGAAGTGGCGCTACGACAAGCTGATGGCGCCGTGGGTGATGCATCTGCTCGCCAACGCCGGCGCGGGGGATGTGGGTTCCGAACTGGTCGCGCTGGACACACGCCTGACCCTCCCCGGGCTGGAGTCGGGTCTGGCGGAGGAACTGCTGGGCACGCTGCTGGAGGCCTGGGCGGCCGGACAGGAGCGCCCGCTGCCGCTGGCCTGCGCCGCCGCTTTTGCCTGGCTGGAGGCGGAGGATGGGCAAAAGGACCCGTATGACGAGGCGTTGAAGACCCTGCGGGGGAACGACTACAGCCCTGGCGAGTGGTCGCGCAGTCCCGCGCTGGCACGGGCCTGGCCGGATCCCGAGACCCTGCTGGCCGATCCCGATTTCGGCTTCTGGCGGGACCGCGTGTACCGACCGGTGTTTGTGGTCGTGAACCAGTCGGAGGTCGCGGAATGACGGCCACCGCGCACAAGCTGGACCTGCTGGCGTTGCCGTTGCACGGCAGCCGCCTGATCGAGGCCAGCGCCGGCACCGGCAAGACCTACACCATCGCCGCGCTGTATCTGCGCCTGGTGCTGGGCCACGGCGAGCTGCCCGAGGGCACCAGCGCCCTGACGCCGCCACAGATCCTGGTGATGACCTTTACCGATGCCGCGACCCAGGAGCTGCGCAGCCGCATCCGCGACACCCTGGCAATCGCGGCGCGGGTGTTCCGCGCGGAGGATCCGGATGCGGTGCCGGGCGTGCAGGACATCCACAGGGAGCTGCGCGGCGAATACAGCGAGGCGGAGCGGCCGGGCGCGGCACGCCGGCTGGAACTGGCGGCGGAGTGGATGGACGAGGCCGCGGTGTCGACCATCCACGGCTGGTGCTACCGCATGCTGCGCGAGCACGCCTTCGACAGCGGGAGCCTGTTCACCCAGGACCTGGCGAGTGACCAGCAGGAGCTGCTGGCCGAGGCGGCGCGTGATTACTGGCGCCGCTTCGTCTATCCGCAGCCGCCGGCGCCGCTGGCCCTGCTGCGCAATGCCTTCGGGCCCGATCCCGAGACCCTGTTGCAGAAGATCCGGCCGCTGGTCGGACATCTGCCCGCGGATGCGGCGGACGCGGAGCTGGAGACCCCGGAGGGTCTGGAGGCCGCGCTGAGACGCAAGCTGGCGCGGCTGGAGGCGATGAAGCGGCCCTGGCGCGAGGACTTCGAGGCGATCAAGGAGCAGTTTGACGCGCTGCGCGGCCCGGTTCTGCAGCCGGGCAAGTACAGCAACCCGGACAAGCTGCTGGGTGCGATGCGCGAATGGGCCGAGGATCCGGGCGCGCTGCGGCCCGGTGGCGTCTCCGGCGACTCCCCGCTGCTGCGTTTCAGTGCGGCCGGCATGCAGGACCGGCTGAAAGGCGGTCAGACGCTGCCGGAGGATCTGCACCCGGCCTTTGCGGGGCTGGACGATCACGCCGAAGTCTGCGTGGATGACCGCGAGCGCCTTTTGCAGGCGGCGGCGCGCCAGGTGGATGCGCGCTTTCGTCAGGTTCAGCGCCAGCGCGCGCAGATGGGCTTCCACGACTTGCTGACCCGGCTGCGCGATGCCCTGGACGGCCCGGGGGGCGAGCACCTGGCCGCGACCCTGCGTACGCAGTTCCCGGTGGCACTGGTCGACGAGTTCCAGGACACCGATCCGGTGCAGTACCGGATCTTCCAGCGCGTCTATCGCATCGACGAGAACCCGCGCGACCTCGGCGTGCTGCTGATCGGCGATCCCAAGCAGTCGATCTACGGCTTTCGCGGGGCGGATATCCATACCTACCTGGCGGCGCGTACGGCCACCGCCGGTCGTCACTACACCCTGGAGCGCAACTTCCGCTCCACCGAGGCCCTGGTGGATGGCGTGAACCGGTTGTTCGGGCATGCCGAGGGCTGGGCGGACGGGGCGTTTCTGTTCCGTACTGGCGCGGAGAACCCGCTGCCGTTCGTGCCGGTTACGGCCAATGGCCGCGCGGAGGTCTTCGAGCAGCACGGGGAGGCGGCCCCGGCGGTCACGCTGTGGTGCCATGACCCCGGCGAGCCGGTGCCCAAGGGCGCCTACCGCGAGCGCATGGCGCAGGCGTGCGCCAGCCATATGGTGGAGCTGCTCAACGGAGGTGTCGCCGGGACCTGCGGTTTTCGCAAGGGCGCGGACCTGACCGGGGTGCGACCGCGTGATATGGCGGTGCTGGTGCGCGGACGCGCGGAGGCCGACGCGATCCGCGCCGAGCTGCGTCGACGCGGCGTGCGCAGCGTATACCTGTCGGATCGCGAGTCGGTATATGCCAGCGACGAGGCGGGGGACCTGCTGCGCTGGCTGCGCGCCTGTGCCGAGCCCACCAGCGAGCGGTTGCTGCGCGCGGCGCTGGCCACCGCGACGCTGGGGCAGTCGCTGGCCGAGCTGCACCGGCTGACGGTGGACGAGCTGGCCTGGGAGGCGCGGGTCGAGCAGTTCCGCGACTACCGGCGCCTGTGGCAGACGCGCGGGGTGTTGCCGATGCTGCGCCGGCTGCTGCACGACTTCGAGGTCCCCCGGCGGTTGCGCGCCACGGCGGAGGGTGAGCGCGCGCTGACCAACCTGCTGCATCTGAGCGAGTTGCTGCAGCAGGCGGCCGCGGAGCTGGATGGCGAGCAGGCCCTGATCCGGCACCTGATGGAGCACCGGAACGGCGACGGCGAAACCGGCGAGGAGCAGATCCTGCGCCTGGAGAGCGACGAGGACCTGGTCAAGGTGGTGACGCTGCACAAGTCCAAGGGGCTGGAGTATCCGCTGGTGTTCCTGCCGTTTGCCTGCAATTTCCGGCCCACGGACGCGAAGAAGGACGTGCCCTGGCGCGACCATCCGCCGCAGGGCGGGGCGCGCTGGGTGTTCCACATGGATGACGCGGTGTACCGGCGGGCCGAGCGCGAACGCCTGGCCGAGGACCTGCGCCTGTTGTACGTGGGCATGACCCGGGCGCGCCATGCCTGCTGGCTGGGGATTGCACCGATTGTCTCGGGAAGGAGCAAGACCAACCATTTCGACCAGACCGCAGCCGGGTATCTGCTGGCCGGCCCCGAGGGCGTGGCGGACGGCGGGCTGGAGGCGGCACTGCGTACCGCCGCGGGCGACGAGCCGGCGATCCGGGTGGGCCCGCTGCCGGAAGTGCGCGACGCTGCGGTGCAGACCGGCGCCAATGCCCCGACCACCGGGCCGGCCCGGCAAGCGCCGGCGCGGCGCTTCGAGCGCTGGTGGGTGGCCAGCTACAGCGCGATTGCTGCGCACGACGACGGTGTGGCACCGGTCGCGCCCGACTCGGCGCGCGAGGATGTGCTGCGCGAGGGCGTCGCGGATGCGGGTCGCGAGGCCGTGGAGTTCCCCGAACTCGAGCCCGAGGCCGGGCCACGCGCGGCCAGCGGGCTGCACGCCTTCCCGCGCGGGCCGGGACCGGGCACCTTCCTGCACGGGCTGCTGGAGTGGGCGGCGGAGCAGGGCCTCGCCGCGCAGGTGGCGCAGCCCGAACGCCTGGCGCGGGAGATCGAAACGCGCTGCGAGCGCCGGGGATGGGGCGAGTGGTCCACGGTGGTCACGGACTGGATGCAGCAGTTGCTGACGGCCGGCTTCCCGCTGGAGGAGGGCGGGACGTTCTCGCTGGGGGGCTTGGCCACGTATCAGCCGGAGCTGGAGTTCCTGTACCCGGCGCGCCGCCTCAGGGCCGGGGATCTGGATCAGGCGGTGCGGGCGC
The DNA here is from genome assembly GCF_000377285.1 of Thioalkalivibrio sp. ALE25. NCBI lineage: Bacteria > Pseudomonadati > Pseudomonadota > Gammaproteobacteria > Chromatiales > Ectothiorhodospiraceae > Thioalkalivibrio > Thioalkalivibrio sp. ALE25. The sequence goes on along the minus strand of NZ_KB897932.1, from coordinate 182,561 downwards.
AGATCCTGCCGGGCGAGGGGCGCCCGCCGGTAGGGGACGTGACGCTGAACGGGATGCTGAAGGGCTTCGTCGACCTGGTGTTCGAGCACGCCGGGCGCTATTACGTGGCGGACTACAAGTCCAACTGGCTGGGGCCCTCGGCTCGGGCCTACACCGCCGAGCGCCTGCGCGCGGCGGTGCTGGAGCATCGCTACGACCTGCAGCTGGTGCTCTATACGCTGGCACTGCATCGCCAGCTGGGCGCCCGCCTGCCGGGCTACGACTTTGACCAGCACATGGGCGGCGGGGTCTACCTGTTCCTGCGCGGCGTGGATGCGCCGGGCCACGGGGTGTTCCACCACTGCCCGCCGCGTGCGCTGATCGAGCAGCTGGATCGCTGGATGACGCACGGCGCCGACCGGGAGGGGGTGGCATGAGCGCGGTGTCGCATAGCGGGACGCTGGGGTCCGTGCAGACCCTGATGGTGCTGCTGGGCGAGTGGGAGGCGGCCGGGTGGCTGCGCGGCGTGGACCGGGCCCTGGTGCGCTTTCTGCACGAGCAGGACCCCGGCGCACCGCCGCTGGCGCTGTTGCTGGCGGCGCTGGCCAGCCACCAGATTGGGCGCGGCCATGTGTGCCTGGAGCTGGACGCCCTGCTGCAGGAACCGGATACCACGCTGGCCCTGCCGCCGGAGGGGGAACCGAACGCGCTGGCCCTGCCGCGGCCGTCGTCCGTGCTGCAGGGCGTTTCGGCGACGGCGGTCGCGCAGGCCCTGGACGGGACGGCACTGGCCGGACCGGATGCGGTTGGCTCGACGCCGCTGGTCTATACCGGCGCGCAGGTCTACCTGCGCCGCTACTGGGAGGCCGAGCGCCGTATCGGGCAGGCGATCCGTGCGCGGGTGGCCGATCGCGCGGCCTGGCAGGGCGCGCTGGATACGGCCGCGGCGCGCGAGTGGCTGAACTGGCTGTTCGGCACACCGGCGGACGGCGCCGCCCCGGACTGGCAGCGCCTGGCCTGTGCCCTGGCGGCCGGCTCCGGTTTCAGCGTGATCACTGGCGGGCCGGGCACCGGCAAGACCACCACGGTGCTGCGGCTGCTCGCGCTGCTGCAGGGCTTGCAGGGTCCGGAGGATCCACTGCGTATCCGCCTGGCCGCGCCGACCGGAAAGGCCTCGGCGCGTCTGAATGCCTCGGTCAGCGGGGCGCTGGACCGCCTGGGGCTGGAGACACTGCCGGAGGGCGATGCGCTGCGGCGAAACCTGCCGGCCGAGGTGGTCACGGTGCATCGCCTGCTGGGGGCGCGGCCGGATACGCGGCACTTCCGCCACGGTGCGCGCAATCCCCTGGCGGTGGATGTGCTGGTGGTGGACGAGGCGTCGATGATCGACCTGGAACTGATGGCCAGTCTGGTCGAGGCGGTGCCGCGCACGGCGCGCCTGATCCTGCTCGGGGATCGCGACCAGTTGGCATCGGTGGAGGCCGGCGCGGTGCTGGGCGAGCTGTGCCACCGCGCCGGGGGTGGGCACTACACGCCGGACTCCGTGCAGTGGCTGGAAGCGGTGACCGGCGAGGCCGTGCCAGCGGCGATGCAGGATGCGCACGGGCAGGCCCTGGACCAGCACATCGTGATGCTGCGCCAGAGTCACCGCTTTGGCGCGGACAGCGGGATCGGACGCCTGGCCGCGGGGGTGAACTCGGGCGAGGTTACGGGGTCGCCGCAGGGCGACGATGCTGTGTGGCAGCGGGTGCTCGCCCACCCCGAGGATGCGGCCCTGGTGGATCTGGCAGTGGCGGGGCGCGCGGACACACCCGAGGGCGAGGCGGTCGGGTATGCGGACTACCTGGAAGGCCTGCGCGTGGCCCGGCCGGCCCCCGGGGCGCCGCGCGCCGCCTGGGAGGACTGGGCGCGGGACGTGCTGGCGGCCCACGGGCGCTTTCAGCTGCTGTGCGCGGTGCGGCGCGGGCCGTGGGGGCTCGAAAGGCTCAATCGGCGCATTGCCGGGGCGTTGCAGGCGCGCGGGTTGCTGGAGATGGAGGCCGGCCGTGGCGGCGGGTCAGAGGGGCATGCGCCATGGTTCGAGGGGCGACCGGTGATCGTGACCCGCAACGACTATGCGCTGGGGCTGATCAATGGCGATATCGGCATTGCCCTGGCCGTTCCGGCCTGGCTGGCGCGGGGCGAGCCCGAGGCGACCGGGGATCATGGGGGTCCGGAGGCGGCGGCGCCGGTGCTGCGCGTCGCCTTTCTCGCGGCGGGGGGTCGCGTGCGCTGGGTGTTGCCCAACCGGCTGGAGGCCGTCGAGACCGCCTTTGCGCTGACTGTGCACAAGGCGCAGGGCTCGGAGTTCGAGCATGTCGCGCTGGTACTGCCGGAGGCCGACAGCCCCATCCTGACCCGCGAGCTGGTCTACACCGCGATCACCCGCGCCAGCCGCTGGTTCAGCCTGCTCGAGCCACGCGCCGGCACCCTGGCCGCGGCCAGTCAGCGCCAGATCCGCCGCAGCGGCGGCTTGCGCCGCTGGCTGGACGATGCGCCGTAGCGAATTGCCTGCCGTTGGTATGCAAGGCGAATAATGGCGAGTGCGGTGCTGATGGGTTAGTCTTTAAAACTGGACTAACTTTGGTGGCAGCGCTATGACCGAGACGGTCAATATCCATGAAGCGAAGACGCACTTCTCCCGGCTGCTGGAGAAGGTCAGTCGGGGCGAGCCGGTCGTGATTGCCCGGGCGGGCAAGCCCATTGCACGCTTGTCGCGTATCGAGGCGTCGGCAGAAGGCGCGTCGGACCGGATCGGTTTCCTCAAGGGGCAGCTCGAGATTCCGGACGATCTGGATCGGATGGGCGAGGAGGCGATCGCAGCGCTGTTCCAGGGTGGCGAGCCGGATGCATCTCCTTCTTGATACCCACCTGCTGCTCTGGGCGGCGGCCGATTCCCCAAAACTGCCCGCCCGCGCTCGCCACCTGATTCAGGACCCGGGTAACGCGATTGCGTTCAGCGCGGCGAGCTTGTGGGAAATCGTGATCAAGCACGGGCTAGGGCGTAGCGATTTCGTTGTAGAGCCCCATGTCCTTCGCCGCGAGCTGCTGGAGCACGGGTACGAGGAGCTGTCGATCACGGGCCAGCACACCCTGGCGGTCACGCATTTGCCCGATATCCACAAGGATCCATTCGACCGCATCCTGGTCGCCCAGGCAGAGACGGAGGGATATACGCTGCTGACCAGCGACGCCCAGGTGGGCTGTTACCCGGGTCCCATTCAATTGGTCCAGTGAGACACCGACGAACGCGCGTGCCCGCGCCCGAGCCGCTTTTGCGGGCGCACAAGGAGCGGTGGGCGGGCGTGGCGAGCGCGGCGCTCCGGCGCCTGTAGGGCCACCCGCACGAGGGCGAACCCATCCGCTTTCTTCCGGCCTTCGTGTCTTCCTGTGACGCCCTTGCCGGCCCCGGGCGTGGGCAGTGGCTTCGCCTGCAAGCAGGCTCCCACAGGGGGTGGTGTGGTTGGCGGCTTGGGAGCGTTCAGGTGGTGCGGCTGCCGTAGGTGACGACGGATTCGATGCGTTCGGCGCGTTCGGCGTCGAGGCCGTCGGTCTGGGCGAGGGTGGCGGCGTCGGCGTTGATGATGTCGCGTACGCTGCCGAGGTCGCGCAGCAGGTCGCGTGCCGTGTCGGCCTCGACGCCGGGCAGGCCGCTGACGATGAACTCGGCGGCCTTGCGCCGGGTGTCCGGCTTGGTGGGGCGATCGGCCGGGTCCGGCTCCATCTGGGCGTTCAGGCCCAGCAGGTAGATGAGCATGCCGCTGTTGTCGGCATCCGGGCTGGGCAGCACGCTAATGCCGAGGGCGATGGTCAGGTGCGCGAGGGCACGGTGGATATCCAGCGCCTGCTGGTGGAAGCGCGGTTCGTACAGGTCCCCCTCGACGATATAGACCACCTGGCTGTGGTTGGCCTTCAGCTTGGCGGCGTTTTCCCACAGGGTCTTGTCGACCACGCTCAGCACCATGTCGGTGGCGGACTTGCGCTCGACCACGACGCCGTTGGGCAGCAGGTAGTCGCCCACATCGAGGTCGGTGAATTCCAGTTCCACCCCTTCCAGGCGTTCGATGCGCTGAATGATCTTGCCCTGTTCGCGGCGGTCGACGCGGATTGGCAGGTGCACGTTGTCCATGGGGGCTCCATTCGTTGACGGGTTGCGGGCACTGTAGGGCGTGGGGCCATACGCGCCAAATGGCCGGATGCGGGGCGGGGCGAGGGATGCCGTGCAGGCGCGGTGCGGATCGCCTACAGTCAGGGGACACGTTTCGCGGGTGGCGCCTGCGGTGCGTGTATGGAGACAACAATAAAACCAAAAGGATGGAGTGTTTATGTCGATTCACATTGCAGTCGTGGGGCTTGGCCGGGTGGGCGGCCGTTTCCTGGAGATGTTGCTCGAGTCCGGCCTGCCGGGGATGACGCTTTGCGCGGTCTCGGAGAAAGCCGAGACGGAGGGCCGCCGGCTGGCCGAGGAGAAGGGTATCCCGCTGGAGTCGGTCGCGGATATCGTGGCGCGTGGCGACCAGGTGGACGTGATCTTTGACCTGAGCGGCCAGCCGCAGGTGCGCCAGGAGCTGCGCGAGGGCATGCAGAACACCGGCAACCGCCATACGGTGGTGGCGCCGGAGGTGATGGCCCATCTGACCTGGGCAATGCTGACCCGCGAGGCGCCGCCGGACGTGCACGGTCGCACCGGCTACTGATGCGATCCGTACCGCCAGGTTGGCGGTGCGTTCCCGTGACAGCCGCAACAAAGGCCGCCTTTGGGCGGCCTTTCTGTTTCCTGACTCGCAATGCGGTGCAGCCAGTTGCCTGATCGCAGGATGCCGTTGAGCGTAGCGAAACGCATCCGGTGTTCACAAAAGGGGCGAGGTGGAGCGTTTCGCCGCGCTCAAACGTACCTGACGGTGATTGATTACGGCTGCCCTGGTGCGAACAGCCCCTGCGATTGGCTGAATGTTGTGATTTCGGGGTGTTTATACCGGTTCACGCTGCAGGCACTCCTTGAGCGCTCCCACCCCCATGGCGGGGGAATGCAGCCAGCCCTGGTACAGGTCACAGCCAATTTCCCGCAGGAAGGTTCGCTGTGCGTCCGTTTCCACGCCTTCGGCGACGAGCGTCAGGCCGAGGCTGTGGCCGAGGTGCACGATGGAGCGCAGGATCATCTCCGATTCCGGGTCCTCGCCGATGTCGGCGATGAAGGAGCGGTCGATCTTGAGCTTGTCGATGGGCAGGGACTTCAGGTAGGCGAGCGAGGAATAGCCGGTTCCGAAGTCGTCCAGGGCCACCCGGATGCCCAGGGCCTTCAGGCCGCGGAGCTGATCGTGGGTCAGGGCCACATCCGCCATGGCCACGGTCTCGGTTACCTCGATCTCGAGTCGCTCGGGCGGGGCGCCGGTCGCCTCGAGGGCCGCACGCAGGCGTTCCACCAGGTCGTGCTGGCGGAACTGCATCGCGGAGATATTGATGGCGACGCGGAGTCCGACGCCGGACCGTGACCATTGGGCGAGTTGTTCACAGGCCTCGCGGATCACCCAGTCGCCCAGGGGCAGGATCAGGCCGTTGGCCTCCGCGCTGGCGACAAAGCGGGCCGGTGCCACCGGGCCGAGTTCGGCATCCGTCCAGCGCGCCAGGGCCTCGACGCCGATCACGCGGTTCGACGCGACCTCCAGCAGTGGCTGATAGTGCAGCTCGAGCTCGGCATTCTCCAGCGCCTGCTGCAGGTGCTGCTGCAAGCGCTGTTCCTCGTGCACCTGCGCATCCAGGTGCTGCGAGAAGAAGGCCCAGGTGTTGCGGCCGGAGTGCTTGGCCTCGTACATGGCCATGTCGGCATAACGCACCAGGCTGCGATCGTCCTGGGCATCGCGCGGGAACATTGCGATCCCGAGACTGCCGCTGGAGACGAGGTTGCGGGCGTGCTCGGTCTGGAAGGGCGTGTCGAAGATACCCAGGATGCGCTGGGCGACCCGAGCGATCGCCTGTTCGTCCGCGACATGGGTCAGGAGGATCATGAACTCGTCGCCACCGAAGCGGCCGATGGTGGCTTCCTGGTCCAGGGCGCCCTGGAGTCGGGCGGCCACGGCCTTCAGCAGCTGGTCGCCCTCGTCATGGCCGAAGGTGTCATTGATCATCTTGAAGTTGTCGAGATCCAGCAGCATCACCGCGATCGGGTGGTCGTTGTGCTCGGCCTGGGCGATGCCCTGCGTCAGGCGGTCGTGCAGCAGCCAGCGGTTGGGGAGTTCGGTCAGACTGTCATGGGTGGCCTGATGCTGGATGCGCGCCTCGCGCCGCTGGCGGTCGGTGATGTCGCGGATGAAGGTGGTAATCCGCCGGCCTTCGGTGTCGTCGAAGGCGTTGAGGCTGATGTCCACCGGGAACTCGGTGCCGTCGATACGCTGGCCGCGCAGATGGGGTACCTGCCCCATGGTGCGGCGGTTGATGGTGCGGGCCTGGGTCTGGCGATGGGTCCGGTGGCGCTCGCGCAGGCGATCGGGGACCAGGCGCTCCACCGGCTGGCCGATCAGTTGCTGGCGGGGGTAGCCGAACAGGCGCTCGATGTTTCGGTTGGCCATCACGATGCGGCCCTCCGTATCGGTAACCAGGACGCCGTCGGGGGCCGTCTCCACCAGTTGCTGGTAGCGCCGCTCGCGCATCTCGATGTCGCGGTGGGCCTGGTGCAGACGCTCCAGGGGCGAGCGCACGCTTTCCAGAAACAGCCCCTGGTAGATCAGCAGGTAGGCCGCGAGCTTGTACAAATGCCCCAGCACGAACGGCGTATCGGTCAGATCCTCGTAGAACATGAAGAACATGCCGCTGCCCATGCTGATGACCAGCGCCGCGGCGACCAGGGGCATGCCCGGGCGCTGCAGCAGATCGCGGCGCAGGGCCAGGATGGCCAGCGTCGCCAGATGCAGGGCGATCACGATGGCCTCCAGGCCCAGCTTGAACGGCGTGAGGCCGCTGACCGGGTCGAACAGGGGCGGCAGGATATCGGCATGCCACAGGCCGACCCATGCGAGGACCGCGACCAGCAGCAGGCTTCCGGCCAGATAGACCCCGCGCGGCGGGCCATCGCTGCGCGCGACCATCGGCAAGGCCACATAGGCCAGCAGGGCCGCGCCCCCGACCAGCCGCGCGGCGAGCCAGAAGAACAGCGTCTGCTGCGTCGAGTTGGGGGTGATGAAGTCCGGCATCGCCGGGTAGGTCATCAGGTGAAGGAAGTCGAAGAGCGCGACCGCCAGGAAGGCACAGGCGAGCAGCAGGGAGGCCGCCACCCGCCGCCGGTCGATCACGTGATACCCGACTGCGAACACCAGCACGGCGACGACGACCGCGAACAGCTCCGCACCCGTATGGAACGCCGTCAGATGCTGGCCCGGCACAATCCGCGGGAGATCGATGCCGAGCATCCAGATCACCACGGGCACCAGCAGCAGGGCCAGCAGCAGGCCGGAGGCCGGGACGGTGTGCTGGCGCATGAGCTTCTCGGCGTGGGTGTTCATGGTGATCGGTCGCGTTCAGCGGTGGCGCGCCCAGAACTGCCGGGCGAGGCCCTGCAGGCCGGTTGCGAGTTGCGCGACCTCGCGGGCGGCGGCATCGCTCTGGTCGGCCCGGTTGGCGGTAGTGTCGGCCGCGCCACGGATGGAGTCGACCCCGCGCCGGATCTCTTCCCCGGCCGCGCCTTGTTGTTCCACGGCGGCCGCGATACGGGTGCTCATGTCGTGGATCTGGCTGACGCCGGAGGTGATGTTCTCGAGTGCCGCGGCGGCCTGCTGGGCCTGCTCCACGCTGGTTTCTGCCTGATCGCGGCTTTGTTCCATCGTGGCCACCGCGGCGCGCGCGCGATCTTGAAGCCGCTCGATCATCTGCTGGATCTCGGCGGTGGAGTCCTGGGTTCGACTGGCCAGGGTGCGCACTTCGTCGGCCACGACCGCGAAGCCGCGGCCCTGTTCGCCGGCGCGGGCCGCCTCGATCGCCGCATTGAGGGCGAGCAGGTTGGTTTGTTCGGCAATCCCGCGGATCACATCCAGTACGCCGCTGATGTCCTGGCTGTGCTGGTCCAGTTCCGTCATGACGCCCGAGCCCTGGCGAATGCGCTGTCCCAGCTCCTCGATTGCTCGTGAACTGTCGCGTACCACCTGACTTCCCGAGCGGGCCTCCTGGTCGGTCCGGTCCGCCGCGTCGGCGGCGTGCTGTGCGCTCTGTGCGACCTCCTGCACGCTGTTCACCATCTGCTGGGTGGCGCCCGCGACCTGTTCGGTCTCGTTCTGCTGGTGGTTGCAGGCCTGGCGGCTGTCGCCTACTGCGGACACGAGCGCGTCGGCCGTGCCACTCAGGCGGTTGGCGGCATCGCCCATGCGCCCGACGACGGATCCCGCCTCCGCTTCGAGCATCTGCAGGGCGAAGGCGATCTCGCCGGCCTCGTCGGTGCGCCCGGTATAGATGTACTGGCTGACCGGGTTGTTGGCGATGCGGCGGGCGTGGGCGACCGCGCGGCACAGGGGCGACAGGCTGATCCATACCAGGGCGCCGCCCACCACTAGCGCGGTCAGCGCGAAGATCAGGGCGCTCGACCAGGGCAGGCCGGTCAATACGCTGCTGCTGATCAGCCCCGCCAGCACGCCGCCGGCGAGGGCCGCTACGGTCCTGACCTTGATGCCGATTGCGGGCAGGCGCAGGGCCAGAGGCTTTCGACCCTGGAGGAGCCCCGCGTAGACCGATTCGGCCTTGGCCACCTGTTCGCGCCGCGGCTTGGTGCGAACGGACTGATACTCGACGGTTTGCCCGTCTTCGGTTACTGGCGTCACATAGGCGTTGACCCAGTAGTGATCGCCATTCTTGCAGCGGTTCTTGACCAGGCCCATCCAGGAGCGGCCGCCCTGGATGGTGTTCCACAGGTCCTCGAACGCAGCCGGCGGCATGTCCGGGTGGCGGACCACGTTGTGGTTCTTGCCGAGCAGTTCGTCCGGTTCGAACCCGCTGATGTCGATGAAATCCGGATTGACGTAGGTGATGGCCCCCTTGAGGTTGGTGGTGGAAAGGATGTTGGCGCTCTCCAGGTAATCCACCTCGTTCCCGGTCACGGGCAGGTTGCGTTTCATGTTGTTCCCCTGATGGCCGAATCGTTGTTATTGGTGTCGCGTCGGCCCAGCCGGCGCTGCGTGGGCGCCGGTTATTCTTGTTGGATGGAAGCTAGCCCATATTCCCCCACAAAACAAATATATATCCATACGGTAATGGGTGGAGTGTCTTTTCATTGACGAAAGGCGTATAGTGCGTCCATCGAACGCCCCGCCCGTCAGCGTCCGTTCATCTGATCCAGAGCCATTCCGGTTCGCAGTGATCCCCCTGATTTCGTTTCCCCCGATGGGTGCTCTTGTTGAACGAGTGGCGGGTAGCGTTGGAGCATTCCATGACTGATACGACCTTTGCCGACCTCGGGTTGGCCGATACCCTTTTGCGCGCGCTGGATTCCGCCGGCTACCAGCACCCGACCCCGATCCAGGCCCGGGCCATCCCGGAAGTCCTGAAGGGCGGCGACCTGCTGGCCGCGGCCCAGACCGGCACCGGCAAGACCGCCGGCTTTACCCTGCCGATCCTGCAGCGCCTTTCCACCAGTGATGCGCCCAAGCCCGGCAATGGCCGTCCGCGCTGCCTGGTGCTGACCCCGACCCGCGAGCTGGCCGCCCAGGTGCACGATTCCGTGAAGACCTACGGGCGCAACCTGAAGCTGCGCTCGATGACGATCTTCGGTGGCGTGAACATGAACCCGCAGATCAAGGCCCTGCGCGACCGCATGGACATCGTGGTGGCGACCCCGGGGCGTCTGCTGGATCACGCCAACCAGAAGACCATCGACCTCTCCGGTGTGGAGATCCTGGTCCTCGACGAGGCCGATCGCATGCTGGACATGGGCTTTATCCGCGACATCAAGAAGCTGATCGCGATGATGCCCAAGAACCGGCAGAACCTGATGTTCTCGGCGACCTTCTCCGACGAGATCCGCACGCTGGCCAACGGCCTGCTCACTCGCCCGGCGGAGATCGACATCGCCCCGCGCAACACGGCCGCCGAGAGCGTGCAGCAGAGTGTGCATCTGGTCGAGACCAGCCAGAAGCGCGAACTGCTGAGCCACCTGATCCGCACCAACAACTGGGAACAGGTGCTGGTGTTTACCCGCACCAAGCACGGCGCCAATCGCCTGGCCGAGAAGCTGTCCAAGGATGGCGTGCGCTCGGAGGCCATTCACGGCAACAAGAGCCAGGCGGCGCGCACCAAGGCGCTCAAGCAGTTCAAGTCCGGCCAGGTGCCGGTGCTGGTGGCGACCGATATCGCCGCGCGCGGGCTGGACATTGATCAGCTGCCGCAGGTGGTCAACTTCGAGCTGCCGAATGTGCCGGAGGATTACGTGCATCGCATTGGTCGTACCGGGCGTGCCGGCTCCGCCGGTGCCGCGCTGTCGCTGGTGGATGGCGAGGAGATCAAGCTGCTGAAGGGCATTGAGCGCCTGATCCAGCGCCCGATCGACCGCATCGAGACCGAAGGTTTTGCCGCGCCGAAGCCCGCGGCCAATGACGGCAACGGTAACCGCCGCGGCGGTCGTGGCGGCAAGCCGGGCGGCGGGGCACGCAATGGCGCCCCGCGCAACGCCCGCGGTGGCAAGCCCGGCGGCGGTCGCGGCGGCAACGGCCGCCCGTCCTCCAACGGCAACCGGGCGGCGCGCAGCCGCTAGTCCGACGCGCCAGCGCAGTACCGCGAACCCGCGGTCCCGATGTCCGGGGCCGCGGGTTTTTTGTGCCTGAAATTCAGGGTCGTTTCACCACAGAGCGCACAGAGGACACAGAGAAGGTCAAGGGCGAAAAGCTTTAACAGGAAGGTGGGAAGCTAGGAAGGTTGGTTTAATTGGGGCGCCGAGGAGTATCAGACGATCCGGTAAGCCCGGGTGCCAGCCGATCCTCGGCGCCCACCCGAATAATCTTCTTGTCTTTCCATCTTCCTGTTAATCGCCCTTGACCTTGATCACGAAGGGGATCGTTGGGTGGTGGATACTGTGCCGACTCAAGGCCGGGCGCGGGTGGTCGTTAACGAAGCCAAAGGAGGGTGTCGATGAAGATTGGGAATCTGGGTGGGCTGCGACTGAAGCTGATTATCCTGGTGATCGTGGTGAGTACGGTGCCGCTGTCGATCATGGGCGGGGTGACGTTCCACACCATGAAGGGCGATCTTGCCGCAGGGGTGGATGAGGCCCTGGTGACGCAGCTGTGGTGGTTGCTGTGGGCGCTGTGGGTGGTCGCGTTCGTGGTGGCGCTGGGGATTGGCTGGTTCTACGCCAATGTGCTGACGCGGCCCCTGGAGCGTCTGGCCGAGGGGCTGGAGGCAATCGGCGAGGGGCGCGCGGATCTCGGGCACCGCGTGGAGGTGACTACGGACGACGAGGTCGGCCGCACCGGTGCAGCCTTCAACACGGTGATGGGCCGGCTCTCCGGGCTGATCCGGCAGGTCGCGGATGCGGCCGACGGCATCGCCGCCTCCGCGCGGCAACTGGAGGGTCGCAGCAACGAACTGACCCGGGCGACCCACGAGCAGCGCGGCGACGTGGAGCAGGTGGTCACCGCGATGAACCAGATGTCCGCCACTGTGCAGGAGGTGGCCAACAACACCCAGAGCACGGCCGAGAGTGCCGGTCAGGCGACCCGGGCGGCGGAAGGCGGACGCACCGTGGTGCAGGCCACGCAGGGCGCGATCAACACCCTGGCCGGCGAGATCCGCCAGGCGAGCCACGTGATCAGTGAGCTGAAGGGTGACAGCGACAACATCGGCACCATCCTGCAGGTGATCGAGGAGATCGCCGAGAAGACCAACCTGCTGGCGCTCAATGCGGCGATCGAGGCCGCCCGCGCCGGCGAGGCGGGACGCGGCTTCGCGGTGGTGGCCGACGAGGTGCGTCATCTGGCGCAACGTACCAACGACTCGACCGGCGAGATCCGCGAGATCATCCAGCGCCTGCAGGGCGGGGCGACCCGCGCGGTACAGGCCATGGAGGTGAGCCAGCAGCATGCCGAGACCTCGGTGGAGAAGGCCGGAGAGGCCGGCGAGACGCTGGAGTACATCCACGACTCGGTGACCACCATCGACGACATGACCCGCCAGGTGGCCAGCGCGACCGAGGAGCAAAGTCAGGTGGCGGAGGAGATCAACCGCAACATCCACCACATCAACGACATCGCGGTGCGCAACGCCGACGGCGCCAACGAGATGCAGCAGGCGGTGGAGGCCCTCGAAGGGCTGGCGCAGCAGCTACAGAACGAGGTCGCGGGCTTCCGTCAGCAGAGCTGATCCCGTCCGGGTTCAGAAGCCCCGGCGCAGGGCGTCGAAGCCCAGGGCGACGTCGTCGGGGTCTGCGCCGGGTTCGATGCGCAGGCGGTCACGCACGGTGTCGCGGTCAATGTGGGATGCCTCGATCGCGTCGTCCGGCAGTCGGTACAGCCACCAGGCGAGCGCGGCCTGGGTGCGGGTCTCCGACCAGGGCTCCAGGTCCGTTCCGATCCGCTCGGCATGCGTGCCCAGCTCCGCGTCGAAGAAGGGCTCCAGCCGATCCAGCGCGGCGACCGGGTCGGGCAGGTCCGGACGTTCGCCATCCAGTGCCTCCTCGGCGCGCGCCAGTTCCTGGCGGGCGATCTCCGGCCAGATCTGCGAGGGCAGGTAGCCCTCCATCGCCGGCCGTCCGCCGGCGGTGATGCCGTGCAGGTAGCCGCTGCGGGTGAGCAGATAGCGGTCGAGCGCCTCCAGCGCCTCGCGGGCCCACTCAAGGGTGTCGCGGTCTTCCAGTACCCGCGCCAGGTTGGCGAGCGCCGCGATGGCCTGGCCCGAGGTGTCGGCATAGGTGTTGCGGTCGACCCGGGGTGGATCGGTCTGCGTGCGGGTCTCCGGGTCCAGCTGATAGTAGTCGCGGTCGGCGTACTGGCTGTTGCCGAAGCGCAGCTGACGGGCGTCCCACAAGTGGTCGCGCAGATAGTCGCGAATGCCGCGCGCGATCTCCGCGTAGTGTTCGTCGCCGATGCGCTCGTAGGCCTCGGAGAACAGCCACAGGAACGCGGCGTTCTGATCCAGGCGCTTGGAGGTCTCCAGAGCCAGGACCGGGTCTCGCTGGTCGGGATCGTGGAAGAAGAAGAAGCCGCCCTCGACCTCGTCGTAGAGGTCCTCCGCGATCTGGTCCAGCAGGCCGGGCATGCGTTCCTCCCAGTCGTCACTGGCCAGCAGGTAGCGGTAGGTCCAGGGTTGCGGGCGCTTGCTGAGCGTGCCGAATGTGGCGCTGCCGCTCAGGCGGTCGGCGCGCTCGTCATAGACCTCGTCGAGCATCTCCATGAAGGCCTCGAGGCCGTCGATCGCCGCGTCGTCCGGTGTGATCTCGCGGCCGGTGACCGAGAACATGTCGCGCTGCGCCTGGAGGATGCTCTCGAGGTCACGGGCATTCACGTGGCCGGTGAAGCGGGTCAGCATCTCGTCTTCGTGATTCACGATGACCACGAAGGGCAGGCCGCGCCCGCCATAACGGCGGAACAGGTCGGCGCGTTCGTCCAGGTCGACGAGGACAGGGATGTAGTGCTCGTCGATGACATCCACCACCGACGGGTTCTCCAGGGATTCGTCCTGGAAGTCGCGGCACCAGGTGCACCATTGGCCGTGGAAATAGAAGAAGATCGGGCGTTCGCGCGCCTCGGACTCGTCGAACAGCCCGCTGTCCCAGCTTTGCCAGTCGATGCTGGAGTCGGCCGGATAGTCCTCGGCGGCCACTGGCAGCGCGAGCGCCAGTAGGGCGGCGCCCGCAAGGAGCCCGCGCGCGGCGCCACGAAGGGCGCTGGCGACGGAAGGGCGTGGGTTGTAGAAGGGTCCGGTCATCGCGGGCACTTTCCGGGCTTGTGTCTATAGGTATAGACCAGTTGAAGGATTGCGCGTTCGGCACGGGGCGGTGTGGCAGGATGCCCGCTTGATCGCTTAATCGCTGCTCGGGGGCCTGGGGTCGGTCGGATTGGGGACGGATCTGCTGTGCGCGTCGTAGAATGGCGCCATTTTTCACGCCGGCTCTGGTTAGCCGACGCGCGATCTGCGCCTCGAGACAGCGGGCATCAACGGGCCCGCGCTTGCGCCACGCTCGCGGCGACTATCCAGATCCGACAGTCCCCCAGGAAACACTGATCCATGTACAGGCTTGCATTGGTGCCCAGCTTTTTCCTCGACCCGGCGTGTTGCGGGGGGTCTTCATGACGGGAGGCCGGACCGACCGGCGGGTGACGTACCTGCTCCCCGGCCTGTGGGCGGCACCGGGGGCCACCGCGGGTGAGCCATCACGCCTGGTGCGGCGTCTGGCTCGCTGGCTGGGGCGCGCGCGGGCGACCGGCGATTCCGGGGCGGCGCCGGGCTGGGAGGCGGCGCTCGCCGAACGGCTGGGTTATCGGCCGCAGGGCGAGGGCGCACGGACCTGGCTGGCCCAGCCGGTCCAGCTGACGCCCGGGATGAAGGACCTGGTGGCCTCGGCGGTGGAGCCCGTGGCGGACGCCGAGCGCGAGGCGTTGTGGGCGGCCGCGCAGCCGGAACTGGAGGCGGCCGGCGCCACCCTGGGCCTGGGCGAAGACGGCCTGTGGGAGCTGCAGCTGGACGCCGAGGGCGAGGCCTCCGGCCCGCCGCCGTCTGTCGGGCTCGGTCGATCCATGGTGGCCCCCTCGCTGCAGGGCGATGTCGCGCGGCGTCTCCAGGTCCTGGCGACCGGCTTGCAGATGGCGTGGTTCCAGCACCCCGTCAACCTGGAACGCGAGCGTGAGGGACGGGGTGCGGTGCATGGGCTGTGGCTATGGACGCCGGGCTTTGCCGGCGGAGCCAGCGACGTGAGGCGCGTCTGTGGCGGCGGGGCGATCGGCCGCTGGCTGGCACGGGGCGCCGGTATCGACTGGTGCCCGGATCCGGCCTGCACGCCGGCGGAATCCGACGACACGGTGGTCGTGGTCGACGCGCTGGGGGGGCCGCCGTCCCCCGAACGACGCCTGGAGCTGCTGGAATCGGTCGCCGATGACGTGGTCGCGCCAGGGGTGCGCGGCGTGTTCCGCGGGGAACTGCGTGCGCTGGAGTTCGTGGACCCGCAGTCCACCCACCCCGTACTGCGGCTCGACCGCCGCCAGGCGCTGGCCTTCTGGCGCCGCCCAAGGCGGCCCTGAAGCCGCGTGCCGGTGTTATACTGCGCGGCTTTTCTCGCCACCTGATGGAACGTGCCGTGCGCGCCACGACACCCGACGGAAACTGCCATGGAACTGAACGCGCTGTACTCCCGGATCGATGACCTGAAGGGCCGCCTGGACGCCCTTAGGGGGTATCTTTGACTACCCGGCCAAGGAAGAACGGCTGGAAGAAGTCCAGCGGGAGCTGGAGCAAAACCCCGACATCTGGAACGACCCGGAGCAGGCCCAGGCCCTGAACAAGGAGCGGGCCCAGCTCGAGGGTGTGGTCATCAACATCCGCGAGATCGGCACTCAGCTGGACGAGAGCCGGGACCTGCTGGAGATGGCCGAGGCGGATGACGACGAGGAGACGGCGGCGTCGGTCGAGACCGATGTCGACGCCCTGACCGCGCGCGTCGAGGGGCTCGAATTCCGCCGCATGTTCTCGGGCGACATGGACGAGGCCAACGCCTACCTCGACATACAGGCCGGCTCCGGCGGCACCGAGGCCCAGGACTGGGCGAATATGCTGCTGCGTATGTACCTGCGCTGGGCCGAGCACAAGGGCTTCAAGGCCGAGGTCACCGAGCTCTCCGAAGGCGAGACGGCCGGGATCAAGAGTGCCACCGTGCACATCCAGGGCGAGTACGCCTTCGGCTGGCTGCGCACCGAGACCGGTGTGCACCGTCTGGTGCGCAAGTCGCCGTTCGATTCCGGCAACCGCCGGCATACCTCGTTCGCCTCCGTGTTCGCCTCCCCGGAGATCGACGAGAACTTCGAGATCGAGATCAACCCGGCCGACCTGCGGGTGGATACCTATCGGTCCTCCGGCGCCGGCGGGCAGCACGTGAACACGACCGATTCCGCGGTCCGCATCACGCACGTCCCGACCGGGGTGGTCACCGCCTGTCAGGCGGGACGTTCGCAGCACAAGAACCGCGAGATGGCGATGAATCAGTTGCGCGCCAAGCTGTACGAACGCGAGCTGCAGGAGCGCAATGCCGAGAAGCAGGCGGTGGAGGACACCAAGTCCGACATCGGCTGGGGCAGCCAGATCCGCTCCTATGTGCTCGACCAGTCGCGGATCAAGGACCTGCGCACCGGCGTGGAGGTCGGCAACACCCAGGCCGTGCTCGACGGCGACCTGGACCAGTTCATCGAAGCCAGCCTGAAAAGCGGGCTGTAACGCTATCTTTTACCGGGATTCCCGATGACCGAGATTACCGACGAGAACAAGCTGATCGCCCAGCGTCGCGCCAAGCTGAACGAGCTGCGCGAGGCCGGCCCGGCCTTCCCCAACGACTTCCGCCGCGATGCCCTGGCGGCCGATCTGCACACCGCGCATGACGACACCGAAGGCGCGGCGCTGGAGGGGCAGGGGATCCGCGTGACTGTCGCCGGGCGCATGATCGGCAAGCGCGTGATGGGCAAGGCGAGCTTCGTCCGCCTGCGCGACCAGTCCGGGGACATCCAGCTGTTCGCCCAGCGCGACAGCCTTCCGGAGGGCGTCTACGCGGCCTTCAAGCACTGGGACCTGGGCGATATCGTCGGCGGGCAGGGCACGCTGTTCAAGACTAAGACCGGCGAGCTGACGGTGCAGGTGGACGAGCTGCGCCTGCTGACCAAGAGCCTGCGCCCGCTGCCGGAGAAGTTCCATGGCCTGACCGATCAGGAACAGCGCTACCGCCAGCGCTACGTGGACCTGATCACCAGCCCGGACAGCCGCGAGCTGTTCCGCACCCGCACCCGGATCGTGCGCTACATCCGCGAATACTTCGAGCGCGAGGACTTCATCGAGGTGGAGACCCCGATGATGCAGGTGATCCCGGGCGGCGCGACCGCGCGGCCGTTCGCCACCCATCACAATGCGCTGGACATGCCGCTGTACCTGCGCATCGCGCCGGAGCTGTATCTGAAGCGCCTGGTCGTCGGCGGCTTCGAGAAGGTCTTCGAGATCAACCGCAATTTCCGCAACGAGGGGCTGTCCACCCGCCATAACCCCGAGTTCACCATGCTCGAGTTCTACGAGGCGTTTGTGGACCACCACGCGCTGATGGACCGAACCGAGACGCTGCTGCGCGGGCTGTGCGAGGACGTGCTGGGC
Source organism: Thioalkalivibrio sp. ALE25 (assembly GCF_000377285.1). Classification (NCBI taxonomy): domain Bacteria; kingdom Pseudomonadati; phylum Pseudomonadota; class Gammaproteobacteria; order Chromatiales; family Ectothiorhodospiraceae; genus Thioalkalivibrio; species Thioalkalivibrio sp. ALE25. The sequence continues at coordinate 165,236 of NZ_KB897932.1, read as the reverse complement.
ACGACCACCATCGAGTATCAGGGCGAGACCTACGATTTCGGCCAGCCGTTCACCCGCATGACGGTTCGCGAGGCGATCCTCGAGCACAATTCGGAGATCAGCAGCGAGGACCTCGCGGACATCGACAAGGTGCGCGCCCACTGCGAGCGCTTGGAGATCCCGATCAAGCAGAGCTTCGGCCTCGGCAAGCTGTGGACCGAGATCTTCGAGTACACCGCCGAGAACAAGCTGCGCCACCCGACCTTCATCACCGCCTATCCGACCGAGGTCTCGCCGCTGGCGCGGCGCAACGACGACGACCCGTTCGTGACCGATCGCTTCGAGCTGTTCGTCGGCGGGCGCGAGATCGCCAACGGCTTCTCCGAGCTCAACGACCCCGAGGACCAGGCCGAACGCTTCCAGGCCCAGGTCGCGGAGAAGGACGCCGGCGACGACGAGGCGATGCACTACGACGCTGACTACATCCGCGCCCTGGAGTATGGCCTGCCGCCCACGGCGGGCGAGGGCATCGGCATCGACCGCCTGGTGATGCTGCTGACGAACAGCCCGTCGATCCGTGACGTGCTGCTGTTCCCGCACCTGCGCCCGGAGGCCTGATTCGGCACACCACGCCGTCGCGTGAACAATCCCCCGGTCGTCGTGTCCCATTTCTGCAATGGCAGATAACGGGAGGTACGGCATGCGAGAGGCAATGACACGAGGCTACGCCATCCGCACCGGTGCGCTGGTCGCGGGGCTGGCGCTGGTGGGCTCGGCCCTGGCCGGCGAAGTGGTCGAGGAAGGCATCTCGAGCGAGTACGAACAATTCGATCTCGTGCGGGTAGCCGGTGGTCTGGAGCATCCCTGGTCGGTAGCCTTCCTGCCGGACGGCGGCTATCTGGTGACCGAACGGACGGGTGCGCTGAAACAGGTGCGCGATGGCGAGGTGAGCTCGGTCGAGGGTGTGCCGGAGGTCGTGGCGCGCGGCCAGGGCGGCTTGCTGGATGTCGTGCTGCACCCGGACTTCGCGGCGAACCACCGGGTGTATTTCACCTATGTCACCGGGGATTCCGACCAGTCCTACACCGCGCTGGGGCGCGGGCGTCTGGAGGACGGGGCCCTGCACGAGGTGGAGGAGCTGTTCCGTCAGGACCGGGGCGGCAGCAATCCGGGCCACTTCGGTTCGCGGCTGGCCTGGCAGGCCGATGGCACCCTGTTGATGACGATCGGCGATCGTCGGCAGGAAGACCCGTCCCAGGACCTTTCTGCACATACCGGGTCCCTGCTGCGCCTGACCGAGGATGGCGAGGCCCCGGCGGACAACCCGTTTGTCGACCGCGATGATGCCCAGCCACACATCTTTGCCTATGGCCTGCGCAATTCGCAGGGTCTGGTGGTGGATCCGGCGGACGGCACGATCTGGCTGACGGACCACGGGCCCCGGGGTGGGGATGAACTGAACCGTATGGAAGCCGGGGGCAACTATGGCTGGCCGGTGGTGTCGCGGGGGCGCGACTATCGGTCCGAGGAACCCTTTGGCGAGGCGCGTCACGACGCGGACATGATCGACCCGGTCTACGAGTTCCTGCCGACGCTGGCGCCGTCCGGGCTGGCGATGGTGACCGCGGATCGCTTCGAGTCCTGGCAAGGCAATCTGCTGGCGGGTGGCCTGCGTGCCGAACGGATCCTGCGCATCGTGATCGAGGACGACGAAGTCGTGCACATGGAAGAGCTGCTGCACGGCAAGATCGGGCGCATTCGTGATGTCCGCGAGGGACCGGAGGGGCACATCTATGTGCTGACGGACCATTCGGATGGCGGGCTTTATCGCCTGGAATGAGCCCGATCCCGATCCCGAGCCCATGGCCGGCATTGGGGCCGCGAGTTCCGGGCCCGCACGGGCCTGCAAACAGGAGCCGGTCTTAGCGGCTTCGGCCCGAGGCGCCCCGACGTCAGTCGCCGGCTGGCTCCAGTAACAGGGCCGCCAGTGGCGGCAGATGCAGGTAGAGTGTCGCGGGGTGCCCGTGGCGTTCCACCGGCTCGGCATAGGCCTCCGCCGGGCCGCGCGAGCCCCCACCGTAGACCTCGGCGTCACTGTTCAGGGTGACCCGCCAGCGCCCGGCGTGGGGCGCGGGTACGGGGTAGGCCGGGCGCTCCACCGGCGTCAGGTTCAGCACCACCACGACCTGGCGGCCCTGGTGGTCGCGGCGCACGAAGCTCAGGGTGGAGTGCGCGGCATCGTCGCAGTCCAGCCAGTCGAAGCCGTCCGGTTCGAATTCCCGGGCGTGCAGGGCGGGGTCGGCGCGGTAGGCGCGGTTCAGATCCCGCACCAGGTTCTGCAGGCCCTGGTGCAGCGGGTACTGCAGTACGTACCAGTCCAGTTCGCGATCCTCCGACCATTCCGGGCCCTGGCCGAATTCCTGGCCCATGAACAGGAGTTTCTTGCCGGGGTAGAGCCACTGCCAGCTGTAGAGCAGGCGCAGGTTGGCGTGCTGTTCCCACTCGTTGCCCGGCATGCGTCCGCGCAGGCTGCGCTTCCCGTGTACCACCTCGTCGTGCGAGAACGGCAGGACGAAGTTCTCGCTATAGGCGTAGAGCTGGCCGAACGTGAGCTGGCCGTGGTGGTGCATGCGGTAGATCGGGTCCATCCCGAAGTAGGTCAGGGTGTCGTGCATCCACCCCATGTTCCACTTCATGGTGAAGCCCAGCCCGCCCATGGACGGCGGGCGGCTGACCCCCGGCCAGGCGGTAGATTCCTCGGCGATCATGGCGACGCCCGGATGACTGGTCTGGACCGTCTCGTTCAGGTGGCGCAGGAAGTCGATGGCCTCCAGGTTTTCGTTGCCGCCGTGGATGTTGGGCAGCCAGTCCTCGCCTTCGCGGTCGTAGTCGCGATAGAGCATGGAGGCGACGGCATCCACGCGCAGGCCGTCGAGGTGGAAGTCCTCGACCCAGCACAGGGCGCTGGAGAGCAGGAAGTTGCGGACCTCGGGGCGCGAGTAGTTGAAGATCAGGGTGCCCCAGCCGCGGTGCTCGCCGATGCGCGGGTCGGCGTGTTCGTACAGCGCGGTGCCATCGAACCGGGCCAGCGCGAACTCGTCGCGCGGGAAGTGGCCGGGGACCCAGTCGAGGATCACGCCAAGACCGGCCTGGTGGGCCTGGTCGACGAAATGGCGAAAGTCGTCCGGCTGACCAAAGCGCGAGGTGGGGGCAAAGAAGCCGGTGCTCTGGTAGCCCCAGGATCCGTCGAACGGGTGCTCGGTGACCGGCAGCAATTCGAGATGGGTAAAGCCCATGTCGCGGGCGTAGGGCACCAGGCGCTCGGCCAGCTCGCGGTAGCTGGGCCAGTGGCCCTCGGGACTGCGCTGCCAGGAGCCCAGATGCACCTCGTAGATGCTCATTGGCCGATGCTTCCAGGCCTCCGGATCGCGGTTGCGCATCCAGTGCTCGTCATTCCAGGCATAGGTGCTGGCCTCCTGGATGCGGGCGGCGGTCTCGGGGCGAACCTGGTAGGCGCGGGCGTACGGGTCGGTCTTCAGGTGCAGGCTGCCGTGCTCGCGATTGCGGATCTCGAACTTGTACAGCGTTTCCGCGGTCATCCCCGGTATGAACAGCTCCCAGATGCCGCTGCCCGCGTGGACGGTCATTGGATGGCAGCGCCCGTCCCAGTGGTTGAAGTCGCCCACCACCGACACGCGTTCGGCGTTGGGCGCCCACACGGCGAAGCGCACGCCGTGGATGCCGTCGCGGGCCATCGGATGGGCGCCCAGCATGCGATGGGCATGCCAGTGGCGGCCCTCGGCGAACAGGTGGCGATCGAATTCGGGGATGTCCGGGGCAAAGCTCCAGGGGTCAATTGCCTGCAACGTGGATGTGCCACCCTCGGGCATCCAGTCCAGCTGCGGGTGCGCGGGGAGGGCGTCCACCGGCCCACGCCACAGGAACAGCCCGGGGAATCCCGAGGCGGCGTCCATGGGTATGTGGCGCCCGTCGCAAAGTGTGATGGAGGCCTCCGTTGCATGCGGTAGCCAGGCCCGATAACAGGTGGTTTGTTGATCCAGCGCATGGCGCCCCAGGACGCTGTGCGGATCATGGAGCCGGGCCTCGGCCAGGCGCGCTAACGGATCGGCGACGGAACGGGTGCATTTGTCGGGGGCTGTTGCCATACTCGGATCAAGCTCGCGTTTAGGTCGTGGAATAGTGCGGTTCAGGCCGGGTCGGCAGAACACGTGAGTACAACATACTAGGGAAACACTGATTAATGTACGCACTCGCGTTGGCACCCCAGGTTTTTCGAGGCAAGGCGCGTCGTGCAGCGGGTAGTGGTTCTACCCGCAATCGGCGCAACGCAGGATCGGGGAACCTGGGGTGCCAACCCCACAACCTATTGAGAGCAGGGGCTCGGCCGCTTTTGCGCGCGCACAGCGTTGCGGTTCCCTTGTGCAGAATGCTGCACGGCAGTCACCGCGCCTTGTTCGCACGCAAAAGCGACTCGAGCGCGAGTGAGTACATTAATCAGTGTTTCCCTGGAGAACACGAACGGATGTACGCGCGCTTGTCGGATACCGCGGTTCCACGAGGCGGGTCAGGGCACACACCGAGCCTTGTCCGCGGGTGGGAGCGAGGACCCAGCGAGCGGGTACATGCGGACGTGTTTGCCTCGACAAGGATGGGTGCATGAGTCCACAACCGCAACGTTACGTCAGCCGCCTGACCCGGGAGACCCTTGCCCTGATCCTGGCCGGCGGACGCGGCTCGCGACTGAAACAACTGACGCTGTGGCGCGCCAAGCCGGCCGTGCCCTTCGGCGGCAAGTTCCGCATCATCGACTTCCCCCTGTCCAACTGCATCAACTCGGGTATCCGTCAGGTCGCCGTGGTGACGCAGTACAAGGCACACTCGCTGATCCAGCACATGCAGCGGGGCTGGAGCCTCCTGCGCGGGGAATTCGGCGAGTTCATCGAGCTGCTGCCGGCGCAGCAGCGCATCGAGACCTCCTGGTACGCGGGGACAGCCGACGCGGTCTACCAGAACATCGACATCATCCGGCAGCACAATCCGCGCTATGTGCTGATCCTGGCCGGGGACCACATCTACAAGATGGACTACGGCCAGATGATCGCCTTCCACGTGGAGAGCGGCGCGGACATGACCGTGGGCTGCCTGGAGGTGGAGCACGAGCGGGCGAAGGCCTTCGGCGTGATGGGGGTGGATGCGTCCAGCCGCATTACCTCGTTTGCGGAAAAGCCGGAGGACCCGGCGCTGATCCCCGGCAGCAAGACCCACTCGCTGGCCTCTATGGGGATCTACGTGATCAACACCGAGTTCCTGTTCGACCAGCTGATCAAGGATGCGGACGACACCTTCTCCAGCCACGATTTCGGCAAGGACATCATCCCCGGCATCATCGAGCGGCACCAGGTGATGGCCTATCCGTTCCGTGACGAGCAGGGCGTGCGCCAGGGCTACTGGCGCGATGTAGGGACCATCGACTCCTACTGGCAGGCGAATCTGGAGCTGATCGGGGTGACGCCGGAGCTGAACCTGTACGACTCGGAATGGCCGATCTGGACCTATCAGGAGCAGTTGCCGCCGGCCAAGTTCGTGTTCGACGACGAGGACCGCCGCGGCATGGCGATCGACTCGATGGTCTCCGGGGGCTGCATCATCTCCGGGAGCACCGTGCGCCACTCCCTGCTGTTTTCCAATGTGCAGGTCAACGCCTGTGCCAGCGTGGAGGACTCGGTGATCCTGCCCAGTGTGACCGTCGGCGAGAACTGCGTGATCCGCAATGCGGTGATCGACAAGGGCTGCAAGGTCCCGGACGGGACCGAGATCGGGGTGGACGACGAGGCCGACGCCCGCGACTACTTCGTCTCCCCGGGCGGGGTGCGCGTGGTGACGCCGGAGATGCTCGGACAGGCGACCCACCATGTCCGCTGAATCTGGCAGTACCACCGCGCTAGCCACCCAGCCGCCCCAGCTCGACGTGGTGCTGTGCTGGCATATGCACCAGCCGCAGTACTACGACTCCGGGGCTGGCGAGTATGTCCTGCCATGGACCTACCTGCACGCGCTGAAGGACTACACCGACATGGCCGCGCACCTGGAGGCCTGTCCCCAGGCGCGCGCGGTGGTGAATTTCGCGCCGATCCTGCTGGAGCAGATCGCGGACTACGGCGAGCGGCTGGAGGCCGGGATCGGCAATCGCTCGAGCTTCGGCGACCCGGTGCTGGACCTGCTCCAGCTGGATATCGTCCCGGTGGATCCGGTGCAGCGGCGCGAGATCCTGCGCGTCTGCCTGCGCGCGCATGCCCCGCGCATGATCGAGCCGTTCCCGCTGTTCGAGCGCCTGGCGACCCTGGCCCGCCAGGCGCTGGAAGACGCCGTGCTGCTGGCGCATCTGGACAACCGCTTCTTCCAGGATCTGGCGACCTGCTATCACCTGGCCTGGCTGGGGGAGACCGTGCGCCGCGCCTATCCCGAGGTGCAGGGCTGGCTGAAGGCGGATCAGGGCTTCAACCGCGACGTGCGGGGCCGCCTGCTGAAGCTGATCCGCGACGAGGTCAAGGCGATCCTGCCGCGCTACCGCGAACTGGCCGAGCAGGGGCGTGTGGAGCTCTCGTTCACCCCGTATGCCCACCCGATCATGCCGCTGCTGCTGGACCTGCAGTCGGCGCGCGAGGCGATGCCGGACGTCGAATTGCCGCAGGCGCCGGCGTACCCGGACGGCGAGGCCCGGGTGCGCTGGCATATCGAACGCGGCCTGGCGGTGTTCGAGCAGTACTTCGGCTTCCGGCCACGCGGCTGCTGGCCTTCGGAGGGCAGTCTCAGCGAGGCGACCGTGCGCCTGCTGGATGACTACGACATCTGCTGGACCGCCAGTGGCCAGACCGTACTCGGCAACAGCCTGGCGGCGGCCGGGGAGACCGCCGAGTCGCATACCGGTTCGGCGGAGCAGGAGGGCTGGCTGCATCGTCCGTATTGCCTGAAGGGGGCCCGGACGGAGCTGTTCTTCCGCGACGACGGGCTTTCCGATGCGATCGGGTTTCGCTACGCCGACTGGCACGCCGACGACGCGGTCGGGGACTTCGTGCATCACCTTGAGAACATTGCCGCCGTCTCGCCCGACGGGGGCGTGGTGGCGGTCATCCTGGATGGCGAGAACGCCTGGGAGTACTACCCGGAGAACGGCTTCTACTTCCTGCGGGCGTTGTACGAGCGGGTAGCGGAGAATCCGCGGCTGAACCTGTGCACCTTCTCGGACGTCTGCCAGCGCACGGGTCCGCGGACGGATCGCGGCGAACTCACGGGCATTGTGGCGGGCTCCTGGGTCTACGGGACCTTCTCGACCTGGATCGGGGACCCGGACAAGAACCTTGGCTGGGACCGTCTGATCGAGGCCTGGACCGCCGTGGACCAGGCCATCGCGCGGCATCCGGCACTGGATACGCCGGAGCTGCGCAAGCAGCTCGCGGTATGCGAGGGCTCCGACTGGTGCTGGTGGTTCGGGGAATACAACCCCGCGGGTTCCGTCAGCGACTTCGAACAGCTCTACCGTCGGCATCTGGCCCGCCTGTACCAGCTGGCGGATCTCGATGTGCCCGACTCGCTGGGCGAGGTCCTCTCGGTCGGGGGCGGTGATCCCGCGGCGGGCGGTACCATGCGCAAGGGCCAATAACTGTGTGCCAAGTAACCATGTGCCCGGTAACCATGTACGAGGGGCCGTAGCGGATGGAGGCGGGCGAAGAACACTGCAACCCCCTGATGCAGCGCCGCCGCGCGGGGGTCCTCCTGCATCCCGTTTCATTGCCGGGCCTGGGTCCGGTCGGGACGCTGGGGGACGAGGCCTTTCGCTTCCTCGACTGGGCGCGGGACGCCGGCTTCAGCCTGTGGCAGATCCTGCCGCTGCACCCGCCGCAGGAGGATGGCTCGCCGTATGCCAGTATCTCCGCCTTTGCCGGCGATGTGCGCCTGATCGACCCGCAGCGCCTGGCCGCGCGCGCGGGCCTTGCGGACCCGACGCTGCCCGTCGACACACTGCTGGAACAGGCGCGGGAGCGGCTGGAGCAGGCCGGCGATGGCTGGGCGCAGGCCTACCAGGCCTTTCGGGATTCCCAGGGCCCGGTGTGGCTGGAGGACTTTGCCCGTTTCGTGGTGATCCGCGCCCGTGAAGGCGGCCGTCCCTGGTGGGAATGGCCGGCCGCCTTGCGTGACCGCGATCCGGATGCCCTGGCGACTGTGGAGGTCGATGCGGCCCGGGAGCTGGAGGCGGTACGCTTCGCCCAGTTTGTGCTGTTCGATCAGTGGCAGGACGTGCGCGAGCATGCCCGCGCGCGGGACATCCTGATTCTGGGCGACATGCCGATCTTCGTGGCGCACGACTCGGCCGAGGTCTGGGCCCACCGCGATCTATTCGATCTGGACGACACGGGGCACCCGCTAACCGTGGCCGGTGTGCCACCGGACTACTTCTCCGAGACCGGGCAGCGCTGGGGCAACCCGCACTACCGCTGGGACCGCCTTGCCGAACGCGGCTACGACTGGTGGGTGGAGCGGATGCGCTGGACCCTGGAGACGGTAGACGCCGTGCGCATTGACCACTTCCGCGGCTTCGAGGCCAGCTGGGCCGTGCCGGCGAGCGAGCCGGATGCCACGCAGGGGCACTGGGTGCCGGGGCCGGGCGCGGACTTCTTCGAACAGCTTCAGACCCGCCTCGGCGTGCTTCCGTTGCTGGCCGAGGACCTGGGCGTGATCACGCCGGAGGTGACCGCCCTGCGCCTGCGCTTCGATCTGCCGGGCATGCGCATCCTGCAGTTCGCCTTCGAGGGTGGGGCGGACAACCCGTACCTGCCGGCGAATCATGACGAACTGAGCGCGGTGTATACCGGCACCCACGACAACGACACCACGCTGGGCTGGTTCCGTTCTCTGGAGCCGTCCCTGCAGCAGCACGTGATCGCAACGCTGGACGAGGGCGGGGCCGAGGAGATGCCCTGGCCGCTGATCCGTGCGGCCTGCCGTTCTCCGGCACAGCTCGCGATTCTGCCGATGCAGGATGCCCTGCAACTGGGTTCGGAGGCGCGCACGAACATTCCCGGTACGGTGGACGAACGCAACTGGACCTGGCGCTTTGACTGGAGTCAGCTGCCCGAGGGACAGACCGAGGCGCTGCGCGCGCTGGCGCAGGAGACCGGCCGCCTGGAATGAGGGACCGTTCGGCCCGCGCGCCTCAGTGCAGGCATGGGCCCGACACAAGAAAGCCCGGCCCCTTGACGGGGACCGGGCTTTTTCATCGGGTCTACGGTGACGCGATTAGCGCATCATGCCGCCGCCCTGGCCACCCTGTTGCTGCTGCATCTGCTGCTGCAGGCTCTGCATGCGCTGGATGACGTCGTCGATATCGGCGTTTTCCTGGCGCATGGCGGCCATCAGGTCTTCCCGCAGGGCTTCCTGGGCCTCCAGGATCTCTTCATCCTGCGCGACCGCCTGCTGGGCCTCCTGCAGGTTCATCTGCGCCTGCTGCACGTCCTCGGACTGGATGACTTCCTGGCGCTGTTCGGCGCTGAGGTCCGGATCGCGCAGGCGTTCCTCGGCGGACTCGAGGGTTTCCAGGTCGCGACGCGGCTGATAGCCGGCGGACTCCATCTTGTCCAGGACCAGGTTTTCCAGCTCTTCGCCCTTCTGTTCCAGCTGCGGATTGTTCTGGATGGCCTGCTGCTGGGTCTCGGCGAGCGTCTGCTGGAGCTGCTGCATCTCCATCTGCGGGTTGCCACCCTGACCGCCCTGCATGCCCATGCCGCCCTGGCCCTGCTGGCCCATGCCCTGCGCCATGGCGAGCGGGCTGGCCAGCGCAAGGGCGGCCGCGGCGATCAGTCCGGCGACGGACCGGGAACGAATCTTCATAGAGTCTCTCCTGCGTAAGTAGTAACGGTAGCCTAGACAAGCGCACTTAACCCCAGCTTAACAAGCGTGGCGCTTTCATGCCGGACCGGGAGCGTCGAGCCAGGCGAGTGGCACCTGGCGAAGACGATCCGCGGATGGAGGAGTTCCCCGGGGCCCCGTGGCGGGCGTATCCGTGTGATGCCCGTCGCGGTTTCGGGTTGATCAGGGCGGATCGCTGCGCGTGAACAGCGCTATGTCGCGCGCGGGCAGCGCGAGGGCGCAACCCAGCCGGTCGGCGATCCAGTGCAGGGTGTCGGGCCCGTAGAACGCGACGTGGGTGGGGTCGCGGCGATAGTGCCAGCGGCGGAAGCGGTCCGCCTCGGGCGGCCATTCGGTCATTACGGCAAGAACGCCGCCCGGGCGCAGGTGGGTGTGCAGCGTTTGCAGTGCGTGCAGGGGACTGTGCAGGTGCTCCAGCACCTCGGTGCAGGTGATGAAATCCCAGCCGGAGTCGGGTGCGTCGGGCCAGGCGGGTGCAAAGGTGGGGTCCCATATATCCATGGTGTAGCCGCCCGCCCGCAGCAGGGCCGCGAGAACGGGTTGGGGGCCGCAGCCCCAGTCGAGGCCGCGGGCAGGTGGCGGCAGGGCCTCGAGCAGCGGTTCGATCAGCCGCTGCAGATGCGCCTGGTAACCGGGATCATCCGGCCGATTCTCGTGGGTGCGGTAGTACCCGCGTTCCGTCTCTTGGTCGGGCCAGGACCCGGTGTCGAGGTGGATCAGGCGGCAGTGGTGGCAGCGGCGATAGTCACCGGGTGAGGGGTCGCCGAGACCGCGGTGATGGAACAGCCGGGTCGGCTGGCCGCACAACGGGCAGGCAGGCCGAGCGGAGCCGCTCAGCGGCGCAGGTAGCGGAACCACGAGGCGATATTCAGCAGGCTCATCAGGGATTGCGAGAGGTAGGTATAGGCGGCGGCCTTCAGGATGCGCTCCGCATGCGGGTAGTCGGGCGGGTGCAGGTACCGCCCGTCGCGCAGCATCGGCATGGCCCGGCGGAAGCTGGCGTCGAACTCCGTGGGGAGGGTGACCAGGTGGGCCAGCGTGGCGAGCCCCATGGAGAGGACTCCGGCCAGCAGGAACAGGAACGCGGGCGCGGGATGTCGGGCGAGCAGGGTGACAAAGGGAATGGCGACCAGCAGCCAGGCGCCGATCTGCTGTCCGTATCCCGCGACGCAGACCAGGTAGCTGCGCATGCGCAGCGGGGCGTAGCCCTCGGCATGCTGGATGGCGTGTCCGACCTCGTGGGCGGCCACGGTGACCGCCGTGAGGGAGTGGCCCTCGTGGTTTTCGGGCGACAGCCGTACGGTGCGGGCGTTGGGGTCGTAGTGATCTCCGTGCGTGGTGGTCTCCACCCGGACCTTGTGCAGCCCGTGACGGTCCAGCAGATCGCGGGCCAGTTCCGCGCCGGTGCCGTCGTAGCGGTCCCCCGGCTGGTGGTACTTCTTCATGACGTGACGTACCCAGAGGCCCGGGGCCCAGGCGAGGAACAACAGCAACGGCGCGAGCAGGATCAACAGTCGCATGCGGCTATATTGACCCAAATCCCGCCCTGGCGGAAAGGGTAAGCCGGTTCGGGATGACCGCGCGTGGCGGCAGGCCCCTCAGCCGGCCGTTCGCCCCGCTGGTTGCGTCAGTCCTCGGACTCGTCGTAGTCGCCCTTGTGTTTCGGGTTCGGGCGGGCGCGGCGGTCGCGCGAATAGTCCCGGTCGTCGGCGTTGCCCTCCGGCGCGGCCTCGATCATGCGCAGGTTGGCTGCGGGGGCCGACCCGTCCTTCTCCTGACCGAAGTAGATGGTCTGGTGCGGGAACGGGATCTCGATGCCGGCGGCGTCGAAGTGCTTCTTGACCAGGCGGTTGAACGCGCGGCCCAGGCCGAACTGGGTGCCCGGCAGCGTCTTGATGCGGATACGCACGTTGACCGAGCTGTCGGCCAGGGCGGTGACGCCGTGCACCTCCATTTCGTCGAGGATGTTCGGACCCTGGTCGGGGTCTTCCTTGAGTTCCTCGAAGGCCTCGCGCAGGCGCACGATGACCTCGTCGATGTCCTCGCGGTAGGCGACGCCGTACTCGCCCACGTGGTAGGCGAATTCACGCATGTAGTTGGACACCGCGTCGACCGAGGAGAACGGGATCAGGTGGTAGGTCCCGGACAGGTCGCGCAGACCCAGCGAGCGGATGGTCAGGCGTTCGACCACGCCGGTCGTTCCGGCGACGGTGACTACGTCACCGACGTTGATGGCGTTCTCGAGCTGGATGAAGACCCCGGTGATCACGTCCTGGACCAGTTTCTGGGCGCCGAAGCCGACGGCCAGGCCGAGGACGCCCGCGCCGGCCAGCAGCGGCCCGATGTTCACGCCGATCTCGGCCAGCACGATCATGGTGGTCATCACGATCAGCACGATGGCGACCGCATTGCGGAAGATGGTCAGCAGCGTGGCCTCGCGGGCCGTCGGACCGCCGTCGCCGGTGTTGGGGTTCATGCGGTGTTCGATCCAGCTGGCGAATACCAGCCAGATGGCGAGCACGCCCAGCAGGATCAGGGCGACCGAGATCGCGGTGCCCAGTACCGCCATGCCGGTGTCGGAGGCGAGCCAGGTGGTCAGGCTGAAGGCACCCCAGGCATCCGCGATCACCGCCAGCACGATCAGCAGGATCACCAGGCGCATGACCTTCAGCGCCTTCGGGATGTACGAGTTCAGGCGCAGTTCCAGCGACGGGAACTTCTCCCGGGTCTCGTCGGGCACGCGGATCTGCCGGCCGATCAGCTGCGTCAGCAGGTTGGCGACGAACACGCCCACGAAGGCCGCGAGCAAGGTCTGACCGGTGGCCTTGGCCATGAAGGGCAGGGCGTCTTCCGGGCGCGTGACGCTGACCACGGCCAGCGCCAGGAAGTAGAGCAGCGCGATCCAGTGCCAGAAATTCGCCAGCAGCGAGATCACGATCCGGGTGAAGGCGAACTCGGCCCGGTTGGCCATCGCGATCAGGCGGTCATGCACCCGGCTGCGGTTCTGCAGGATGATCACGGCGGCGTACAGGAACGCCGTCAGCATCACGATCAGCCCCAGCGAGCGCCCCGCCTCGGAGGAGATCTGGTTGTTGGCGATCGGCACCAGCAGCAGGAGGCCGTAGCCAATGTAGCCCACGATGCGCGCCAGCCAGGCGTTCCAGTAGGCGGCCTCGTCCCCGGCCATCGGCAGCAGGCGCAGACCGTGGTAGCGGGTGGCGAAGATCAGGCGCAGCGCCGCCTTGGTCACCTCGATCAGCAGGAAGGCGTTCAGGAACAGCGAGTGGCGCGTGTTCATCTCGCCCGACTCGCCCAGTACGAACAGCGCGAGGGCATAGCCGGCCAGCCAGGCGAGGATGACGATCAGGAAGTCGATCGCGGCGGCGAGGACGACGGCGGGCAGTGCCCGCATCAGGCGCATGTGCTCCGCGGCATTCAGGGCCCAGCGGTCGATGCCGGTAAACAACGGGGCACCCAGGCGGCGCAGGATCAGGAACACCACCACGGTGAATACAATGATGATCGCCAGATCGAGCACGGCCATCCCGAAAACCGTCGGTTCGATTGCACGGACCTGTTCGGCGATGTCCGCGGCGATGTCGTTGAGGGCCCGGATCTCGGCCACGGTCCCCTCGGCCAGCGACTGGGTCAGCTGGGCAATCTGGCGCGCCACCGATTCGCTCTCGCCGGTGTCCACCGGGACGGCATCTTCGGCCGTCTCGCTCTCGCTGGCGCCGCTGTCGGCGCGCAAGGCTTCCAGCAGGCGTTCGCGTGCCTCCTCGTTTTCCAGCGCGTCGATCAGCGTCTGGCGCAGGTCATTGCCGGATTCCGTCGCGCCGGCATCCTGGGCAGAGACGGCCCCCAGCGGCACGGAGAACAGCAGGGCGGCGAGGACGAGCAGGCGGGAGAAGAAGCGAAACGGCGAGCGCTGGTGGGTCACGGCAAACCTCAATGTTCGGGGGGCATCCATGGGAGCCGCGCTCATGGCGTTCATGTCGATGGACCTATTGAGCGGCGGTTCGCCCGTGCGGTTAGTGCGAGCAGTCTAAAGGCTCGAAGTTCCCCGCCACAATGCGGGCCGGGGGTGCGTCCGGGGATGGCCGCCGCCCCTGGCGGAGCCTTGCCATGATGGGGGAAAGCACGCTCATCGCGAGCGCCAAAGGCGCGGGGCGATCTCCGTGCCCGACCTCGGCGTCGGCCGGGCACGAGGCTTACTCCAGCAGCATCGGGTCCAGCCAGGCGATCCCGAGCTGGGCCATCTGCTGCTCCACCCAGGCGATACGGCGGTCCAGTTGCGGGCCCGGCTGGACCGGGTTCATGCGCCCGGGGCTGGGGAGGATGGCGGCCAGGCGCGCGGACTGGTGACGGTCCAGTTCGGTGGCGGAGACACCGAAGTAATGCTGGGCGGCGTTCTCGATGCCGTAGATGCCGGGGCCCCATTCCGCCAGGTTCAGGTAGATCTCGAGGATGCGTCGTTTCGGCCACAGGGTCTCCATCCCCAGCGTGAACCCGGCCTCCAGCGACTTGCGCACCCAGGACCGGCCGTGCCACAGGAACAGATTCTTGGCGGTCTGCTGGCTGATGGTGCTGGCGCCGCGCAGTCGCCCGCCGCGCACATGATCGCCCAGCGCCTGGCGCACCGAGCCCCAGTCAAAGCCGCGATGGTTGGGAAAATGCTGGTCCTCCGCGGCGATCACCGCCAGCATCAGGTGGCGGGGCAGGTCATCCAGACGCTGCCAGTCCGGGCGCCGGTTGGAGGCGGTCTGCCAGTCGGTGGCCACCACCATGGCCATGCCGTAGGGCGGGTCGACGCGAGCGAACAGCACCACCAGCGCGAACATAACCCCGATGCCCAGCGCCAGCAGGAATGCGGTCAGCCCGGCCACCCAGAGGAGCAGGCGGCGCAGCGGGCGGCGCTTGCGGCGGGCCGCCATTACCGTACCCCTGCCGCGCGCGGCGCACCGGCGAAGTCGATGTTGCGGATGCGGGTCTCCATGAGGCGCAAGGATAACGCTTGCGCGTGCCGGCCGGGGCGGTTTTCGCGATGCGATCCGGTCGTGTCGGCCCGCTGCCGGTCGAACTGTTTGCCCGTTTCGTGGCCCAATGGCGGAGGGGCTGCCCGACCGACCCCGAAATCCGCCTCGACAACCCGACCGTTCGCGAAGGAGAGAGCCATGGACGTATTGCCCTATCGCTATGTGACCCCGAGCGGCGAGGCCGTGTCCTTCGAGTTTCGTCTGCACCCCGAGACGGGTTCGGCGGTGCGGGTGCAGCAGTTGCTGGACCGGTTGACCGATACCCTGGATAACGAGATCGGGGTGCTGGGGGACACCTGCAACGGGGATGTGCTGCAGGCCCTGGCGATGGCCCTGGCGGTGCGTACCGAGATGATCCCGGCCGACCCCGAGATGACCCAGGGACTCGCGCGCGATGTGGTGGAGCGCGCGTTGAAATCGCTGGGCGAGGCGCAGCACCAGCAGACCGGGCCGGTGGGACATGCCTGACCCGGCCGCGAACCGACCGCCAAAGGCCCCCGGACGCCCGATCGTGTTCTTCGATGGCGGCTGCCCGCTGTGCCGTCGCGAGATCGGCCACTACCAGCGCCTGGATACCGCTGCCGCGGTCGACTGGCGCGACATCCACGCCGATGCGGCGCCGCTCGCCGCCTGGGGCATCACCTGGGACCAGGCCATGCAGCGCATGCATGCCGTCAGTCCCGAGGGCCGCATCCGCAGCGGGGCCTGGGCCTTCGTGCTGGTCTGGCGGCATCTGCCGTATTACCGCTGGCTCGGCGGCGTGCTGCATCGCCTCCCGCCGGTCGTCTGGCTGATGGACCGCGTCTACAACGTGATCGCCCGCTATCGCTGGCGGTCCCGCTGCGACGATGGGGTCTGCCGCCCGGGGGGATAACGGCCGCCGTGGCGCATGCCAAGCCGCATCTGCCGCAAAAGACCTGCGCCGTGTGCGGTCGGCCGTTTGCCTGGCGCAGAAAGTGGGCGCGCTGCTGGGACGAGGTGCGCTACTGTTCCGACGCCTGCCGGCGTCGTCGTACGAGGCAAACGGCGTCATGAAACGCTCTGTATTCCCGGGGGTCTGGGCCGTGATCGTGCTGGCACTCGCTGTGCCGCTGGCGGCGGACGATCTGGCCGAAGAACGCGTGATCGTGGCGCAGTTGCAGGAGCCGCAGCGCATCCTGCTGATGCGTCATGCCCTGGCGCCGGGGATTGGCGACCCATCGGGCTTTGATGTCGACGACTGCGCCACGCAGCGCAATCTATCCGAGGAGGGCCGCGCGCAGGCCCGCGAGACCGGCGAACGCCTGCGGGCCGCCGGGCTGGATGCGATCCGGGTATTCGCGGGTCCCTGGTGTCGCAATTTCGATACCGCGGAGCTGCTGGGCTATGGCGAACCGGTGGTCCTGGAGGCCCTGGGATCGGTGTTTCGCACCAACGCCCCGCACCGTGAGCGGCGCATGCGGGCGTGGCGCGAACACCTGGCGGAGGAATACCGGCAGGCGCAGGGACCTGCGGTCTACGTGACCCACCGGGCCAACATCATGGAGCTCAGCGGGCGCAGCATCGGGGCCGGGGCGATGCTCGTCGTCGAGATCGACGCCGATGGCAGTGCCCGTCCGGTGGGACAATAGGCGGGCGTCCTGAGCGGGGCGCCGGTCCTTCCAGCATTCGGATTACAGGCGAATCTCCACGCGTTCGGCACCCGGGGCGTCGATGCCGCGGTGCAGCAGCAGGGTGCCGCTGGCATTGAGCAGTTCAGTGCTCAGCTGGCGAAAGCGCACCACCGTCTCGGTCAGGTTCAGGCGGCTCTCCAGCAGGTCGCGCTGGGCCTGGGCCACGGCCAGGGCGGTCCCGGCCCCGACCCGAAAGCGGGTCTGTTCCACGCGCAGCAGTTCTTCCTGTAGTTCCACCGTCTCCTTCTGGGCCTGGATCTGTTCGCGCACACGGGCGGCGTCGAACCAGGTGGCGCGCACGTCCTCGATGGCCAGCTGTTCCAGGTTGGCCAGGGTCTCCTGGATCTGCTGGCGGGTCAGGCGCGCGCGGGTGTGCTCGGCCTCGGCCGCGCGATTGCCGATGGGCATCTCGAAGCGCAGGCCGGCGGCCAGGTCGTAGCCGTCGCCCTGGCGGTCGCGCCAGGTGCGGCTGAAGCTGTCGGCGTAGCCGGACTGGCCCAGGGTCACGAAGAAGTCCAGGCGCGGCAGCAGGCCGTTGCGGGTGCGCACGACTTCCAGCTGGTTGCGCTGCACGCGCAGGCGGGTCTCGTTGAGGTCGGCGCGGTGGTCGCGGGCCAGCGCCACGTAGGCATCCAGGGGCTCCAGGGCGTAGCGCTCCAGCTCCGGCTCCGAACGGGCCTCTAGCCGGGTATCCCAGAGCCCGCCGTTGTCGGCCTGCAGCAGGCGGGCCAGCGCGTCCTGGGCGCGGGCACGGTCGGCCCGCGCGTCGATCAGGCCCTGGCGGCGCAGCGCCACCTCGGCGCGCGCGGATACGGCCTCGGTCTCCGGACGGTCGCCGGCCCGGATGCGGCGTTCGGTCTGGTCCAGCTGGGCGCGGGCGACCGCCAGGGCCTCCTCGAAGATGGCGATCTGTGCGTCGGCCAGTACCAGGTCCCAGTAGCGGCCCTCCACGTCCGTGATCAGCTGCTCCACGAAGCCGCGCACCTCGTATTCCGATGCCTCCACGTCCAGGCTGGCCTGGCGCAGGCGCACCAGGTTCGATTCGATGCGGCCGCCCCGGAGCAGGGCCTGGGTCAGGCTGAGCCCCGCGCGGGTGGTGAACTGCGGGGTGTCCACGCGGGAACTGGAGGCGCGGGAACTGCGCAGCGAGACCGTCAGGTCGGTGCCGGTGGGCAGCGCCTGGGTGATCCCGGCCTCCCCGAAACGGCGGGTGGTTGTCACCGTGTCGGTCTCGCCGATCTGTTCCAGCTGGCGCACGCTCTGGTCGCGGCTGATCTCCAGCTCGGCGAACAGCTCGGGGTCGAACACCGCGCGCTCCTGGGCCTCGAAGGTGCCCTGGATGGCCGTTTGCAGGCGCTCGGCGCGCAGGCCGCGGTTGTTCTCCAGGGCGCGGGCGACGGCCTCCTCCAGCGACAGCGTCTCCTCCGCCACCGCCTCGCGCTCGAACGGGCGGGTGTCCAGCAGGGCCTCGGCGGGCAGGGACAGGCGCAGGCCCTCGGTGGCGTCCTGGGCGTCGGCGCCCTGGGCCGGGAGGGTCAGGGCGAGCGCGACGAGGAAGGTCAGCGTTTTTCTAGGCATGTTCCGTTGCGACTCGATAGACCGGTTGTGGATGTTCGCCCCGGCGGTGGAACAGCAGGTACAGCGTCGGGATCAGCACCAGGGTGATCAGGGTAGAAGACAGCAGGCCGCCGATCACCACCCGCGCCATCGGGGCCTGGGCCTCGCCGCCGTCGCCCATACCAATCGCCAGCGGCGACAGCGCGAGGATGGTGGTCAGCGTGGTCATCAGGATCGGGCGCAGGCGCTCGCCGGCCGCGGCCACGATCGCCGCGGTCAGCTCCATGCCGTCGTCGCGGTGGCGCCGGGCCATGCGGTCCACCAGCAGGATCGCGTTGTTCACCACGATCCCGACCAGCAGCAGGATGCCGATCAGCGACTGCACGTTGAGCGTGGTGTCAGTGATCAGCAGCGCCGCGGTGACGCCGATCAGGGCCAGCGGGATGGAGAACATCACGATCAGCGGGTCGCGCAGGGATTCGTACAGGCTTGCCATGACCATGTACACCAGCAGCGTGGCCAGCAGGGTGCCCAGCAGCAGCTCGGAGAAGGCCGCCTCCTGTTCCTCGATATCGCCGGTGACCGAGAAGTCGATCTCCTCCGGCAGCGGGATATCCGCCAGGGCGGCACGCACGTCCGCCGCGACCTCGCCCAGCGAGCGGTCGCCGATATTCACGAACAGGGTGCTGATGCGCGCCTGCTCGCGGCGCTGGATGCTGTCGGGGCCCATCGCGGTATCGAAGGACACGAGGCTGCGCAGGGCGACGCGCTCGCCGTCCTCGCTGCGCACCGTCAGGTTCAGCAGGTCGTCCAGCGAGCTCTGGTCGGCGTCGCGCAGCTGGACCCAGATGCGGGTCTCGTCGCCCCCGGCGCGCAGCTGCCCGGCGCTGGAGCCGCCCAGCGCGGTCTCCAGGGTCTGGGCGATGGTGCGCACGTCCACGCCCAGGTCGGCGGCGCGGGCGCGGTCGATGCGGGTGGCGAACTCGGGCTGACCGCCGTCGGAGCCGACGCGGGTATCGGTCACGCCGGGGATGTCGGCCAGCGCGGCCTCGAACCGCTCGACCACCGCGTTCATCGTGGGCAGTTCGAAGCCACGGACCTCGATGGACAGGCTCTCCTCGTCCGCGCCACGGCCGAAGCCACGGAAGAAGATCCCGCTGGAGGCGCGTACGCGGATCTCGACCCCGGGCGGGCTGCCCAGCGCCTCGCGCAGCGCGGCGGCGATGGCATCGGAGGAGCGGCTGCGGCTTGCGCGCGAACCGACCATTACGCGCATGTTGCCGGAGGCCGGCGAGGAGGCCCGGAACGCCGAGGCGCCCGAGCTGGAGACCAGGTTTTCCAGTTCCGGGACCTCGTCGCGGATGATCGCCTCCAGCCCGGCCATGGTGGCGTACAGCTCTTCCAGCGGGGTGCCGGGTTCCATGGATACATGCACGCGCAGCTCGCCCTCGTCGGTGGCGGGCAGGAACTCGGTGCCCACGCCGCGCAGGCCGGCGAGGGCGATCATCATCAGCAGCAGGCTGATGCCGATGACCATCCACGGCTGGGTCAGGGTGCGCTGCAGCAGGCCCTGGTAGCGTTGTTCCATGCGCGCGAGGGCGCTGGTGTCTCGCCTGGGCATCGGAGCGCGGGCCATCAGCATCGGCACCAGGGTGAGGGCAACGATCAGCGAGCCGGCCAGGGCAAAGGCGACCACGGCCGCCAGGGGCTTGAACAGCTGGCCGGCGAGTTCCTCGGCGAAGAACAGCGGCAGGAAGATCGCGACCGTGGTCAGGGTGCTGGCGATGATGGCGGGCGCGACCCGTCCGGTGCCGCTGATCGCGGCCTCGGCGGCGGTCTGCTCGGCGTGTTCTTCACGTCGGCGGGCGATGCTCTCGATGACCACGATGGCGTTGTCCACCATCAGCCCCACCCCCAGCGCGATCCCGCCAAGTGTCATCAGGTTCAGCGAGTAGCCGCCGAAGTACACCAGACCAAAGGTCGCGATCACGGCCAGCGGGATCGCGGTGGCCGCCACCAGGGTGTAACGGATATTGCGCAGGAACACGAGCAGCACCAGTACCGCCAGCGCGCTGCCGTAGAGGATGGCCTGGCCGACATTGGTGATGGAGTTGCGGATGAACCCCGCCTCGTCGGTGACCGCGCGGATGTCGATCTGAGGGAAGTCGCGGTTCAGGCGTACCAGTTCGGCGTGCACCGCCTCCGAGACCTCGACCGTGTTGGCGTCGGC
This sequence comes from Thioalkalivibrio sp. ALE25, assembly GCF_000377285.1. Lineage (NCBI taxonomy): Bacteria > Pseudomonadati > Pseudomonadota > Gammaproteobacteria > Chromatiales > Ectothiorhodospiraceae > Thioalkalivibrio > Thioalkalivibrio sp. ALE25. Next base: position 144,837 of record NZ_KB897932.1, on the reverse strand, counting down.
CAGCTTGCGCACCGCGAGCTGAACGCCTTCTTCCTCGTTGACCCGGAAGCGGCGGGTGACGCGCTGATGGGTATCGCGTACCTCCGCGACCTGGTGCAGGTGGGTCACGCCATCCTCGCTGCGCTGCACGATGGTGTCGCGGACCTCGTCCACCGAGCGGAACTCGGCCGGGGTGCGCAGGCGGTACTCCCGCCGGCCGTCCATGATCGGCCCGCCGGGGGTGATCACGTTGGCGTCGCGGATGCGGTTGCGCAGGTCGTCCAGGCCCAGGTCGATGGCCTCGAGACGCTCCGGGTCCACCTCCACGCGGACCTCGCGCTCCAGCCCGCCGAAGGTGTCGACCGCGGCCACACCGGGGATGCGCTCCAGGCGCGGGGCGATGCGGTTGTCGATCAGGGTGCGCAGGTGGATGGCGTCCAGCTGCGAGCCCACCCCCAGGCGCATGATGGGCGAGTCCTGGGTGTCGAACTGGCGCACCAGCGGGCGGTCGGCATCATCCGGCAGGCGGTCCTCGATGCGTGCCAGACGATCGCGCAGGTCGTCCACGGCCTGGCGGATGTCCGTGCCCCAGGCGAAGTTGATGCGGACGTTGCTGTTGCCCTCGGCCGAGGTGGAACGGATCTCCTGGGCACCCGTGATCGCGGCCGCTGCCTGTTCCACCGGCCGTGTGACCAGTTGTTCGACCTCCTCGGCCCCGGCATTGGGGTAGGAGGTCATCACGGTGACCACGGGGTAGGTGATGTCGGGCAGCAGGTCCACCGGCAGGCGCGTCAGCGCGGTCAGCCCGAGGATGACCACGATCAGGGCCACCATACTGGTCAGCACGGGGCGGTGGACGGTCAGGCGCGCGGGATTCACGGGGTCTGTGCCTCGCGCGCGTCATCGCGGTCGGGGATGCGGCCCGGTTCGCTCAGCCGCAGCGGGGTACCGTCCGCAAGCAGGTGCTGGCCGAGGATCACGACCTCGGTGCCCGGCGGCAGATCGGGTTCCAGCAGTTCGACCCAGTTCCCGTCACGGACACCGGTGACGGCTTGATGGCGCCGGGCCGTTGGGCGTTCGCCACTTCGGTCCACGCTGAATACGGTGGGGCCGGCCTCACGCTGGATGATCGCGTCGCGTGGGATGGCCCGCGCGCCGTCGCGCTGGCCCAGGGTGATCGCGGCCTCGACGAACATGCCCGGGCGCAGGCGGACGTCGTCGTTGGGCAGTTCCACCTCGATCCGCGCCTGGCGCGAGCCGGGGCGGAACTCCGGTGCGATCCGCGCGATGGTCCCCGCGAATGCGGTGTCGGGGTAGGCGCCGGTGCGTACCTCAGTGGCCTGACCGGGAGACAGCCGACCGTAGTCGGACTCCGTCACGGCCAGGATCGCCCGGACCGGCTGGAGCCGGACCAGCGCCAGCGCCGGCTCGCTGGCGCTGATGACCGTGCCGGGATCCACATGCCGTTCTGCCACCCAGCGCGTGCTGCTGGATGCATCCGCCTCGATGCGGGTATAGCCGAGCTGGATCTCGCGGGTGCGCAGTGCGGAGCGTCGCTGCCGGATCTGCGATTCGGCGAGGGCCACTCGGGTCTGCGCCAGGGCCAGTTCGGTCTCGGCGGCCTCCAGCTCGGAACGCGAGGCGATCCCCTGATCGCGCAGTTCACGGGTGCGCTGCAGTTCGCGCCGGGACGCGTCGCGGCTGGCGATGGCCTCCGCCAGGCTGGCCTCGGCCACTTCCAGTTCCGCCGCGGCCTGGGCGACGTCCTGCTCGAACTCTTCGGTGTCCAGTTGCAGCAAGGGGTCGCCCGGTTCCACGCGGTCCCCCAGATTGACGAAGATCTCGGCGACCCGGCCGCCGACACGGGGCGTGATCTCGATGCGGTCCGCACCCTCGATGCTCCCGGTGAAGCGCCGGCGCTCGACCAGGTCACGGGTCTCGATGGCGGCAACCGCCACGGCCACCGGTCGCGTCTCGCCACCGCCGGGGCGACTGCTGGGCGCTGCATCGTCATCCGGAGCGAGCAGCATCCAGCCCAGCAGGCCGGCGGCCAGGAGGAAGAGAACCGCGGTGATCAGGGTGGCGGGGCGGGGCATTGCAGCTCGCTTTTGTTCGGGGTGGTCAGGGGGAGTGTGGCGTGGTTCACTGAATCCTGAATGAATTCGGTTCGGAATCCGGGCCTTGTTCGGGGCATCCTGCCATGCGACCGCGAATCTCGAGGAGAATTCTGTAATGACACGCGATACGGCCCGTGCGTCGCGTCCGCGGCGACGCTCTTTCGGTGGGGACATGCTCGGGCTGCTGGCCTGGATGGTACTGGTGTTTGCCGTGGCGGGGCTGGGTGGCTGGGCCACCAGTCTTTCGGTGGCCGACTGGTACCCAACCCTGGCCCGGCCGCCGTTGAATCCGCCGGATGCGGTGTTTGGCCCGGTCTGGAGCGTGCTGTTCGGGCTGATGGGGCTGGCGGCGTGGCATGTGTGGCGCCGCGTGGGCCTGACCGGGGCACCGATCGCGCTGGGTTTGTTCCTGGCGCAACTCGCCCTGAACCTGGGCTGGTCGGTGCTCTTCTTCGGCCTGCAGCGCCCGGATCTGGCGCTCGCCGAGATCCTGATTCTGTGGCCGCTGATCCTCGCCACGCTGATCGCCTTCTGGCGCATCGATCGCATCGCCGGCGCGCTGCTGGTGCCCTACCTGCTGTGGGTCGGCTTTGCCATCTACCTCAACGCCGGCATCGTCTGGCTCAACTGATCGGCACCACGAACAAGGTCAAAGGCGATTCACAGGAAGAAGGGAAGGATGGAAGAGTTATTGTCGGTTGGACCGGGCGAGGTGCAATGTTGTTTGCCCATCCAGCCCTTCTTCCAGTCTTCCAAACTTCCTGTGAATCGCTTTTGACCCTCTTTGCGTATTTGTGCGCTGTTGGTTGAGCCGTTTCAAGGCACCGGGTGTCATGCGTTGGTCATGTGGGCGGAGTATCCTGACGCGATTTTTCGCGGGAGGGCGTCATGGCCGTACGGGTTGGCATCAACGGGATGGGCCGAATCGGTCGGCTCGCGCTGCGCGCGGCCTGGGATCGGGACGATCTCGAGATCGTGCACCTGAACGAGGTCGCGGCGGACGGTACGGTCACCGGACACCTGCTGGAGTTCGATTCGGTGCATGGGCGCTGGGATCACGGCATCCAGGCCGAGCCGGACGCCCTGCAGATCGATGGCCGCAGTCTGCGCCACACGCAGCTGGGCGAGCCGGGGCAGGTGCCCTGGGCCGAGTCCGGTGTGGATATCGTGATCGATGCCAGCGGCGCCTTCCGCACCATGGAGACCCTGCAGCCGCACTTTGATCGCGGGGCTCGGCGCGTGGTCGTCGCGGCACCCGTGAAGGACGAGCGTGCGCTGAACGTAGTGATGGGCGTCAACGATGCCGCCTACGATCCGGCCCGGCACCATGTCGTCACCGCTGCCTCCTGCACCACCAACTGTCTGGCGCCCCTGGTCAAGGTGCTGCACCCGGCCCTGGAGATCCGCCACGGGACGATCCTGACGGTGCATGACATGACCGCCACGCAGTCGCCTGTGGACCTGCCGCGCGACAATCTGCGCCGGGCCCGTGCGGCCGGGCTGAACCTGATCCCGACCACCACCGGCTCGGCGAAGGCGATCGGCGACATCTTCCCGGAACTGAACGGACGGCTGAACGGCCATGCGGTGCGCGTGCCGCTGATGAATGCCTCGCTGACGGACTTCACCTTCGAGGCGGCGCGCGAGACCTCCGCGGAGGAGGTGAACGAACTGCTGCGCTCGGCGGCCGCGGGCGAGCTCGCCGGCATCCTGGGCTTTGAGGAACGCCCTCTGGTCTCCAGCGACTTCCGCACCGACCCGCGCTCGTCCATTGTCGATGCGCAGTCGACGATGGTGGTGGATGGGACGCAGGTGAAGGTGCTGGCCTGGTACGACAACGAATGGGGCTATGCCAACCGGCTGGTCGAACTGGTCGCGCGCGTGGCCGAGCAGGGCGTGTAGGACGGATGGGCAGCCCGGCCGAAACGCCGAACGCACCGCCCACGCTGGGGCTGGGCGCCTACGCGCGCATCACCGCGAACTACTGGGCGTTTACCGTCACCGACGGCGCGATCCGCATGCTGGTCGTGTTGTTCTTCCACCAGCTGGGCTACAGCCCGCTGGAGATCGCGTTCCTGTTCCTGTTCTACGAGCTGTTCGGGGTGCTCACCAACCTGACCGGCGGCTGGCTGGCCGCGCGGCTGGGGGTGAACACGACGATGATTGCCGGGACGCTGCTGCAGGTCGCCGCGCTGCTGATGCTCACGGTGCCCGAGGCCTGGCTGGGCGTGGCCTACGTGATGTTCGCGCAGGCCCTGTCCGGGATCGCCAAGGACCTCAACAAGATGAGTGCGAAGTCCGGCGTGAAGCTGGTGGCCGGCGACGGGGAAGGGCGGCTGTTTCGCTGGGTCGCGGTGCTCACCGGCTCGAAGAACGCGCTGAAGGGGGTGGGCTTCTTCGTCGGCGGCGCGCTGCTGTACTCGGTCGGATTCCAGATGGCGCTGGTGATCCTGGCCGGGATGCTGGCGGTGGTGATGCTGTTCTCCATCGTCGGCCTGCCGCGCGGGCTGGGGAAGGTCGGGGGCAAGCCGAAATTCACCCAGATGTTCTCCAACTCCGCCGCGATCAACGTGCTCTCGGCCGCGCGGTTCTTCCTGTTCGGCGCACGTGATGTCTGGTTCGTGGTCGCCTTGCCGGTATTCCTCAGCGCGACACTTGACTGGAACCACATGCAGGTGGGGGCGTTTCTGGCGCTGTGGGTGATCGGTTACGGGGTCGTGCAGGCGTCGGTGCCGCGCCTGCTGGGCCGCGGCGGGCTGCACCCGACCGGGCTGACCGCGCGGCTCTGGGCCTTCATCCTGATGCTGCTGCCCATCGGCATCGTGATCGGCCTGGAGACGGGGCTGGACCCGGCCTGGGTACTGATGGTCGGGCTGGGCGTGTTCGGCGTGGTGTTTGCGATCAACTCCGCCGTGCACTCGTTCCTGATCCTCGACTACGCAGAGACCGACCGGGTCGCGATGAAGGTCGGCTTCTACTACATGGCCAATGCCGGTGGGCGTCTGATCGGCACCGTCGCCTCCGGTGCCATCTTCATGGTCTGGGGCCTGGAGGGCGCGCTGGTCGCCTCCACCCTGTTCATCTTCGCCACCTGGATGATCTCCTCCCTGCTCCCCCGCGAGGCCGCACGCGCCTGATGCCGGCAAGGCTCGGTTGCCGTTGTCGAGAATCGTGCAGCGCTCGTTTTGTTGAGTGCGCAGCCCGCAGAGAAGGGGCGTGCAGCGGGGCGGCGCCTGGATCGCCTGTGGCTCTTGGCATAAACTGCCAATAGTGATGGACGGAGGTTAACCATGCCTACACGAAACATTGTCCTGACGCCGGAACAAAGCGGTTTTGTGGAGCAGCTGGTTCGATCCGGGCGCTACCAGAATGCCAGCGAGGTTCTGCGTGACGGGCTCCGCCTCGTACAGGCTCGCGAGCGTGAGCAGGAGGCGCGACTGGAAGCCTTGCGGCGGGCGACTGCGGAAGGTATCGCGGACCTGGAGGCAGGCCGCTACACCGAACTGGATACCGGGCGCGACCTCGAGGCGCATTTGCAGGAACTGACAGAACAGGCCATCGCGAAGCGATAACCCGTGAACGAATCATCCGGACAATGGACTGTCCGTCTCGCGGCGTATGCCGAGTAGGATCTTCGGGATATCGTTTCGTGGACGGCGGAGCACTTTGGCGAGCAGCAGGCCCGTGCCTATGCCGGTACCCTTTCCGCGGCGATCCGGGCATTGCAGGGCGGGCCCGCCAACCCTACTGTGCGCAGCCGCGAGGATATCGGTCCGGGTATCTGCACGCTCCATGTCGCACGCGGAGGGCGGAGAGGCCGACACGTGCTCGTTTTCCGGCCCGCGTCCGACAAACCCCGTTGTGTAGAGCTATTGCGTGTGCTCCATGATGCAATGGACCTGCCCGGCAGGCTCACACCTGGAGATCGGTAAGGTCCGGGGGCTCCTGATCCTCCCCGTTATGTAATCCCTCGATCACGGCCGCAAGGGTCCGGGAGCGGTAGCGGTCCGCGTGGCGGACCCAGCCGAGCTGGCGGGCGATGGGTGGGGCGGGCCATTCGAGGATGGCCAGCTCGGCGGTGGCCATGGTGCGGGGGAGGAAGCCGATCCCGAGGCCGGTGGCGATCATCATGCGGATGACCTCCAGGTACGGGCTTTCCTGTGCCGCGGCGGGGTGCAGGCCCTGTGCGGCCAGGGCCTGGTCGATCTGGCGGCGGGTGGTGGAGCCCACCGGCGGAAGGATCGCCGGCCAGTCATGCAGCCGTTGCAGTGTCTCCAGCGGGGCATCCTGGGCGCGGCCGCGGGCGATCATCGGGACCAGGTCATCGGTCCAGACGGCTTGGGCCTCCGAGCCCTTCGGCAGGTCGTCCGGCAGGGTGGCCAGGGCCAGGTCGGCGTCGCCGTGCATCACCGCCTCGATGCCGGCCTCGGAATCCATGAACGCGAGTTCCAGCTCCAGCTCGGGGTAGCGGGTGCGCAGGGCGGCCAGCGGGGCGGGCAGGCGGTGCAGGGCAATGTGGTGGGAGGTAGCCATGCGGATGCGGCCACGCACGACCTGGTCGAGGTCGGCCACCTGCTGCTCGATCGCGTGCAGGCGGGCCAGTATTTCGCGTGCCTCGGGCAGCAGGCGTTCGGCGACCTCGGTGGGCCGCACGCGGCGCCCCTGACGCTCGAACAGGGGCCGTTGCAGGGTCGCCTCCAGCGACTGGATGCGCTTGCTGATCGCCGGTTGGGTCAGGTGCAGCCGGTCGGCCGCGGCGGAGAAGGCGCCGGTATCGACCACCGCCACGAAGGCCTGCAGGGACTCGATGCTGAGCTGTTCCGGGCGCATTTCCGCCGCCTCCGTGGGATAATGACCGGCTGACTGATGCGACTCCGCATCGCCAATCCATAACCATATGGAATGGTAAAGATAATAAATCAGATTTGAAAGAATGGAAGAGCGGCCGCAGACTGGCAATGCGGTGGTACCGCTCGTCTGTAGGAGGCCAGCCCTCTGGCCGATCCGACGTCGGGGCCCATCGGCCAGTGGGCTGGCCTCCTACAGGGGGCTTTGGCGGGCGCTCACCGAAAATATGGCTGGAACATCGCGGCTCGGCCGCGGGAGCAGGTAATGGCAGGCAAGACACTGTACGACAAGCTGTGGGAGGCGCATGTGGTGCGCGAGGAGCCGGATGGCTCGACGCTGCTCTACATCGACCGCCACCTGGTGCACGAGGTGACCAGCCCGCAGGCCTTCGAGGGTCTGCGTCTGGCCGGGCGCACGCCCTGGCGCGGGGATTCCGTGCTGGCGGTGCCGGACCACAATGTGCCCACCGCCAATCGCGACCGCGGGATCGAGGATCCGGTCTCGCGCACCCAGGTGGAGACACTGGAGAGCAACGTCACGAGCCTGGGGCTGAAGTTCTTCCCGATGGCCGATGTGCGCCAGGGCATCGTGCACGTGATTGGTCCCGAGCAGGGGGCGACCCTGCCGGGCATGACGGTCGTCTGTGGTGACTCGCATACCTCCACCCATGGCGCGCTGGGCGCGCTGGCCTTCGGCATCGGCACCTCCGAGGTCGAGCATGTGCTGGCCACGCAGTGCCTGTGGCAGAAGAAGACCAGGGCCATGCAGATCCGCGTGGAGGGCGATCTGCGCCCGGGCGTGACCGCCAAGGATGTGGTGCTGGCGATCATCGGCCGCATTGGCACCGCGGGCGGTACCGGCTATGCGATCGAGTTCGCCGGCTCGGCGATCCGCAGCCTGTCGGTCGAGGGCCGCATGAGCATCTGCAACATGTCCATCGAGGCCGGGGCCCGCGCGGGCATGGTTGCGGTGGACGAGAAGACCATTGAGTACGTGCGCAACAAGCCACAGGCGCCGAGCGGCGAGCTGTTCGAACAGGCCGCCGAGTACTGGCGCACGCTGGTCTCCGACCCCGATGCCGAATTCGACGCGGTGGTGGAGATGGATGCCGCCGAGATTGCCCCGCAGGTGAGCTGGGGCACCTCGCCGGAGATGGTGGCGCCGATCGACGGCCGCGTGCCGGACCCGGCGGCCGAGTCCGATCCGGTGCGCGCCGAGGGCATGAAGCGCGCGCTGGAGTACATGGACCTGCAGCCGAACACGCCAATGACCGAGATTCGTCCGGACAAGGTATTCATCGGCTCCTGCACGAACTCGCGGATCGAGGACCTGCGTGCGGCCGCCCAGGTGGTCAAGGGCCGCAGGAAGGCCGACAACATCAAGCTGGCGATGGTGGTGCCGGGCTCCGGGCTGGTGAAGCAGCAGGCGGAGCAGGAAGGGCTGGACCGGATCTTTCTGGACGCCGGCTTCGAGTGGCGCGAGCCGGGGTGTTCCATGTGCCTGGCGATGAACGCGGACCGGCTGGAGCCGGGCGAGCGCTGCGCCTCGACCTCGAACCGCAACTTCGAGGGCCGTCAGGGGCAGGGCGGGCGTACCCATCTGGTTAGCCCGGCGCTGGCCGCCGCGGCCGCCGTGGCCGGGCACTTCGTCGAACCGTCGGCACTGAAGGAGGCGTAAGCGATGCAGGCCTTTACCGTACACCGTGGGATTGTCGCGCCGCTGGATCGCTCCAATGTCGACACCGACGCGATCATCCCGAAGCAGTACCTGAAGTCGGTCAAGCGCACGGGCTTTGGCCCGAACGCCTTTGACGACTGGCGCTACCTGGACCCGGGCGAGCCCGGCATGGACAGCTCCCAGCGCCGTATCAACCCGGATTTCGTGCTCAACCAGGCGCCGTTCGACCAGGCGAGCATCCTACTGGCGCGCAAGAACTTCGGCTGCGGCTCCTCGCGCGAACACGCGGTGTGGGCGCTGACCGACTTCGGCTTTCGCGCGGTGATCGCGCCGTCGTTCGCGGATATCTTCTTCTCCAACAGCTGCAAGAACGGGCTGCTGCCGGTGGTGCTGGCCGAGGACGAGGTGCAGGCACTGTTCGATCAGGTCGAGGCGAACCCGGGCGCGCAGGTCGAGGTGAACCTGGAAGAGATGACCGTAACGGCGCCGGACGGTACCGTATTCCGTTTCACGCTTGACGAGGACCGGCGCCACCGCCTGCTGAACGGCCTGGACGATATCGCGCTGACGCTGCAGTACGCCGATGACATTCGCGCCTTTGAGGAGCGCCAGCGCCGCGAGTGGCCCTGGATGGCGGAGCACTCGCAGGGCTGAGTCGTGCCCCTTTGTAGGAGGCCAGCCCTCTGGCCGATAGGGCGCCAGGACAGGCCCATCGGCCAGAGGGCTGGCCTCCTACAGGTAGAGAAGAAATTCGATTGATCTGATGGTTAGGAGAGGTTTGTGAGCCGAATTCTGGTATTGCCCGGGGACGGGATCGGGCCCGAGATCGTGGCCGAGGCGCTGAAGGTGCTGGAGCGTGTAGGCGAGATCGGCGGGCTGGATCTGGAGATCGAGCAGGGCCTGATCGGGGGCGCGGCGCACGATGCGGCCGGGCATCCCTACCCGGAGGCCACGCGCGAGGCGGCGCGACGCGCGGATGCGATCCTGCTGGGTGCGGTCGGCGGCCCGCAGTACGAATCGCTGGAACGTGATCTCCGCCCCGAGCGCGGGCTGCTGGGCATCCGTTCGGATCTGGGCCTGTTCGCAAACCTGCGCCCGGCGATCCTGTATCCGCAGCTGGCCTCGGCCTCCACGCTGAAGCCGGAGGTGGTCAGCGGGCTGGATATCCTGATCGTGCGTGAACTGACCGGGGGGATCTACTTCGGCCAGCCGCGCGGGATCGAGGAACGTAACGGCGAGCGCTACGGCTTCAATACGGCCGCCTACAGCGAATCGGAGATCGAACGCATCGCGCGGGTCGGGTTCGAGGCGGCGATGAAGCGCGGCAAGCGCCTGTGCTCGGTGGACAAGGCCAATGTGCTCGAGGTCTCCGAGCTGTGGCGCGAGGTGGTCGAGCGCGTCGGCAAGGAATTCCCCGAGGTCGAGCTGTCTCACATGTATGTGGACAACGCGGCCATGCAGCTGGTGCGTGATCCCAAGCAGTTCGACGTGATGGTCACCGGCAACATGTTCGGCGACATCCTGTCCGATGCCGCGGCCATGCTGACCGGGTCCATCGGCATGCTGCCCTCGGCCTCGCTGAACAGCGAGGGGGTCGGTCTGTACGAGCCGATCCACGGCTCCGCGCCGGATATCGCCGGGCAGGGCAAGGCCAATCCGATGGCAACCGTGCTGTCGGTCGCGATGCTGCTGCGCCACAGCCTGAACCGCAATGACCTGGCCGAGCGCATCGAACAGGCCGTGGGGCGGGTGCTGGATCAGGGCCTGCGCACGCCGGACATCTTCGGCGAGGGCATGACGCTGGTCGGCACCCAGGGGATGGGTGATGCCCTGGTGTCCGCGCTGGATGACTAACGAAATATCAGTAGCTTGAAGATTAAAATTAAACCGGGAATGAACGATGAGTGACCGCAAGTTTGACGTGGCCGTGGTGGGCGCAACCGGCGCCGTCGGCGAGACCCTGCTCTCCATCCTGGCCGAGCGCGACCTGCCGCTGGGCCGGGTGCATGCGCTGGCCAGTGCGCGCTCGGTCGGCAAAACGGTCGCCTTCGGCCGCCGCGAGCTGGAGGTGGAGGACCTGGCCACCTTCGATTTCTCGACCGTGCAGATCGGGCTGTTCTCGCCGGGGGCCTCGGTGTCCGCGGAGTACGCGCCGAAGGCGGCCGCGGCCGGCTGCGTGGTGATCGACAACACCTCGCAGTTTCGCTACGACCCGGAGATCCCGCTGGTCGTGCCGGAGGTCAACCCGGATGCGGTGGGGGACTACACCCGCCACGGGATCATCGCGAACCCGAACTGCTCCACCATCCAGATGCTGGTGGCGCTGAAGCCGCTGCACGACGCGGTCGGTATCGAGCGCATCAACGTCGCGACGTACCAGGCCGTCTCCGGGACCGGCAAGGATGCGATCGAGGAACTGGCCCACCAGACGGCGGCCCTGCTGAACGGCCGCCCGGTGGAGTGCAACGTCTATCCCAAGCAGATCGCGTTCAACGCGCTGCCGCACATCGATGTCTTCCAGGACAACGGCTACACCAAGGAAGAGATGAAGATGGTCTGGGAGACCCGCAAGATCATGGGCGACGAGTCCATCCTGGTGAACCCGACCGCGGTGCGCATCCCGGTGTTCTACGGCCATTCCGAGGCCCTGCATATCGAGACCCGCGAGAAGATCAGTGCGGAAAAGGCCCGCGAGATCCTGTCCGCCGCGCCGGGGATCACGGTGCTCGACAAGCACGAGGACGGGGGCTATCCGACCGCCGTGACCGAGGGTTCCGGCAAGGACGCCGTGTTCGTCGGGCGTATCCGCGAGGACATCTCGCACCCGCGCGGGCTGGACCTGTGGGTAGTCTCGGACAACGTGCGCAAGGGGGCTGCGCTGAACACAATCCAGATCGCGGAGGTTTTGATCCGCGATTACCTGTGATTTAATCCGGGAAAACGCCGGGCATCGGCCCGGCACATTCGTGGCCAGGGGGTCGCCAGCCGTACCGGCGGGGGCGTTTAGGCCACGCGGCACTTTCAGGGGGAATTCGTGCGCAAGTTTCTGGTTGGGTTTTTGTTCTTGCTGCTGGTGGCCCCGGCGTCGTCAAGCTCCGTGGGCTTTGGTGAAGTCAACCTGCAATCCTTCCTGAATCAGCCCTTGCGGGCGGAGATTCCCTTGCGCGGCGCCTCGGGGGTCGCGGACTCCCTCCGCATTCGCCAGGCGTCCGAGGATGCGTACCGCCGTGCCGGTCTCAACCGCGGGAGTGTTCCGGGTGACCTGAACATCCAGCTGGATGGCGATCGCGTGATCCTGACCACCCGCCGGCCGGTGCGCGAACCGTACGTCGGGATTTTGCTGGAGGCGCGCTGGGATGGCGGGCGTGCCATGCGAGAGGTCTCCCTGCTGCTGGACCCGCCCGGGACCATGCCGTCCGGGGCCTCGGCACCTTCTGTGAGCCAGGCCGACGCCGCGGCACCGCGCACGCCCCGCGCCGGTGAAACCCTCCAGGTTCGCAGTGGCGATACGCTCTACGCGATCGTGCGCCGCAGCGGGATCTCCGGTTACAGCGACGAGCAGGCCATGCTCGCGTTCCTGGATGCCAATCCCCAGGCCTTTATCGGGAACAATATCAACGCACTCCGGGCGGACGCCGAGCTGCGCACGCCGTCGCGCGAGCAACTGGAGGCCCGCAGCGCCGCTGCGGCGCGCGCCGAGGTGGCCGACCAGACCCGCTCGTGGCAGGAGTCTACGCGCGCCGCGCGGGAAGAGCCCGAGCCGGCACCGGCCGATGACGCCGTGGCCGCCGTCGAAGATGACGTGGCGCTGGAGGACGACGCGGCCGCCGTCGAGGACGAAGAGACGGTCGCGGCCGAAGAGTCCGAGGCAGCGGCGGAGGATGACGCCGCTGCAGTCGCTGACACCGATCCGGCGGCGGCCGAGGATGATCCCGCGGTTGCCGAGGAGTCCGTCGCCGACGAAGGGGTGGAGGACCGCCTGGAGATCGTGGCCGATCTGCTGCCGGAAGACGCTGAAGCCGGTGTGGCGCAGGGGGGTTCCGAGGAGCTGCTCCAGGAGGCCCTGTTGTCCCAGCGCGCCGAGATGGAGGGGATGCGCGAGGAGCTCTCCGAACTGCGCGAAGAACTCGGGGAACGCGGTCGCCTGGCCGAGATCTCCAGCGAGAACATGGCCGAACTCGAGGAGCAGCTGAGCCAGCTGCGCGCCGAGCGCGAACAGCTGCGTACCCGCCTGGATCGCGCCGATGCGGAGCGGAACGCACCGCTGCACGAGCGCATTATGAATGACCCGCTGTTGCTGATGATGGCGATCGCACTGGTGGTCCTGCTGCTGCTGGTGCTGCTGGCCTTTGCACGCGGCGGCCGCCGCGAGGTGATGGTGGACGAACGGGGTGCCGGCTTGAAGCCGCGCGCCGACAACAGCAAGGTTCAGGCGTCCGGCGTCGAATCGGCCGGCTATGAGGCGAAGGAAGTCGACCACACCGAAGGTTCGCATTCGGCGATGGCCGGTGCGGCGACCGGCGCCGCGGCCGGGACCATCATGGGGGCTGCCGCGGCCCGATCCGACGACGAGACCGAAACCACGCAGGAGGAATCCGCGCATCCGCCGGCCGAACCGGAGGAAGAGGTCGGGGAAGTCGTGGTTGCCAGCACCAGCGAGGGTGCGGCAGGCATGGACGACGTCCTGGCCGAGGTGGATGTATGCCTGGCCTACGGCATGAATGATCAGGCCGTCGAGACGCTGAACGCGGCGCTCGAAACCAGTCCGGACAACAAGCAGTACCGGCTGAAGCTGGTCGAGGCACATGTCGCGCTGGAAGACGAGGCGGGTACGCGCGAGGCCGCGAATGCCCTGCGCGAGCGTCTGGGGCCGGACGACGACGAGATGCGCGATCGTCTTTCGGAGCTGGAATCCCGTCTCGGGAGTTCCGCGGGTTCGGCGGGAGATGCTGCGGCCGATTCGCTGGACGACGCGGTTGCGGGCGACGACTCGCACGCTGCCGATGCCGACGCGGACAGCAACGAGATCGACTTCTCCGGGCTGGACCTCCCGGACGTCGAGGTGTCGGACACCTCGGAGGCGACCGAAGGCACCCCGGCGGGCGACGATGAGGGCCTCTCGTTCGACATTGACGAGAACCTCGAGGACGACCTGGCCTCGGCGGCAGAGGCCGATCGCGGTGAAGCCGCGTCCGGTGACGACCTGAATGACCTGTCGTTTGATCTGGACGAGAGTGAACTGCCGGATCTGGATGCGCCGGCCAGCGGCGGGGACAGCGGCGAAACCGAGGACAGCGGTTTGTCGATGGACGAGGATCTGCAGGTTCCGGGTGAACCGTCGGCGGCGGCCGGGGATGAGGCAGGGACCGGAGACGACGAAAACGTGACCCGCCTGAGCCTGGCGCAGGCCTATGCCGATATGGGCGATGCGGAAGGGGCGCAGGAGCTGATCGACGAGGTCCTCGCCTCCGGCACGGACGAGCAGAAGCAGGAGGCCGAGGCGATCCGGAGCCAGATCCAGGGCTCCTGATCCTCGGGGTAGAGCCGGCCCTCCAGCAACGGATTGCATCTGCCGGCTGCAGTGTACGGCCCCGCTCGGAGGCGCTCCGGGCGGGGCCTTTTGGTTTCGAGGAGGCTGGCGTGTGACCCCTGCCGAACGATCCAACATCGTGCGATCTGCTTCCCGGGAGGTTTCAGCCGCCGGGTTGGCGATCCTGGGTGTTGTGGCCGCCTCGGCCGCTCTGGTGCCGGCGGATCCGCTGGTGGTCGTCCTGGTGGCCGGCCTGTGCGCCGGGCTGGGGCTGACGGGTGGCGTGGAGTGGCGGCGCGCGGGTCGACTGATGCTGCGGCTCAAGTGGTTTTATCTGTCGCTTGCCGTGTTTTACGGGCTGTGGCCGGCCGACACGGGAGATGCGTTTCAGGGATTGCAGGAGGCGGGCTGGCGGATTGTCGCGCTGATGCTCGTGGTGGTGCTGGTGGTGTGGTTGACGGGGCGGTTCTCGCGATCGGCCCTGGTGGGCGCCCTGGGCGCGCTCCTGGGCGGGCCGCGCCAGGTACTGGGGGGCTGGGGCGAGCGCTTCGCTCGGCGGCTGTTCCTGGCGCTGGCCTTGTTCGAGGACGAGAATGCCTCCGTCGAGCAGCGTCGCGCAGGCCTGCGTGGATCCCGCCGCGCGCGGCTGCTGGCGGTCCGGGAGTGGCTGGTTGAGCGGCTGGATCAGGCGCTGGCGGGGGGAGCGGAGCTGCAACCGGAGGCCTGGGAGGCAGACGCGGGAGATGCGGAGGGAGGCGTGCCCTGGTGGGGCCTGGCCTGGCTCTGGGCGGGCGTGATGTTGGTCTGGGCGGCTTTGTTGGGGGGCTGGATTGAATAGCGAGCGAGAACGCGTGCATGGCGGAGTCGCGACGCCCGGGGCCGATGCGGACGCGATGGCACCCCAGCGCTGGGCGCTTGGCGTGGAATACGACGGACGCGGGCTGCTGGGCTGGCAGCGCCAGAAGGATGGCCCCAGTGTCCAGGGGCATCTGCAGGCAGCGCTGGGGTTCGTGGCGAATCATTCGGTGGAACTGGTCTGTGCCGGGCGCACGGATGCGGGGGTGCATGCCACGGCACAGGTGGTGCATTTCGATACGCCGGCCCGGCGCGAGCCCCATGCGTGGATTCTCGGGGCCAACAGCCGCCTCCCGGACGCGATTGCGGTGACCTGGGCGCAGGCGGTGCCCGCGACCTTCCATGCGCGGTTCAGCGCGTTCGGGCGGCGCTATCGCTATGTGATCGCGAACCGCGAGATTCGACCGGCGCTGGAGGCGGGGCGGGTGTCCTGGTGGCGCCGACCACTGGACGCCGAACGGATGCATCAGGCCGGCCAGGCATTCGTTGGCGAGCAGGACTTCAGCAGCCTTCGGGCGGCGGCGTGCCAGGCGAAATCGCCGGTGCGCTGCGTGCATTCGCTGTCGGTACGCCGCCAGGGGCATTACGTGGTCCTCGATGTTCATGCGAATGCCTTTCTGCACCACATGGTGCGGAACATCGCGGGTGTGCTGCTGGCGGTCGGGGACGGCCGGGCCGATCCGGACTGGCCCCTGGAGGTGCTGGGGGCGCGGGATCGCCGGGCTTCTGGTATCACGGCCCCGGCGGGCGGGCTTTATTTCGTGCATGTCGACTACCCCTCGGAGTTTGCGCTGCCGCTGGCCGCCGGACCGGTCGTCGATGGCGTTCCGGGGAATGGGGCGGGGTGATTACGGGAAAGCCGGGCCTGCACCCGGGTTCTGGTAGGCTTGCGACTGCGTTTTTCGGGATGGCGGGCATGCGCTACAGGGTCAAGATCTGCGGAATCACCACGGTGGAGCAGGCGCTTGCCGCGGCTCGGGCCGGTGCGGATGCGATCGGGCTGGTGTTTCACGCCCCGAGCCGGCGGGCCGTGGAGCCGGCGCAGGCGGCGGCGATTGCGGCCGCGCTGCCGCCGTTCGTGACTACGGTGGGGTTGTTCGTGGACCCCGAGCCTGCGCGTGTGGAACAGGTCCTGCGGACGGTGGGGCTGGACTGCCTGCAGTTTCACGGGCACGAGAGCGCGACGGCCTGCGCGCGTTTCGGGCGGCCCTATCTGAAGGCGATCGCGATGGGGGACGGGGACGATCCGCGCCCGGCGATGGACGCGCATCCCGATGCCCAGGGGTTTCTCCTGGACAGCCACGGTGGCGGGCGCAGCGGCGGCTCGGGGCATCGCTTCGACTGGCAGCGTGTGCCCGATGCCCTGGAGCGGCCGTGGCTGCTGGCCGGGGGACTGGATGCAGACTCGGTGCGGGAGGCGCTGGAACACCTGCGCCCGTACGGGGTCGATGTGAGTTCCGGGGTGGAATCCGCGCCCGGGGTCAAGGATGCACGGCGCATGCAGGCCTTCGTGCGGGCCGTGCGCCAATGCGAGGTGGAGACTGATGAACAAGATTGACTGGGCGGCATTCCCGGATGCCCGCGGACATTTCGGTCCGTATGGCGGGCGCTTCGTGTCCGAGACGCTGATGGGCGCGCTCGATGAACTGCAGCAGGTCTACGAGCGCTACATCGGGGATCCCGAGTTCATGGCGGAACTGGACCACGACCTGAAGCAGTTCGTCGGACGGCCGAACCCGCTGTATCACGCCGAGCGCCTGTCGCGGGAGCTCGGCGGCGCGCAGATCTACCTGAAGCGCGAGGACCTGAACCACACCGGTGCGCACAAGGTGAACAACACCATCGGGCAGGCGCTGCTGGCGAAGAAGCTGGGCAAGAAGCGGATCATTGCCGAGACCGGCGCTGGTCAGCACGGGGTGGCGACCGCGACCGTGGCCGCGCGTCTGGGGCTGGAATGCGTGATCTACATGGGCGAGGAGGACACCCGGCGGCAGTCCCAGAACGTCTATCGCATGCGCCTGCTGGGCGCCGAGGTGGTGGGGGTCAAATCCGGCACGCGCACGCTGAAGGATGCCCTGAACGAGGCGATGCGCGACTGGGTGACCAACGTCGACGACACCTTCTACATCATCGGTACGGTGGCCGGTCCACACCCCTATCCGGCGATGGTGCGCGACTTTCAGGCGGTGATTGGTCGCGAGGCGCGCGAGCAGCATCTGGCAATGACCGGCAAGCTGCCGGATACCCTGGTGGCCTGCGTGGGCGGGGGATCCAACGCGATCGGGCTGTTCCATCCGTTCCTGGGCGATGAGTCGGTGGCGATGATCGGGGTCGAGGCCGGCGGTGACGGGGTCGAGACGGGCCGGCATTCCGCGCCATTGTGCGCGGGCCAGCCGGGCGTGCTGCATGGCAACCGGACCTATCTGATGGAGGACGAGAACGGCCAGATCATCGGCACGCACTCGGTCTCGGCGGGGCTCGACTACCCGGGCGTGGGGCCGGAGCATGCGTGGCTCAAGGACATCGGCCGGGTCGATTACGTGTCGGTGACCGATGATCAGGCCCTGGCCGGGTTCCACCGCCTGACCCGCACCGAGGGGATCATCCCGGCGCTGGAGACCAGTCACGCGATTGCCCATGTGCTGGACCTGGCCCCCGAGATGCGCGCTGACCAGAGCATCATCATCAATCTGTCCGGGCGCGGCGACAAGGACCTGAACACCGTGGCCGAACGCGAGGGGATTACGCTATGAGCCGAATCGAGCAGCGCTTTGCGGAACTGCGCGAACAGAATCGCGCCGCGTTGATTCCCTATGTGACGGCCGGCGACCCGGAGCCGGGCGCGACCGTGCCCCTGATGCACGCGCTGGTGGAGGCCGGGGCCGACCTGATCGAGCTGGGGGTGCCGTTCTCGGATCCGATGGCCGATGGTCCGGTGATCCAGAAGGCCTGCGAACGCGCGCTGCGCTTCGGCACCGGCTTGCGCGACGTGCTGGCGATGGTGGCCGAGTTTCGCAAGTCCGACACCACCACGCCCGTGGTGCTGATGGGCTATCTGAACCCGGTGGAACGCATGGGTTACGACGCCTTTGCCGAGACCGCACAGGCGGCCGGGCTCGACGGGCTTCTGACGGTGGACCTGCCGCCGGAGGAAAGCGAGGACGTGGTCGGGTTGCTGGAACAGTCCGGGATCGATCCGATCTTCCTGATCGCGCCGACCACCTCGGAGACGCGTATCGACCATGTGGCGCGGGCCGCCCGCGGCTTCGTGTACTACGTGTCCCTGAAGGGCGTGACCGGCTCGCAGAGCCTGGATGTCTCGGCCCTGTCCGCGCGTCTGGACGGTCTGCGACGGCACACCGGGCTGCCGCTGGGGGTGGGCTTCGGCATCCGCGATGCCGAGACCGCTGCACAGGTGGCGCGGGTCGCCGATGCCGTGGTGGTGGGCAGCGCGATCGTGCGCCTGGCCGAGGAGCACGACGGGGACGGCGACGGTTTCGCCCGGGCCGCGGCGGCCGTGGTCCGGGAGATGCGCAGTGCCATGGATGCGGCGCGCTCCCCGGGCGTGGCGGCCACGGTGTAGAATGCGCGGCGCCGATTCGGACGACGGGGAGACGGCATGAGCTGGTTCGAGAAGTTGATGCCTTCGCGCATCCGCACCGACAACGCGACCAAGCGCGGGGTCCCGGAGGGCCTGTGGGTCCGCTGCGAGGGCTGTGACGCGACGCTGTACCGCCCCGAGGTGGAGCGCAATCTCGACGTCTGCCCGAAGTGCGGCCATCACCGCCGGATGAGCGCCCGTCGGCGGCTCGAGACCTTCCTGGATGCCGAGGGCCGCGAGGAGATCGCGGCCGATATCGAATCCTCGGATGTGCTGAAATTCCGCGATTCCAAGAAGTACAAGGATCGCCTGGTGGCCGCCCAGAAGGCCACCGGCGAGCGTGACGCCCTGGTGGTCATGCAGGGGCAGTTGCTGGGCCGCCCGCTGGTGGCCTCCGCCTTCGATTTCCGCTTCATGGGGGGGTCCATGGGCTCCGCGGTGGGTGAGCGGTTCGTGCGCGGGGCCAATCGCTCCCTGGAGAAGGGCATCCCGCTGGTGTGCTTCAGCGCCTCTGGCGGGGCGCGTATGCAGGAGGCGCTGTTCTCGTTGTTGCAGATGGCCAAGACCAGTGCGGTGCTGGCGCGCCTGCAGGAAGAGCGCATCCCGTTCATCTCGGTGATGACGGACCCGACCATGGGTGGCGTTTCGGCCAGCCTGGCGATGCTGGGCGATCTCAACGTGGCCGAGCCGAACGCCCTGATCGGCTTTGCCGGACCGCGCGTGATCCAGCAGACCGTGAGGGAGACCCTTCCGGAAGGCTTTCAGCGATCGGAGTTTCTGCTGGAGCACGGTGCGATCGACATGATCGTGGATCGCCGCGACATGCGCAGCCGCCTGGCGACGGTGCTGGGCATGCTGACGCACGGGCCGGCACCCGGGTCCGATGCGGGTGAAGAGGATGCCGAGGGGGCCGTCGAGGTGATCAGCCCCGAGAACGGGGCGGATGTGGAACGCGTCGACCCGCCGCGTTCCTCCTGAGGCGGCCGATGCGTTTCGCGACCCTGGCGGAGTGGCTCTCCTTCCAGGAGCAGCTCCACCCCGTGGGCATGGACCTCACACTCGAGCGCATTGCGCTGGTGGCCGACCGCCTCGGCCTGCGCGATGCCGATGGGCCGCGCACGGTGATCGTGGCCGGCACCAATGGCAAGGGCACGGTCGCCACGCGTACCGCGGCCCTGCTGCAGGCCCAGGGCCTGAAGGTCGGCCTCTTCACCTCTCCGCACCTGCTGCGCTACAACGAACGCATCCGCATCGACGGGGAACCCCTCTCCGACAGCGCCCTGTGCCGGGCGTTCGAGGCCGTCGACCAGGCCCGTGGCGATGATTCCCTGACCTATTTCGAGTTTGGCGCGCTGGCGGCGGCCTGGCTGTTCCGCGATGCCGGGGTCGCCGTGCAGGTACTGGAGGTCGGACTGGGCGGGCGCCTGGATGCGGTCAATATCTGGGATGCCGATGTCGCCGCGATCACCGCGGTGGACCTGGATCATCAGACCTGGCTGGGTGACAGCCGCGAGGCGATCGGGCGCGAGAAGGCCGGCGTGATGCGCGCCGGACGGCCGGTGGTGCTGGGCGAACCGGAGCCGCCCGCCAGCGTGCTGGCGCATGCCGACCACCTGGGGGCGCGGGCCGTTCGCAGCGGGCGTGACTTCACCCTGACGCGGTCCGGGGCGGCGCTGCAGTGGGTCTGGCGGGGGCAGCCTCGCGAATGGCGGCTCGCGGGCGTGGGCGCCCGGATCGACGGGGCGGCATTGCTGAACACGGCCACCGCGCTGGCGGTGGTCGAGAGCCTGGGGCGGGGCGCGGGCCTGACCGAAGCCGTGGTCCGCCAGGCGCTGGAGATTTCGGCGCCGGGCCGCCTGCAACGGCTACGGGGCACGCCGGAATGGCTGCTGGACGTGGCCCATAACCTCCATGCGGTTGGGGAACTGGCGCGCTGGCTGGAGGCACACCCGGTCGATGGCCCGGTGGTCGCGCTCGTGGCGGTGATGGCGGACAAGGAGCGGACGGCCATGTGGCCCCTGCTGGAAGGCCTTGTCGATGCCTGGGTCCCGGTGCCGCTGGATCTGCCGCGGGCGTTGCCGGCTGGCTTGCTCGCCGACGAGCTGGAAGCGGCCGGGCAGGGGCCGGTATGTCGCGTGGGCGGCGTCGATGGTGCGCTCAGCGAGGCCGCGCGCCGCGCCGGGCCACGGGGCAGGGTGGTGGTGTTCGGATCCTTCCACACCGTGGCGGCCGTCCTGGAACACGCGCCGGCGCTGGCCCCGGCGGCGTTGTCCGGTCGGGTGGAGCCTGACTGGCCGGATGGCGAGGCCGTGCATGCGGTCTGAAGGCCATGTCGCCATCTGGCATCGGCTTGCGACGGCAGCGCCAGCGGGCGTACTGTCATTGGTTCGTGATGTTCCCCGGATTCCCGTATTTTCCAGCCCCCGCCGTCGGATGAGCGCATGACCCGCGACAACCCCATTCGTTTTCGCCTGGTGGGCGCGGTCATCCTGATCGTGCTGGCGGTGATCTTTCTGCCCTGGCTTTTCGACGGGGCCGGTTACGAATACATGAGCGGGATCGAGGACCCGGTGCCGCCGGCACCGACGTTTGCCGAACCGGACATCGCCCTGCCGTCGGAGCGGCCGACGCCGCGTCGGGACGTGGCCCCGGCCGCCCCGACGGGGGAACGCGAGGGACCGGTGGCGGAACTGCACAGCCTGGAGAACGGCGGAGAAGCCCGCGAGGATGCTGCGGAGCCACAATCGTCAGACGCGCGCCGCCTGGCGGAAGCGGACGAGCCGGTGCAGGCGGGCTGGGCGGTCCAGGTCGGGAGTTTCCGCGACGAGGACAACGCACGCGAACAGTCCGCCCGCCTGCGCGAGGCCGGCTGGCCGGCGTTTATCGATGACTCCACCGCGGATGGGCGTCCGATTTACCGCGTGAAAGTTGGGCCGCTGGCGCAGCGCGAGGATGCGGTCACCCTGGGGGAACGCCTGCAGGACGAGCTGGAGCTCTCCGGCATCGTGGTGGCCCACCCCTGATGTCTATTCCAGGGCGTCCCTGCGAGGAACGGATGGCTGCGGTAAACTACGCGCCCTTTCAGCACGTGACGCCGGCCCCGTGAACTGGATCGACCTCGTCATCATCGCCCTGATCGTCGTATCCGGGCTGATCAGCCTTTTTCGCGGCTTCGTGCGCGAGTCGTTCTCGCTTGCCACGTGGATCATCGGGGTGTGGC
The DNA here is from genome assembly GCF_000377285.1 of Thioalkalivibrio sp. ALE25. Classification (NCBI taxonomy): domain Bacteria; kingdom Pseudomonadati; phylum Pseudomonadota; class Gammaproteobacteria; order Chromatiales; family Ectothiorhodospiraceae; genus Thioalkalivibrio; species Thioalkalivibrio sp. ALE25. The sequence goes on along the minus strand of NZ_KB897932.1, from coordinate 123,010 downwards.
TGGGCATCCGCTATGCGGCGGAGGTCGCGGAGCAATTGCCGCAGGCGGTCTCCGACGCGACGCTGCGCCTGGGCATTGGTTTCGCACTGATCTTTATTGCCGTCCTGATCGTGGGCGGCATCCTCGGTGTGCTGGCGAATCGGCTGGTCAAGGGAAGCGGCCTGACCGGTACCGACCGCTCGCTGGGCGTGATCTTTGGCCTGCTGCGCGGGGTGCTGCTGGTGGCGGTCCTCGTCTTCCTGGCCTCGTTGACGCTGATGCCGGACGAACCCTGGTGGGAGAACAGCCGCCTGATCCCCGAGTTCGAACGCGTGGTGGACTGGCTGATCGCCCAGTTGCCGGAAGGCTGGCAGGAGCAGATCCATGACCTGCTGGCGAGCGACGAACCGGTCGAAGAAGTGATCCCCGACGGTAAACAGGGAAACACTGAGTAATGGACACGCTCGCGTTGGCACCCCAGGTTTTCCGAGACAAGGCGCGGTGCGCAGCCGGTAGTGGTTCTACCGGCAAGTGCCGCAACGCAGGATCGGGGAACCTGGGGTGCCAACCCCACAAATCATTCAATGCAGGGGCTCGGCCGCTTTTGTGCGCGCACAGCGTTGCGGCTCCCTTGTGCAGAATGACTGCACGGCAGTCACCGCGCCTTGTTCGCACGCAAAAGCGACTCGAGCGCGAGCGTGTCCATTACTCAGTGTTTCCCTAGCCGTAGACCTGGAGCCAGTAGCCGTATGTGTGGAGTTGTCGGAATCGTCGGGCGCAGCCCGGTGAACCAGCCCCTTTATGATGCCCTTCTGGTGTTGCAGCACCGCGGGCAGGACGCCGCAGGCATCGTGACCTGTGATGATGACGGCCGCCTGCACCTGCGCAAGGACAACGGGCTGGTCCGCGACGTCTTCAACAACCAGCACATGCAGAGCCTGACGGGGAACATGGGCATCGGGCATGTGCGGTATCCGACCGCGGGCTCGTCCAGTTCGGCCGAGGCGCAGCCGTTTTATGTGAACTCGCCGTTCGGGATCACGCTGGGGCACAACGGCAACCTGACCAACGCGCGCGAGCTGAAGCAGGCACTGTTCGCGACCGATCGTCGGCACATCAATACCGATTCGGACTCCGAGATCCTGCTGAATGTCTTTGCCCAGGAACTGTTGCGCTTCCTCGACAACGGGCTGACCCCGGATGCGGTGTTCGATGCGGTGGAGCGGGTGCACCAGCGCGCGGAGGGGGCCTATGCGGTGGTCGCGATGATCGCCGGGCGTGGCCTGCTGGCGTTTCGCGATCCGCACGGCATCCGGCCCATTGTCTACGGCTCGCGCGAGTCCGAGGAGGGCGGACGCGAATGGATGGTCGCCTCGGAAAGCGCGGCACTGGAGTCCCAGGGTTTCGATCTGGAGCGCGACCTGGCGCCGGGCGAGGCGGTGTTCATCACGCCGGAGGGCGAGGTCAGCACGCGGGTATGCGCCGCCGAGACCCGTCTGAATCCCTGCATCTTCGAGCATGTGTACTTCGCCCGCCCGGACTCGGTGATCGACAATGTGTTCGTGCACCGCGCGCGCATGCGCATGGGCACCGCCCTGGGCGAGAAGATCCGGCGCATCTGGCCGGACCACGACATCGACGTGATCGTGCCGATTCCGGACACGGGCCGCACCGTGGCACTGGAGATGGCGCACGAGCTGAACATCAAGTACCGCGAGGGCTTCATCAAGAATCGCTATATCGGACGCACGTTCATCATGCCGGGCCAGACCAAGCGGCGGAAATCCGTGCGCCAGAAGCTGAACGCGATCTCGCTGGAGTTCCGGGGCAAGAACGTGATGCTGGTGGACGACTCGATCGTGCGTGGCACCACGTCGCGCGAGATCGTGATGATGGCCCGCGAGGCGGGTGCGAAGAAGGTCTATTTCGCCTCGGCCGCGCCACCGGTGCGCTATCCCAATGTGTACGGGATCGACATGCCGGCGGCCGAGGAACTGATCGCCCACGGCCGCGACGAAGAGCAGGTGTGCGAGGCGATCGCGGCCGACCGCCTGATCTACCAGGACCTGGAGGATCTGCAAAAGGCCGTGCGCCGGGGAAACCGGAATATCGAGGCGTTCGATTGCTCGGTGTTTACCGGGGAGTACGTGACCGGGTTGCCCCCGGACTATCTGGAGCACCTGGCGGCCCTGCGCGGCGACGGACTGGTGAACACGCCGGTGGCGGGCGAGGTGCTGGATCTCGCCAACAAGAAGTAGACGCGAGGTGCTTGTGCCGAGTCTCCGCTGGATCGAACCCGTGGTACGGGATGCCCGGGAACGGGCCCCGGATGCCGGCGATGTGCCCGTCGTGGTGGTGCGGGTGGACCAGCAACGCCTCTACGTCTGGGACGGCGACCGGGTCACCGACATCTTCGACGTGTCCACGTCCGCGCGCGGGGTCGGTTTCGAGGAGGGAACCTACACCACACCGCTGGGGCTGCATCGGATCGCCGAGCGCTTCGGCGAGGGCGCACCGCGCGGGACGATCTTCCGGGCCCGGGGCAACACCGGCCAGATCGCCGATATCCTGACCGAGCCTGGTGCCCGCAGCCCGCGCGACAACATCACTTCGCGCATCCTGTGGCTGGAGGGCCTGGAGCCGGGGATCAACCGGGGCGGCAACGTCGATTCGCTGCGCCGATACATCTACATCCATGGCACCGACGAGGAGGGGCGCATTGGCGAGCCGGCCTCGGAAGGCTGTGTGCGCATGCGCAACGACGAAGTGATCGAATTGTTCCCTCGTCTGCCCACGGGGACGCTGGTCATGATCCTGGACGGCCCCGAGGTTCCTCGCCTCGGGTAGAACCTTCGCGGCGCGTCGGTTCGTCCCCATGCAGGTCTGTCCTGTACTGGCCTGCGGCACCCCTCTGCGCAACCCCGCCGCGTCGGGTAAACCCGTGTACGTTCGTCCCCGGCATCCTCCCCGGGAACTCCCGCGCCCCGGGGGGTTCTGAATACCTACGTTAGCATTCCGTGATCTTTGTTCATTCGCCTGCTAGAATAAGGGAATTATTCCCGACTGTTGCTGTCAGGTAAGACGGGAATTATTCTTGACGAACACGGTCAGGAATTAAGAACGGATGCAAGCCTGCGAACGGATGTCGAGCAGGACACATACTCAAGGTTATTCGGAGGCAGAAATCATGAAACTCTCAACCAAGGGCCGCTACGCGGTGACGGCCATGATGGATCTGGCGATTCACGACCGGATCGGGCCCGTGACGCTTGCCGACATCTCGCAGTGCCAGGGCATTTCGCTGTCCTATCTGGAACAGCTGTTCGCCAAGCTGCGCAAGGCCGACCTGGTGGAAGGTGTGCGTGGCCCGGGCGGTGGGTATCGCCTGGCCAAGCGTGCCGACCAGATCAGCATCGCGAATATCATTACCGCGGTGGACGAATCAGTGGATGTCACCCGCTGCAAGGGTCACAAGGACTGCCAGGACGGCGACCGCTGCCTGACCCACGAGCTGTGGGATGATCTGAGCCAGCAGCTGTACGATTTCCTGGACGGGATTACCCTGGCGCAGTTCGCCAATCGTCCGGAGGTGCAGAAGGTGGCACGTCGCCAGGACGAGCGCCGCGGTGCCCGGCACCACTTCATCTTCCGCAACGACGCGGCATAACGCGCCACGCGGAGCGACCCGGTGAAACGGGTCGCGAACGGCCAACGGGGCTGACCGGTCCAACTGCACCGGTCGGCCCCGTTTTTTTGGCGCCCCCCTTGGGAGTGAGCGCGACGGTTATGCGTGCTCCCGGGCTGGCGGCGCGGCGGGCTTTCCGCGTGGAACCTGTCGCAGCAGGTCGCGCAGGTGATCAAGTTGGTCCTTGCGCTGCTCCGGGGTCAGCGGCGCGAAGCGCTGGCGGTTGTAGACGCGGGCGAAGGTTGTCAGTGGTTGCGCGAGGTCCGGGCGCGCCCGGCCGACGCGCCGGGTCCACGCATCCACCGGCTCGTGAGCCTGGCGCGCCAGGCTGCGGTCATGCCGTGCGGTACGCTCGGATAGCCTTTGCAGCAGGCGATCGGCCGGGGAGCGCCGCTGGCGCGGACGGCGCAGCCAGACCCAGATGATGGCGATCAGCGCCAGGCTGCCGAATCCGACGCCCAGTGCCATCAGGACCGAGCGCCAGTCCCGCGGATCCAGCCCGAGGCGGGCGAAGAGCTCGCGCTGGCGCTCGGGGTCGAAAGCCAGCACCCAGCTCTCCCAGCGAAAGCGCACGAAATCGCCCCAGTCCTCGAGACCGAAGCGTGCCCGCTGCAGCCACGACAGTCCCTCTCCGCGCAGGAGAAAGCCCGGTATTTCCTCCCCGGTATCGCGGGCGAGGCCGGTCAGCCCCTGCTCGATCCGCTCGGGCGCGATGGCGGCGGTGGGGTCCACGCGTACCCAGCCTTCGCCATCCAGCCACACCTCGTTCCAGGCATGCGCGTCGGCATTGCGCAGGCGCAGGTATTCCCCGCGCGTTTGCCAGGTACCCCCCTGATACCCCGTGACGACGCGGGTGGGGATGCCGGCCGCCCGCATCAGCACGGCGAATGCGGAGGCGTAGTGCTCGCAGTAGCCAGCCTGGGTCTCGAACAGGAACTGGTCGGTGGTGTCGTCCTGCAGGCGTGGGGGCTGGAGGGTGTAGCGATAGGGTTCGCCGGCGAAGCGGCGTAGCGCCTCCTGGATGATCGCGCGGTCGTCGTCGCCGTGGGTCGCGCGCCACAGCGCGACCTCGGCACGCGAGCGGGGCGCGGCCGAGGGGGGCAGATGCAGGGCGCGGGCGCGTTCCTGCGGATCCAGTGAAGTCTCGCCGGCACCGGGCGGGGTGACCAGATCGGCCCCGGCGCTGTACTGGATGCGGCTGGTGATACGGCGATCGCGCAGGACCTGGTGGTTCGCGCGCAGTTCGGCGTCCTCCGGCAGGGCGACGGGGTAGTCCAGCACCGGGAGATAGCGGGCGCGGGTCGGCTCGAGGGTGGCGGTATAGCGGGTGACACGGTCGTCGTCATCCGGTGCGGGGGCCTCGATCACGGACCGGTTTTCGTCGGCGGACCAGCGCCGACCGTCGAAATCCGTCATCACCAGGGCGCGCCAGTACTGCGCGCGCGGAGGGGGCACCGCGTCGGTGAATTCGACCCGCAGGGCGGTGGAGTCGTCCTGCAGCAGACTGGCGATGTCACCGGGATTGAGCTCGCCGGACAACCCGGTGCGGGCGCTCTCCTCGCGCTGCGGGTCTCCCCAGAGCGGACCTTCCACGCGCGGGAAGACGAAGAACAGGATCAGCATGAAGGGCAGGGCATGCAGCAGCATGGTCCCGGCCTGTCGCGCCAGTTGCCGGCGCGGGAGCGGACGCCCGGCGTGGACCTGGATCAGCGCGGCGGTGAGCAGGGCGGTCGCCAGGAGCGAGTAGCCGGCGATCAGGATGGACTGATCGAAGAAATAGGTGGTGACGACCACAAAATAGCCGAGGAACAGGGCGATCACGATGTCGCGTCGGTTGCGGGTCTCCAGCAGCTTGAAGGCGATCATGACGAGCAGCAGGGCGGTGCCGGCCTCCTGCCCGAACACGGTGCCGAACTGGGCCAAGGTCAGTGCGCCGGCGATCACGGCCAGCATGCTCATGACGGCCAGCGAGGGGGCGGCGCGTCCGGTCGCCAGCAGCCACGCCCGGGTGGCGATGGCGAGCACCACCAGCGCGGTGATCCACGGGGGCTGATGCCAGACGTGCGGCAGGGCGGCCACCGGCAACGCGACAAGGGCCAGGTCCAGGCCGCGCAGCGCGCCCCGCGGGTCCGCCGGGATGGGAGCGGGTGTCATGAGCGGGGCTCCGGGTCGAGTTCGATGGGCTCGGTTCGGAACCCGGCAAGTGCCCGGAGGCAGGCATCCCGGTGGCTGACACCCTGGCCCGGTTCCAGGGTCTGGTCGGGCAGGCGCAGACCGAAGAAACGACCCTCGGCATGGGCCGCCAGCACCTGATGGCACAGCATGGACAGGCGCGTCTCGGTGTCCGGGGCGGGCATCGCATCCCACTCCAGCCACAGGCGATCACCCTGGCCACTGGCGGCCTCGCGCACGTGGAGTTTTCCGCTGCGGGCAAAGGCCTTCCAGATGATGCGTCCGGGCGGGTCCCCGGGTCGGTAGGGGCGAATCTGGTCTGGGGCCTCCCCCGCGTGGCCGGTGGAGGCGGGTGCCTCGTCTTCCCCGGTCCCGCCGAGTGTGGCGCCCGGGTCGATGGGGGCTGGATAGACCACGATCTCCGGGGTCAGCGTCAGCCAGGTCCAGGCCTCGAGGATGCCCAGCGGGTAGCGGGTGTCGAGGCGCTGGCGCGGCAGCCGGTAGAGCCCCCGCGGCTGGCCGGACAGGTCCAGGCGTGCGGTTTCGGCGCCCCGGCCCGGTACCGGAAACGGGCCCGTCGCCCGGTTGCCGACACGCAGCACCAGAGCCTCGCGGGCGCGCCCGTCTGTCTCGCTCAGGCGCAGCGGGATACCGAGTGGCTGGCCGGCGAAGACCGGCGGCACGGGCAGGGTGGCCACCTGCAGGCCGAGCAGGTTGCGGTGGGTGTACCACATGGCGTTGTGGCCGATGCCGACCAGCAGGAAGGTCAGCAGGAACGCCATGTTGTTGGAGTAGTTGATCGAACCCAGGAGCATCACCAGGAGGATCCCGAGCAGGGTGTAGCCGGCCCGCGTGGGCAGGATGTAGATGCGGTCTCGGCCCAGGCGGGCCGCCTGACCGTCGTGCGCGTGGCGGCGGGTGATCCAGCGGATCGCGTCGTCCCGCAGTCGCGCCATGCGGCCTCGCGCGCGGGGGGAACGGGTCATGGAGTCGGGACGCATTCCATCAGGCGTGCGACCGTGCGTTCGGGGCTCTCCGGCTCGCGCGGCCGCACTCGGTGGCCGGCGACCGAGGGCAGTACACGGGCGACGTCGTCGGGCGTGGTGTAGTTGCGGCCGTCGAGAAAGGCATGGGCCCGGGCCGCGCGCAGGAGGCCCAGCCCGGCGCGGGGCGACAGTCCGTGGGCGAAGCGCGCCCGGTCGCGGCTCGCACTCAACAGGCCCTGCAGGTAATCGAGGACTGCGGCATCCGCGTGGACGCCGGCCACCTGGTCCTGCCATTCGCGCAGCTGGTGCGGGGCCGCCAGGCTCGGGGGTGTCGGGTGGGTCTCCGCGACCGGCGCGGCCGTTGGGGCCGGGCCGCTGCGCTCGAGCAGGGCGCGTTCGGCTCCGGCATCCGGGTAGCCCAGCTGGATGCGCATCAGAAAGCGGTCGAGCTGGGACTCCGGCAGCGGGTGCGTGCCAACCTGCTCCTCCGGGTTCTGGGTGGCGATCACGAAGAACGGTACCGGCAAGGCGCGGGTCGCGCCCTCGACACTGGCCTGGCGCTCCTCCATGGCCTCCAGCAATGCGCTTTGCGTCTTGGGGGGCGCACGGTTGATCTCGTCCGCCAGGAGCACCTGGGTGAAGACGGGGCCGGGATGGAAGCGAAACTCGCCGCTCCCCTGCTCGAAGATGGAGACGCCCAGTACGTCGCCGGGCAGCAGGTCGCTGGTGAACTGTACCCGCTGGTAGTCGAGGGCCATCGCCCGGGCAAGGGCGTGGGCCAGAGTGGTCTTGCCGACACCGGGCTGATCCTCGATCAGCAGGTGCCCGTTGGCCAGCAGACAGGCCAGGGCCAGTCGCACCGGCTCGGGTTTGCCGAGGAGCACTTCGTTGAGTGCGTGTTCAATCTGTTGCAGGGCTTCCTGAGCCGATGGCATGCGTGCCTCGTGGTTGCTGATGGCGGAGAGGCCTTGGAGTGTTCCGGGTAGGCGAATGGTTCCCGGGGCCGTGTTGCGGCTACCATGGCCGCACGTTCTACGCGAGTTACGCGATGGATTCCACGGCCGCCGGTGGGCGACAGTCGTTTGAATATGATGCCACAGCCGACCCGGCGCCCCGCCTGCGCCTGACCGGGCGGCTGGATGTGCGTGCAGTGGAACATCACTGGGGTGCACTGCGGCGCCGCGCGCGCGATCTGGCGCAGCAGCCGGGGGCGCGGGGCGTGGTGGTCGACATGGAGGGCGTCGAGTACTGCGATGGTGCGGGGGCCGCACTGCTGCACGCGCTGGAGCAGGACCTCGCGAGGGCGGGAGCCGAGGTCCGCTTCGAAGGGATGGGGTCGATGGTCCGGGACCAGCTGGCGCCATACCGCGAGCTGGAGACGGTCGAGCCGGCGCGGGCCGCCCGGGGGCGTGGCTGGTGGCCGGGGTTGCTGGACGGGGTGGACCGCCTGGGGCGCGCCGCCCACTCGCAGTTCACCTTCGTGGGCGAGCTGGCCCGGGCCATCGGCAGCTCCCTGCGGCGCCCGCGCCAGGTGCGCTGGGGCGACACCCTGCGCGTGGCGGAGGCCGCGGGCTTTCAGGCATTGCCCATTGTCTCGCTCATTGCGTTCCTGCTGGGGGTGATCCTGGCGTTTCAGTCGGCGATTGCCATGCGCCAGTTCGGCGGCGAGATCTTCGTGGCGAACCTGGTGGCGGTTTCGCTGTTCCGCGAACTGGGGCCGTTGATGATGGCCATTCTGCTCGCCGGCCGTTCCGGGGCGGCATTCGCGGCCGAGATCGGGACCATGAAGGTGAACGAGGAGGTCAACGCCCTGAAGACGATGGGCCTGGACCCGGTGCACTTTCTCGTGTTGCCGAAGGTGCTGGCCGGTTTGCTGGTGGCGCCCCTGCTCGCGCTGTACGCCAACATGATCGGGCTGATCGGTGGCGCGGTGGTGATGCAGGGCTTTGGCATCCCCTGGGTGGCGTACTTCAACCAGGTGACATCCGCATTGAGCCCGTCGGATCTGTTTTCCGGGCTGGCCAAGGCCGTGGTGTTCGGCCTGGTGGTTGCCGGCGTGGGGTGCCTGCGCGGGCTGCAAACCGGCAGCGGGGCGGCCTCGGTGGGGCTGTCCACCACCAGCGCGGTGGTGACGTCCATCATCCTGATCGTGGTGCTGGACGGCGTGTTTGCCGTGCTGTTCTACCATCTCGGGGTCTGACGCATGAACCCGACACACACGAACATGGCGGACCCTGATGACCGTGACGTGGTGATCCGCGTCCGTGGTCTGACCATGGGCTTCGACGATCTGGTGCTGATGCGTGATCTCGACTTCGACGTGCGTCGGGGCGAGATCTTCGTGATCCTGGGCGGCTCCGGCAGTGGCAAGAGCACGCTGCTCAAGCACATGATCGGGCTCTACCAGCCGCTGGCCGGGCATATCTGGGTGGCCGGCACGGATATCGCCGAGGCCGACGAGGCCCAGCGGGAGGCGATCCTGCGCCGTGTGGGGGTGATGTACCAGATGGGCGCGCTGTTCGGCTCGATGACCCTCCTGGAGAATGTGCGCCTGCCGCTGGAGGTGCATACCGATCTGCCGCGCGAGGCGATGGATGCGATCGCGCGGGCGCGTCTGCAACTGGTGGGGCTGGGGGCATTTGCCGATTTCATGCCCTCCGAGATCAGCGGGGGGATGCAGAAGCGCGCAGCGATTGCGCGGGCCATGGTGCTGGACCCGGAGGTCCTGTTTCTGGATGAGCCGTCGGCCGGGCTCGATCCGATTACCTCGGCCGATCTGGACCGCCTGATCCAGCGTCTGGCGCGGACCCTGGACATGACGATCGTGATCGTCAGTCACGAACTGGCCAGTATTTTTGCGATCGCGGACCGGGTGATTATGCTCGACAAGGAGAGTCAGGGGATTGCGGCCGAGGGCGACCCGGCCACCCTGCGCGATACATCGAACCACCCGTGGGTACAGCGTTTCCTGCGGCGGACGGATTCCGACGAGGAGAGGCCCGCATGAGTGCCCGACATCATTTCCGGCTGGGGCTGTTCATCCTCGGGGGGCTGGCCGCGCTGGTCGCGGCGCTGCTGATCCTGACGGCGGGCAATCTGCTGCGCCCGTCGATCCAGATCGAGACCTACATGGACGCGTCGATCCAGGGTCTGGAGGTGGGGGCGCCGGTGAAGTTCCGCGGGGTGACCATCGGCGAGGTGACCGACATGACGTTTACCTCGGTGGTGTACGAGGCGGATATCTCGCCGCGCGATCGCAAACGCTACGTGATGGTGCGGGCGCGGCTGTACCCGGATCGCTTCGCGGCCAGTGCGCAAGAGGGCGAGTTCCGCGTGGAGGTCTTCAAAAACCTGATCGATGCCGGGCTTCGGGTCCGCATGGCCGCTCAGGGGATCACTGGTATGAACTATCTCGAGGCGGACTTCTCGGACCCCGAGGCCCATCCGCCACTGGCACATGACTGGGACCCGGAGGGGATCTACATCCCGTCCGCACCAAGTACCGCCATGCAGTTTCTGGAGTATGCCGAGAACCTCCTCAAGCGCATCGACGAGCTGGACATCGAGGGTGTGGTGGACAACCTGACGAGCCTGCTGGTCACGGTGGAGACCACGATCGCGGAACTCGATACGGCCCGCCTGGCGGACCAGGCGGATCAAATGATCGAGGAACTGCAGACGACAACCCGCACGGCCACCCGGGTGATGGAGTCGGTCGAGCGCCTGATCGAGCACCCGGATACTCAGGCATTGCCCAGCGAGACGCGGGCCGCGCTGCGGGAACTGCGCGAGACGGCCGAAGCGGCGGATGTTGGACGGCTGGTCGACCGGATGGATTCGATGGTGGAACGCCTCGATCGGGGCATGGATGTAAGCGAGGCCAAGCTGCTGGAGACCCTGGACGAACTGCAGGCCGCGATTGCCGGACTGCGCAGCCTGTCCGATGACGTACGCCGCAACCCGGGGGGGGCACTGTTCGGTGCCCCGCCGCCCCGCAGCACCATGGACAAGGAGTAGATGGATGACCCGATGGAGCGTTGCCGCACTGCTGCTGATCGCCTGGACACTGGGCGGCTGCACGCTGATCCCCGAACGCGAGGCCGTTGACCGCTCGTGGTTCCTGCTGGAGTTGCCCGCCGAGCCGGCGCCGCGCATGGCTGGCGACGCCGAGCCCCTGGCGGTCGAGCTGGGATCGGTGCGCGTGGCGCCGGCCTATTCGGGCAAGGGACTGGTCTATCGCCTGGGGGATCACCGCTACGAGTCGGACTACTACAACGAGTGGTTCCTGCGGCCGGCCGAGCAGTTCGAGCAGCTGCTGCGGGAACGGTGGACCCGCAACGATACCGCCATCGAACTGGTGGATAACGCGGCGGACGCCTGGGCCGAGGGGCGACCGGCGGTGCAGTTGCACGTCCTCGTCACGGCGTTGTACGGCGATCTGGATGCCGCCAATCTGGAGGCACTGAGCGCTGTGGACACCGGTGAAGCCGTACAGGGCACGGGCCGCGTCGGACTGCGGGCCCAGCTGCGCACGGATACGCATGCGCGCCTGGTGCACCTGGAGGCGGCCCACACGATCGACCGGCGGTCGGCCTCACGCCTGGTGGCCGCACTCTCACAAGCCACTGCCGACGTGCTGGCGGAGCTGGAAGACGAAGCGCTGCGGGAGTCCGGGCACGGGATGCGCGAATGACCGACGTCTTCGATTTTTCCGCCCCGCTACTCGACGGCGACGAGCAGCCGCTGGCCGCCTGGCGGGGGGATGTCCTGCTGATCGTGAATGTGGCCAGCGAGTGCGGTTTCACGCCGCAGTACGAGGGTCTGCAGGCCCTGGCCGAACGCTACGGTGAACGGGGGTTTCGCGTGCTGGGTTTTCCGTGCAACCAATTCGGAGGTCAGGAACCGGGGGACGCCGGGAAGATCCGCGCCTGCGGCACGCGCTTCGCGGTGTCGTTTCCGGTATTCGCGAAGGTCGAGGTGAACGGTGCCGAGGCCCATCCGCTGTTTCGATACCTCAAGGAACAGGCGCCGGGGGCCCTGGGCACACAGGGCATCAAGTGGAACTTCACCAAGTTCCTGGTCGGTCGCGACGGCCGGGTGATCCGGCGGTTCGCGCCGCAGAAGAAGCCGTCGGAGCTGGTCCGGGCGATCGAGGCGGCGCTGGACGAGCCGCCCCCGGGGCCCACCAGTGGCGCGTAGCGTGGCGCCGGGCGAGACCGGTCCGGCGCCCGACGCCCCGGGCGCGGCGGACTACTGGATGGAGCGCGCCCTGTCCCTGGCGGATCGGGCGGCCGCAGCCGGCGAGGTCCCGGTCGGCGCAGTCCTGGTGGACGCCGATGGCACCTGCCTGGCCGCCTGCCACAATGCACCCATCGCGCTGCACGACCCGACGGCGCATGCCGAGATCCGGGCGCTGCGCGAAGCCGGCGAGCGCTTGCAGAACTATCGGCTGCCGGGCACCACCCTCTACGTGACCCTGGAGCCATGCAGCATGTGTGCCGGCGCCATGATCCATGGCCGGGTAGCCCGCCTGGTATATGGCGCGACCGACCCGCGAACCGGCGCCGCAGGGAGCGCGCTGGATCTGATCCACCATCCCTCTCACAACCACCAAATTGAGGTGGTATGCGGTGTTCGGGCCGAAAAGGCCGGTGACCAACTGCGTCGATTCTTTCGTGCTCGAAGGCGCGTTAATCCGTCGTGAAGCGAAGGATGGCGTCTGCCTTGTGCTGCGAGTGAGGGCGGGGCAAAGTTGTGACGTAATTAACGTTGTAAAGGCCGCATCGGTTGCTCGGGCGCGCATCTCCCCCTACCGAAGCTGCCTTCCGAGGGATACCTATCAACCGCCAAGACATCGACGAACGGGATGACTCCGCGGGGCCTGATTCCGATGAACGAGCGTCGGACTCAGGCCCCGCAGTCGAAGAGTCGGCGGCTACCGCGCCACTTCCGGTTTTAGATTCCCGCGATCGTCCCGATCCCCTTCTGGGCGGTCTGATACTCATCGCGCGAACCCATGGCCTGAACCTGACGGCGGATTCGGCCCGTGCGGGCCTCCCATTGGAGGACGGACGGCTTAGCCCGTCCCTCGTGGATCGCGCGGCGCGTCGCGCAGGCATGACCACGCGAACGGTGACGCGCGAGGCGCGGGCACTGAAAGACGAACTCCTCCCGGCTTTGTTGCTGCTGGATAACCACGAAGCGTGGGTCCTCGTGGGCTGGAACGAGGACAAGAGTGTGGCTCACGTGGTTGACCCGGAGGTGAGTGACGCAGTCATCGAAGTTCCGCTCGATCGCCTGAAGTCGCGCTACTTGGGCCGAGCGATTTATGTCCGTCCCGAGTTTCGGATGGATGCGCGGGCGCCGCGCGTTTCGAAAGAAGACAAGGGCCACTGGTTCTGGCGCGTGATTCGCGAGAACCGACCGCTCTACCGCGACGTGCTCGTGGCGGCGGTCATGATCAACCTTTTTGCCCTGGCGATGCCGCTGTTCGTGCTGAACGTGTACGATCGCGTCGTCCCCAACCACGCGACGGAAACACTCTTCATGTTCGCGGCGGGCGTGGTGATCGTGCTGATCGCCGATCTGGTCTTGCGCACCATGCGCAGTCATTTTGTCGACAAGGCCGCGATGCGGGCGGACGTAAAGCTGTCCTCGCACATCATGGAGCGGGTGCTGGGCCTGCGCATGGAGAACCGCCCGGCCTCGGTGGGCTCGTTCGCGTCCAATATCGGCGCGTTCGAGTCGGTGCGCAGCTTCATCTCCTCGGCGACGATCATCGCCTTTGTCGATCTGCCTTTTTCACTGTTGTTCATTGCGATCATCGCGTTGATTGCCTGGCCGCTAGCGGTACCGGTGTTGATTGGTGCGCTGGTGCTGTTGCTGTACGCGACGGCGATCCACCGCAAGCTGCATGCGCTGGCGGAGGAGAGCTATCGCGTCGCTGCGCAGCGCAACTCCACGCTGGTGGAAAGCCTTGCCGGTGCGGAAACCCTGAAGGCGCTGAGCGCCGAGGGGCGAGTCCAGGCGACCTGGGAGCGTTCGACGGCCCACCTGGCGCGTACCAGCGCGCAGAATCGCCTGCTCACGGCGAGCGTCACGCACACCGCGCTGTGGGCGCAGCACACGGTCGGGGTGGCCATTATCGTCCTCGGGGTGTTCCTGCTGATGGAAGGGGATCTGTCGATGGGCGGCCTGATTGCCGCCTACCTGATTTCCTCCCGGGCCATGGCGCCGATCAGCCAGACCGCGGGGCTGCTGATGCAATATCACCAGGCTTCCACCGCGCTGGGCTCCCTTAACGAGATCATGACGCTGCCGGTGGAGCGGCCTCCGGAAACCACGTTCCTCAGTCGCGATCGCTTCGAGGGGGCGATCGAGTTCCGCAATGTGGACTTTGCCTACCCCGAGCAGCCCAACCCGGCCTTGCGCAACGTCTCGCTGCGCATCCAGCCGGGGGAGCATGTGGCGATCCTGGGGCGGGTGGGCTCCGGCAAGAGCACACTGGCCAAGCTGATCATGGGCCTGTACCAGCCGACTGGCGGCGCGGTAATGGTCGACGGCATCGACGTGCGTCAGCTCGACCCGGCAGAGCTGCGTCGTTCCATGGGGTATGTGGGGCAGGAGGTGACGCTCTTCTACGGCAGCCTCCGGGAGAACCTGGTCGCCAGTGATCCGCTGGCGTCGGACGAGGCGATCCGCAAGGCGATCGCGATTTCCGGTATCGAGGATCTGATCAACACCCATCCGCAGGGCATCGACATGCAGGTGGGGGAACGCGGCGGGCGCCTGTCGGGAGGTCAGAAACAGAGTGTCGGGGTGGCGCGTGCGGTGCTGCACGAGCCGAACATGCTTCTGCTGGACGAACCCACCAGCTCCATGGACAACTCGACCGAGCAGGCGATGAAGCGTCGCCTGGCCGAATTCATGGAGGGGCGCACGGCGGTGATCGTGACCCATCGCACCTCGCTGCTCGAACTGGTGGATCGCATCATCGTGCTGGATCAGGGCCGCGTGGTGGCGGATGGGCCGAAGGACCAGGTCGTCCAGGCCCTGCGGGAAGGCCGCGTTGGGAAGGCGCAGGCGTGAGCAAGCGAAAGGAAGGACAGGGGTTCGAAGACCTCGGGCGCGGGATGGATCGCGCCGGCAAGGTTGGCGCGCCCATGGTGGACCGGATCTTTCGGCCCTGGCTGGCCAAGGGGGGCTCGGACCACCGGAACTGGGCTTCGGATGCCGACTGGACCCAGATCCAGGAGAAACCCTTGCGGGCCCGTGCGCTGCTGTACGGCATTCTGGTGACCCTGGCCTTGCTAGTGTACTGGGCCTCGGTGGCGGAGATCGACGAGGTCGCGCGGGGCGATGGGCGCGTGATTCCCTCACAGAACCTCCAGGTGCTGCAATCGATGGATGGGGGTGTGGTCTCGGAGATTCTGGCGCGCGAGGGTGACGTCGTTGAGCGCGGCGATGTCCTGGTGCGGATCGACCCCACCCGCTTCCTTTCCGATCTGGGCGAAGCGCGCGCGAGCGAATTTTCGCTCCGCGCCCGGCAAGCCCGGCTGATCGCGTTACTTTCGGATACGCCTTTCCTCGTTACGCCGGACTTACAGCAGGGCCCACCCGCTATCGTCGAGCAGGAACAGCGACTGTATGAAGAAAGCCTGGCGGAGCTGAACTCGCGCATCCGGATTGCCGAGGAACAGATGCGCCAGCGCCAGGAGGAGTTGAACGAGGTACGGGCGCGCCGCACCCAGGCTGTGCGGGCACTGGAACTGGCCAGCCGGGAACTGGACGTTACCGAGCCGCTGGTTCAAAGCGGGGCGGTTTCGGAGGTGGAAGTGCTCCGCCTGCAGCGGGAGGTGTCCAATGCGCGTGGGGATCGCGACCAGGCCACGGCGCAGATCGCCCGCCTGAATGCCGCCATCGAGGAGGCGGAAGAGAAGATCCGCGAGGTGCGGCTCAATTTCCGCAACCAGTGGCGCGCCGAGCTGGCCGACACGCTGGGCCGCCTGCAGGAGCTGGCCGAGGGGACCGAAGGGCTCGAGGACCGTGTGCGCCTGTCCGAGGTGCGCTCCCCGATGACCGGGATTGTGCAGAGGATGTTCGTGACCACTCGGGGCGGTGTCATCTCCCCGGGACGCGAGGTAGCGGAGGTGGTCCCGTTGGAGGACGAACTCCTGATCGAGGCCCGAGTATCGCCACAGGATATCGCCTATCTACGGCCGGGCCTGCAGGCGCGGGTGAAGTTCACGGCGTATGACTTCGCGATCTATGGCGGGCTGGAGGCGACCGTCGAACACATCAGCCCGGACACGATCACGGACGACGATGGCAACACCTTCTACAAGGTCCGCGTGCGGACCGAAGAGACCGGCTTTGACGAGGAGCACCAGATCATGACCGGGATGGTGGCCCAGGTGGACATCATCACCGGGCGACGAACCATCCTGCAGTACCTGCTGAAGCCGATCCTCCGCGCGGGCGATCTGGCCTTTACGGAGCGCTGAGAGACATGCAGATCTTCCTGATCGATCAAGATTCGCGGCCGTCGCCGCGCTGGGAGGCGGCGTTTCCGGACGCCCAGGTGCTCCGGCCGCCGTTTCCCGCGGCGCTGCCCGAGGGCGCCGAGGCGTGCTGGGTGGGGACGGATCTGGCCGACTGGGACCAGCAGGTCAGGCAGCGCACGCGGGTGCACCGCGTGATCGTGCACTCCCGCCACCCGAACGACGAAGAAGGGATCCGTGCCTTCGACGCCGGCGCACACGGTTACTGCCACACCCTGGCGAACGTCGCCCAGCTACGAACGATTGCAACCACAGTCACCGGGGGCGGTCTGTGGGTGGGCCCCGATTTGATGACCCGCATGATCCGTACGGTGCGCAGCGTGCAGCCGCGTGATCCGGAAACGCCGCCCGAGGGCTTCGAGGAGCTGACCCCGCGCGAACGCCAGGTCGCCCTGGCCGTGACCACAGGCGCGCACAACAAGGAAATCGCACGCCAGCTCGGCATGACCGAGCGCACGGTCAAGATGCATCTTGGGTCGGTCTTCAAGAAGCTCGACGTAGACGATCGCGTTCAGCTCGTCCTGCACCTTACGCGTCTGCGCGAGTCCTGGCCCACGGCCTGATCCGGTCCAGGCGATCCTTCTGGTCGTCGTCCGGGGGTGATGGGGTTCGCGACCCACATGACCATCTTGCGGGCCGCGCCGCCTGACGGATGGCTCGCCTTCGGCTCTCGACTCGCTCGATTCGTGGATGCGGCCAATCATCTCGCCCGAAATCGAGACCCAGATCGTTACGAGTGCATCTGGTTTTCCCGGTCGAGTCCTACGGCCGTTCCTCCTGCCCACCTGTACTTCAGTACAGCTGTCGCGCCAGCGGCCGCTCCCCTAGGATCCTATCCAGCTAAAACTTTCAACTAGTACCGTATCCAAGGGGATCGTCATGTCCGAAGTCGTCGTAGCGACCGTTGAATCCATTGTCGGCACCGTCATTGCGCGGGACGAGGATGGCAACACCCGCGTCCTGCAGCCGGGCGACCCAATCTTCCATGGCGAAGAAGTGATCGCTGAAGACGGTGCCTTCATCGAAATGGCCTTCGAGGACGGGTCCACCATGACGCTGGCCGGCAACGAATCGGCCACCATTACCGCGGACCTTGCCGAATCCGCCGAACCCGAATCCCAGGACGCCGAGGTAGCCGACGCCACCGTTGAGGAGATCATTGCGGCTCTGGATCGGGGAGAAGACATCACGGATCTGATCGAGGCCCCGGCCGCCGGTCTGGACGGCGGTGTCGCCGGTGAGGGCGGTAGCTTCGTCCGTGTCACCCGCGGCTCCGAGGAAGTAGGCCAGGTCACCTACGCCTATGACTCGAATTCCCTGCGCGGCCCCGGTGAAGCTGGCGGTGAAGATGGAGGGACGCTCGCGGATACTGGGATCGGGACAACGACAGACGACACGGGGACAACCACCGACGAAGTGGTACCGGAACCCAGCCTCGTCATCAGCGTTACACCGCTCAGTGAGATGGTCTCGCGGGTCGTAGCGGATATTCGTCCCCAAAGTCCAGACGTCATGTCCGCTCGGGTCGAAGAGGCCGACGTGTCGCCCTCTGAACAACCCGGTACGGGTTTGGCGGTGTTCAGCCTTGATTCCACGTTGGATCTGGACGGATTGCCGGATACGGCCGCGGGCCCGATCGGATATGCAATTGTTGGGGGCGATTCGGACTATCTGGCGATTGGTACGGATTCCGAGGGCAATCCAGCCGTCGTGTTGACCGAGCAGGGCGCATGGGCCTTGCAGAATGGACAGGTACCCAATAACGAGTTTTCTGTCGAAGTTCAGGGCACCGTGGAAATCGAGGGAATCGGTCCGGTTTCGGCGACGGAAGTTTCAGCCGTTGCGGTGGAGGTCCCGCAGCCGACGTTTGATGTCGAACTTTGGCCGGGAGAAGTCTTTTATATGCCTCCGGCGGACCAGCTGCCTGAGGGTCAAGAGCCTGATCTGCAGCAACTCAGTGTCGGCGCGGATAACGTGGCCGGAGATTTTGGGTTCCCCGCGTCGGCAGTTGAAGCAGGCATGCCGGTATTCTGGATCAACCCTCAGGCTGACTTTGATGGCATCGACCCCTCGCTGGGCGATTTCTCGTACGAGATCGTTGGTGGCGACAGCGAATACCTTGAGCTTTCACAGAATGACTGGGGCCAGTGGTCGGTCGTACTGAGCGAGGAAGGTGCCAGAGCGATCCAGAACGGACAGGTTTCAGGAAACGATCTTGACGTGACCATCGAGGGCTCGCTGACGATCGGTGAAGGCCTCGTCAATACCTTCATGCTCGAAGCCAGCGCCGAAGGTGGTGTGGTGGTACCGACTCCACAGCCGGAGCTGACGGTGGGTATGTCGGCGGTGGATACGCCGGAGGACTGGCCGCAGTCGGCGGCCGAGAACGATGTGGTGTTCGAGGTCACGACCGACCTGGACCTGGATGGCATCGACGGCGATCTGGCGGGCGAGATCGCTCTGTCGCTGAACGAGGACAGCGGCGGTTATCTGGCGCTTGAAGGTAGCAACGTGGTGCTGACAGCCGACGGTGCGGCGGCGATCCGTAATGGCCAGGTGGGTCTGGACGGGTTGATGGCGTCGGTCGAGGGCACGGTGACCATCGCCGAGGACGGTGTGAACCCGTTCGTCCTGAGCGATGACGCGCAGGCGGCGATCGAGGTGCCGATGCCGGAGCCGAGTCTGGATGTGACGGTGACGGCGGCGCTGGAACTGGAGAGCAGTGACCAGGCCGCGGAAGGCCAGCTGGCGTTCACGCT
>NZ_KB897932.1:0-102969 GCF_000377285.1 Thioalkalivibrio sp. ALE25 | reverse complement strand
ATCGATCCGGATCTGGGCGGAGAGGTGAGCTATGAGATCACCGATGGCAACGACGAAGGCTACTTCGCGTTGAACGAGGCGGGCGACGCCATCGTGCTGACGGACGACGGGGCCCAGGCGATCCGCAATGGCCAGTTCGACCCGGCGGGTGCCAGTGTGACGGTGACCGGTACGCAGGAGATCGGTGAGGGTGAAAACACCATCACGGTTACCGGCGTTGATGATGCATCGGTGGAAGTGCCGATGCCGGACCCGGAGCCGGAGCCAATTTATGGTGACGCCTATCTTGTTGGGCAAAATGCTTGGTCGCGTGAGGACTCGGCGACCAAGATTATGGAGGACAATGATCCTGCCAGCGCAGATGGTGATGGATTCTATATGGTGTCGAACCCTCAATTCCTCATGATCGACCTTGGTCAGCCGGTGTCGGCTGTTACCGTCTCGTTCACAGGGGATTGGCAAAATAACAGTGGGTGGGACGTGTTTAATGCGGATGGCGAACGTCTGAACAAAGGTGCGGATGATTTCCCTTCGGATGGTACTTTCCAAGCGGAAGACGGAAGCGAGTTTCAATATATTGGATTCAATAGTTCCGGTGGCGCGGGGTTTGGGATTCGCCCGGAAGGAGTAACCCTAGAGGGCGATAGCGAAGGAAGTATGTTGATCGGTACCGAAGGCGATGACATTCTGATCGGTGGGCCGGGCGACGACATCCTCACCGGTGGAGCTGGAGACGACATTTTCCGCTGGAATGCGGGTGACGAAGGAACGAGCGACGCGCCCGCCAATGATGTAGTGACCGACTTTGGAAATGGCGACAACGTTCTCGACCTGAAGGATCTTCTTCAGGGTGAGAGCGAGGAAAACATTGCCGACTACATCATTGCCGAGCAGGACGGCGCCGACACCAAGCTTTACGTCAACTCCCAGGGCGGCCTGAATGGTGACACCGATAATGCCAATCAGGTCATCACGTTGAAGGACGTCCAGTACAGCGACGATATCGTCAAGGATATGCTGGATAGCGGGCAGCTGACGATCGACCAGTAAGCGGTCGTAGATAAAGCCCCGCCGGTGCAAATCGGCGGGGCTTTTTCGTGTCTGGGGGTGTAGTCTGGGAAGCTGAGTCGGAAACGGCCGGAGGGGCCGCGCATGTATGTGAGACGGGATACGGAAGGCAGGATCGACCAGGTGAGCCGCGAGGCGAATGCCGATTGCACGGAGTTCGTGGCAGCGGATGCGCCGGAGATGTTGGCGTTTCTCGGCGGGAATGGTGGGGAGGCAGCGCCGGCGGCGTTGCAGGCCTCCGACCTGGAGCTGATTCGCGTGCTGGAGGACCTGGTCGAGGTGCTCACGGACAAAGGCGTGATCCGGTTTACGGATTTGCCGGAGGCCGCACAGAAGAAGCTGCTGGGGCGCAAGGATCTTCGCGCCTCGGCGCAACGTCTGACCCTGGTGGAAGACGATGAGGGCCTGCTTTAGGCCCGTCGGCAAGTAGACGAGGCGCGATAGGGTCGAGTGTGTCTGTGGTCGCTCAATCGGGTGATACGCAACAACTGGATTGAGACGGGACGCGAGAGCGTTCGTATGGGCCGGTCTGCAGGATCGGCGTAGGAGGGGGACAATGGCTGTGAATGCTGTGGTGGCCACCGTACAGGCGTTGACCGGGACGGTGATTGCGCGGGATGCCGAGGGCAACTCGAGAGTGCTTGCCGTGGGCGATCCGGTGTATGCGGGCGAGGAAGTGATCCCGCTGCGCGGCGCGTCGGTGGAACTGGAAGGGATGGACGGTGTCGCCGTTTCGCTTGGCGAGGGCCAGCAGGCCCTGATGGGCGAGGCCCTGGCGGAGAGCGGGCGGGCCGATAATCCGGAGATCCCGACGGCGGAAGAAGTGATTGCCGCCCTCGACCGCGGTGAGTCGCTGGATGAGCTGATCGCACCTCCCGCAGCGGGCCTGGAGGGCGGTGAGAGCGAAGGGGGCGGGTTTGTCCGCGTCGCGCGCATTAGCGAGCCTATGGAGCCGATTAACTACACCTTCCCGGTGAACGCCTTCGATCGGCCGGACGCCTTGGGCGAGACCGTAGCGGTTCCCGGGGGAGAAGGGATCGAGACGGGCATTCCGCCCGGTACGTCACCGACCGATCCATCGGTAGACCAGCCTCCGGTCGAACCGCCGCCTGTCGATCCACCGCCCGTGGATCCCCCCCCTGTCGCGTACCCGACCCTTGCAGTATCGGTGTCGGTGACAGCGGGATACGGCTACGAAGATGCGAATGACGCCGCGGCGGGTGACGTGGTTTTCGATGTGTCTCACGTCCTGAATCTGGACGGGTTGGACCCATCACTGGCCGGGGCGATCGCCTACAGCATCGTGGGTGGGGATACAGCCTACCTGGTGCTGGCCCAGGACGGCTCGGGCAACTGGGTGGTGGTCCTGACCGAGGCCGGGGCCGCAGCGATTCGCGCCGGCCTGGTGGATGGCAATCAGCTGAATGTAACGATCGAGGGCACGGTGGTCCTGTCCGGGATGGACGATCTCGTGGATACCGGTAGTGGCGTGGCTCCCGTGCCCGAGCCGAGTGGCGAAGAGCCGCCGGATCTGGTGCCGGATCTGATGGCTTCTGCCCACACGGTTGGCGGCAGTGATGTTCAGGGGACGATGGCGAATGCGAACAACCTGAAGGAGACCGGTTCGAAGAGTGCAGCCGTCTCGCATCAGGATGGCTTTTTCGCGATCGACCACCAAGGGGCTTCGGATGACCCCAACGCGATCGAGTTCGGCGAGGCCCTGCTCTTTACGCTGGTCAGCCCGACCGATACGGCCGTGTTCCAGGTCCAGGGCGCCATTAACGGCGGTTCCTATCACCTGTACGACGCCGAGGGTGTGCGGATCGGTGATGCCCGCGATCTGGCCAGCGATGTGGATGAGAATGGCTTCCTGGAGCTTGGTGGCGAGACGTTCGCCTTCATTGCATTCCAGGGCGGGAGTACGGGTCCTGGAGCCAGTGGGGACGAAAGCGCGTTCGCGGTGAAGCCAGTCGACCTTTCGGTGCAGGTGGGTCAGGGCGAGGATGCGGAGTTCTATCCCGCGGGTGGCGAAGAGGCCTTTTCCTTCGGTGCGAATTTCCTGACGGTCGATTCGGATCAGGACATCTTTGTCGTGTCGCAGGGTGGTGAAGGCAGCATGGAGGATCCGGCGCGCTTCGTGATCCAGGGCTTCAGCCTGGAGAGCAACGACCCCGGTGCCCAGATCACGCTCGGCGAGCTCCTGTCCAGCGCGAGCCAGGAGACGATCGACCAGTACCTGATGGCGGAAGCGCAGGGCGAGGATACCGTGCTGCACATCAGCTCGGGCGGCATGCTGGGGAGTGACGCGGGCGGTGCCGATTACGCCATCACGCTGGAAGGGATCAGCATGGATGGCTTCGACTCGTCGTACGATTTTATCCAGACCCTGATCGATAACGGGCACCTCTCTATCGATCAGTAGCGGTCTCTGCCATCGGGATCAAGGGCCCGGCGCCGCGGTGCGGCCCGGGCCTTTTTCTGTGCCGGAAGGGAATCCCTGAGAAAGGCGGGTTCGTGCGGGGCGAGTACCGGGCCGTCGCTGGCCCGGTCAGGGCGGCCAGCTGGCTCCGTGCACGAGTGAAGATGCGGAAGCCAGCGATCCGGCGCGATTGAATCGGCGTCTCCCTAACGCGTCGGTTCCCGGACGGCGCTCCCCGTGACGGCATCAATGCCGGCGTCCATCAGCAGTTCGATGTCGTCGCTGCTGTCACAGCCTTCGGCGATCACAAGGATCCCGATGGAGTGGGCCAGGGTGCAAAGCCCGCGTATCAGGGCCTGGGTCTCGCTGGAGCGATGCACGCCGTGGACCAGGGAAGCCTGCAGTTTGACATAATGGAGGCCAAAGGTGGTCAGGTCGTGCGCCTGAAAGGCTTCCGGTCCTGCGTGCTCGAGCCCCACGGTGAACCCCGTCAGGCGCGCGATGCGGCAGAGATCGCGAAGTTCCGCAGGGTGTGCGAGTGCACCACGAGCCGGGAACTCGACCCACAGGCGCCCCGCCGCTTGGGGTTCGAGTTGCAACCGGGACTCGAGGGCCTGACGGAAGTGGGTGTCACGCAGGCTGTTGACCGAGAGGTTGATGGCCAGGCGTTCGTCGGGCGATTGCAGCTGAGACAGGGCCGCTTCCAGGACGGCGTCGTCGAGCCGGCGGATCAGATCGAGGCGCACGGCCCAGGGCATGAAATAGCCCGCGGGTCGCCGTTCGCCGTCGAGTAACAGGCGCATCGGCGCTTCGTGATGCATCAGCTGTTGGTCGGCATCGATCACCGGAAACCGGCCCAGCTCGACCCCGTGTTGGTCTAGCGCGTCGGTGATGGCCGCCCGCCATTGATGCTGGTCCGAATAGGGAAGGGCGGCATGGGGCTCGTGGGCGACTGCATCGCCGGGCTCCAGTTCCGCCCGTGCCAACGCGAGATCCGCTCGCGCAAGAACCTCCCCGGTGGTGTCTTCAGGGTGGTAGAGGGTCGCGGCAACATGAAGCGTCAGGGCGTCGGGTGCGTCGTCGCCGAGCGCATCCCGAACGCCGCCCAGAAGGGACTGCGCGAAGCGGTGACTGTCCGCGATACTGTCACCAAAGACCGCGATGTCGGAGCCGTTGAGCCGTCCGGCGGCGCCATACTCGGTATGGGCGACGGCCTGTTCCACGACCTTCGCGATTCGCGCGAGCAGCGCATCGAGATTTTGGTGGCCGACGATCTGGTTGATCGTGGCCAGGTCGTGGATGCGGAGCACCACGAGGCTGCCGGAGGAACCCGCATGTCGGTTATCCAGCGTGGCCTGCAGGCGGGCGAGAAAGGGCTCCCGAGCCAGCAGGCCCGTCACGTCATCGTGCTGCAGTCGGGTCTTCAGGCGTTCCAGTCGTCTCGACTCTTCAACGAGCATGGCGCGGACATGCTCGGTCAATTGGTTCATGGCACGTACCAGGGCGCGGAATTCCCATGTGCGCGGTTCCGGGGTGGTAATGAAGCGGCGTGCACCGACCGCTTCGGCCTGGTCCACGACTTGCCGGAGGGGCTGGATGAGTCGTCCGAGCAGGAACGACCCCAGTAAACCGATGACCAGGAGCCCCACCGTGAAGATTGCCGTCAATCGAAGGGTGCCGGCCCAGAGTTCTTCGTATGCGTAATTGGTCTGGCTCTCGACGATCAGCGTGCCAAAGGACGACCAGCCGTCGGACACCTGTGCCACCCCGGGGCGGACATCGAAATCCAGGGTGTCGATGAACCACATCGGGACACCCCGCGGCGCTTCGGGATTGCGTCGTTCCAGCATGAGATCGCCCGTGGGATCCTCGAGCCGGATATGGCGGTAGTGGCCGGTATCGAACTGGGAGGCAATCTGCAGTTCGACGGTCGTGTCGTCTTTGGGCAGCTGGGAAAGCGACAGGGCAAGCGAGGCGGCGTTGTCGATGTTCTTGGTCAGAATCTGCTGGGCCAGGTAGTTGCGTGCCGACAACGTGCTGGCGACGATGCTCACCAGCAGCGCGAGCAGCATGATGATGGCCACTGCGATCCAGAGTTGTTTTCTCAACGTCATGCCTGCGCCCTCTTTATGGGGTCGGGTTGATGGGTTGTTCAAGATCGAGACCGTATTCCGCCAGCTGTTCCAGGACCCGGCGCCAGCGGGACAGCCGGGCCGTCGGGTCGGCCTGTGATTGTGATGCGCCGTCGGGCCAGAGGCCCCGACTGTTGAACGAGAAGATTGGCGTCAGATCGTCGCGCTCCCCGGCGCGCTCGATACGGGTGATCAGATTGTCGAGAACCAGGGGCTCATCGCGCGGAGTTTCGAAGTAGCCCAGGACCATATGGGCCTGGCTCAGGTTGCTGCCCGGGCCGCCGATACGGGCGCGCACGTAAAAGAGCCGCAGACGTTCATCCGGGATGCCCAGTTTGCGCAGGCTGACGTACTTGGCGATCGAGTAGTCCTCGCAGTCGGCGGCACCCTTGTCCATGGCCTCCAGCGGCGTCGCCCAGAAGTCCTCCTGGCCCCAGGTGACCTGATCGTCCTGATAACGCAATAGACGGTTGAAGAACTCGTTCACCCGTGCGATCTGGGTTTGCTCGTCTTCGTCTGCCAGCGATTCGAGCAACTCGCGCCATTCACGGACCCGCTCCGCGGTCTCCGGGCCGTACCGGATGGCGGCGACCTCCTCCAGTTGCGCGAAGTCTTCGAGCCCCGCGTCGGAAGTACCCAGGGTCCACGTGCCCAGCGCCAGCATCAGCACGACGCCGAGCAGCCGGGTCACTTGTGAGGGGGTGCGGGCACAAGACAGAAGCACGTGGGCGTGCCCTCCGGTGAAAGCGGATTACGCATCACACCCGATGATGGGCTACGCTGACGGCAAAAGCCAGATTCGTAAAGAGAAAATCATCCTTAATATCACTTCTTTTTCGTTTTCCGTTTAGCGAGCGTTAGCCGGCGAAGGAAGCGAGAGTTGTGCCACCTGGGGGTGGTCCCTAGTATTCAAAAGTTTTGATAACCAGAACTTTTCTGACCGGCAAGAAAAAAGCCCGGCAGAGGTCGTTCTGGGGGGTGTCCGTGCCAAATGAAAGGACAAGAGCGATGAAGCGATTCGGGACTGTGATCAGCAAGGGGGCTCTCGTCGGCCTGACGGCGGCCGTGGCGATGGCGGTGGGGGTGTCTGCGCATGCAGCGCCGCCAGAGGAACTCCGGGACGCCGCCATGGAGGCGGTACTGTCCAATCCGGAGGTCCAGTCGCAGTGGCACGCATTTCGTGCGGCCGGCGAAGAGCAGACTGGTGCGCGCGGCCGATTCATGCCGGAGATCGATCTCAACGCGCGCGCGGGTTACCAGCGGCAGCGTTACAGTGACGACGGTTTCGACACCTTCTCGCGTAACCCGCGCGGCGTGGATATTACGTTGACGCAGATGTTGTATGACGGGTTCGAGACTGCCAGCGAGGTGAATCGTCTTGGCGAGATCCAGCGTGTCCGGTTCTTCGAGCTGCGGGAGGCGACCGAGGATATTGCGCTGGAGGCTGTTCGGGCGTTTGCCGACGTCCAGCGTCAGCGGCTGCTGGTGGATCTGGCGCAGGAAAACTACGACGCCCACAAAGACGTCTACGATCAGATCGTCGATCAAACCGAGCGCGGGGTTGGCCGGGGCGTGGATCTGGAACAGGCGGCCGGCCGCCTCGCGCTTGCGGAATCCAATCTTCTGACCGAGCGACAGAACCTGCATGATGTCAATGCTCGCTACTATCGCGTGGTCGGGCAGATGCCAGCCGATGGCCGGGCGGATCTCGTCGGGACGTTCTCCGAAGAGCCCATCCCGGGTACGGTGCAG
Source organism: Thioalkalivibrio sp. ALE25 (assembly GCF_000377285.1). Taxonomy (NCBI): domain Bacteria; kingdom Pseudomonadati; phylum Pseudomonadota; class Gammaproteobacteria; order Chromatiales; family Ectothiorhodospiraceae; genus Thioalkalivibrio; species Thioalkalivibrio sp. ALE25. Next base: position 95,598 of record NZ_KB897932.1, on the reverse strand, counting down.
GAGGCACTGACCGAGGCGGTCACCATGAACCCGGCCATGTTTGCGTCCCTGAGGAACATGGAGGCGGCGCAGGAGCAACGCAACGTCGCCCGTGCGGCCTTCCACCCCCGGGTCGACCTGCAATTGCGTCACGCCTACGAGAACGATCTTCTGGAGCGGCAGGACATCCGGGTCCACGACACCTCGGCAATGGTGATGATGACGTTCAACCTCTTCCGGGGTGGAGCGGATCAGGCGCGTGTACGCCAGTTCACGGAGGAGTTCAATCAGGCGCGTGACCAACAGGAAGTGGTCTGCCGTAACGTCCGTCAGACCGTATCGGTGGCGTACAACGACGTCCGTTCCCTGGAAAGCCAGCTGCGTTTCCTCCGTCAGCATCGCGATTCCTCGGACCGTGTGCGGACCGCATACCGACAGCAGTTCGGTATCGGCCAGCGCAGCCTGCTGGACCTACTCGACACCGAGAACGAGTACTTCGAGGCGAGCCGCGCCTATATCAACGCGCAGCACGACATGGAAATCGCGAAGGCACGGGCGCTGAACGGCCTTGGCCGGTTGCTTGAGTATCTGGAGATTTCGCGTGGGGATATGCCGACGGCTGCCGATCTGGGGCTGGTCGACGAGCGTGCACGCATCGAGCCGGACACGGTGTGCCCGCCGGAAGCACCGCAGATGATGGAAACCCGGCACGAGAGCATCTTTCGCTGATTGACCGCCGGGCATGTCCGGCACACAAAAAAGGGCCAGCCTGAGGGCTGGCCCTTTTTCGGTTGGAGGGCATGCCGATCGGTACGCCTGCCGGGTCTTCTGGCTCAGCGCTGCTCGATGGCGACGTATTCGCGGGAGGGGTAGCCGGTGTAGAGCTGGCGTGGACGGCCGATGCGGGATTCGGGGTCCATCATCATCTCGTTCCAGTGCGAGATCCAGCCGACGGTGCGCGCCAGCGCAAAGATCACGGTGAACATGTTCAGCGGGATGCCCATCGCGCGCAGGATGATGCCGGAGTAGAAGTCGACATTCGGGTAGAGCTTGCGCTCGATGAAGTAGTCGTCCTCCATCGCGATGCGTTCGAGCTCCATGGCCACGTCGAACAGTGGCTGGTTATCGGCGCCCATGTCGCCCATCTCTTCCAGTAGCTCGTGGCACATCTTGCGGATGATCTTGGCGCGCGGGTCGTAGTTCTTGTAGACGCGATGGCCAAAGCCCATCAGGCGGAAGGGGTCGTTCTTGTCCTTGGCCCGGGCGACGAAGTCCTCGACGCTCTTGTCGGAGTTCACGATCTCCTCGAGCATGCGGATGACCTTCTCGTTCGCGCCGCCGTGGAGCGGGCCCCACAGCGAGGCGATGCCGGCGGAGATGGCCGCGAACGGGTTGGCCTCCGAGGAGCCGGACAGGCGCACGGTGGAGGTCGAGGCGTTCTGCTCGTGGTCGGCATGCAGGATCAGGATCAGGTCCAGCGCGCGCACGAACACCGGGTTCGGCTGGTAGGGCTCGCTGGGGACCCCGAACATCATCGACAGGAAGTTGGCCGTGTAGGACAGGTTGTTATCCGGGTACATGAATGGCTGGCCGTGGGCGTATTTGTACGACCAGGCGGCGATGGTCGGCATCTTGGAGATCAGCCGGTGCGCGGCGATGCGGCGGTGCTCCGGGTTATGCACGTCGACGTTGTCGTGATAGAAGGCCGACAGGGCGCCGACTACGCCGACCATGATCGCCATCGGATGCGCATCGTGGCGGAAGCCGTCGAAGAAGCGGCGCACCGCCTCGTGCAGCATCGAGTGTTCCTTGATGATGCGCGAGAAGTCGTGGAGATCGTCGGAGGAGGGCAGTTCGCCGTTCAGCAGCAGGTAGCAGACCTCGAGGTAGGTGCTCTCGGAGGCGAGTTGCTCGATGGGGTAGCCGCGATAGAGCAGGGTGCCTTCGTCGCCGTCGATGAAGGTGACGTCCGAACGACAGCTGGCCGTGGACATGAAGCCCGGGTCGTAGGTGAAGTAGCCAAGCTCCTTGTACAGGGCGCGGATATCGAGGCAGTTGGGGCCGTGCGAGCCCTCCTGGATCGGCAGCTCGATGCTCTTGCCGGTGGTGTTGTCGGTCAGCGTGACGGTTTTGCTCATGAAACGGCCTCGTGGAATTGGGGTCGCCCGGATGCGAAGACCCCAATGGTAAACCAAAGGCGGCCCTGCGGCAGCGGGTTTCGGGCGGGGTGGAGCGGGACGGGCAGCCGGTTCTCGACACCCGTCGCGCGGCGCTTGCGCGACTGCGGGGTGTAGGCGGTGTGCACCGCGGGTGCCGCCGATGGATCAGTGTTTCCCAGGTCTGCGGCGATCAGCGGGCGGATGGGCCGCGGCGCTGGCGCTTGTCGGCGTACATGGCGGCGTCGGCGTTGGTCAGGGCGGTGGCCAGCGAGCCGCTTACGGTGCGGCAGGCGTAGCCAATGGAGGCCTCGACACCCGCCGCCAGGAGCGCCGCGCGCAGCCGCTCGGCGATCTCGGGCAGGTAGTCGGCAGGGGTTTCCGGCAGGAGCACGCCGAACTCGTCGCCGCCCAGGCGCGCGACCACGTCGATCTCGCGGCTGGCGTCCCGCAGGGCCTGGCCCGCCGTCTGGATCATCCGGTCACCGGCGTCGTGGCCCTCGCGGTCGTTGACCGCCTTAAGGTGGTCGAGATCCAGGGCGATGATGCCCGCCGGAAGGCTGTGGTCCTGGCAGCGCTGTTCCTCGGCATCGAGCGCGATCTGCCAGCCGCGGCGGTTGCGGGTACCGGTCAGGCTGTCGTTGTAGGCCTTCAGGATCAGCGCCTCGCGCTCGCGTTCGAGTTCATCGATCTGGCGGCGTTGCCGCAGCAGTGCCTCGATCACCTGGACCGCGGAGTCGATCTCCCCCGCGTGCGATTCGATCGCCTGGGAGACGGGCTCGGGATGCATTGCACACAGTACGCCATACATGCCGTATTCGCGGTCGTGTACCGGAAAGCCGATATAGCTGCCAATGGCGGGTGGATCCGTCTGCGCGGCGAGTGCTTCCTGGTAGGCGGGCACCTGTGTCACGTCCGGAGCGATTCGCGGGCCGCGCTCGGCCAGCATGCGGATGCAGAAGGAGTTGCCCCAGTCAAAGGCGGTGCCCGGTTCGATCCCGTAGCCGTGATCGTCGGCGCGTACCACGATCTGCTCGTTGTCCTCGATGCGGGTCAGCATCCAGACATCCAGCGGCGCGAGGCGGTGGAGCAGCTTCAGGGTGTGATCGACCCCGAGATTGAACGGCGTGTGCGAAGGGTCGGCTGGGTCGAAGGTCCGGGCCATGATGTGTCCTGTCGAGCGAGCGCTGGGGCGGGACGGGTGGTTCAGCTAGCCGTGGGTTGTGGCGCGTTGCGTTTTCCGCGTGCGGCGTTTTGCAGGGCGCTTGCGAGGCTGCCGGTGCCCGGTTCGCGTGATGCGTACCCGACACTGGCCGGGATGCCCTGATCCGCCAGGTATTGTTGCAGTGATCGGGCGCGTTCCGCGAGCGATGGGTTCTTCATCTCGCTCGCGAGCAGGGCGAAGCGGCCGCCACCCAGGCGTCCGATCCGGTCGGTGGGGTGTGCCCGCTCCTGCAGGGCGAGGATCGCCCGCACCAGTTCGGTGTCGTCGTGGCCCTCGGCCCCTTCGGAGGACAAGCCCCGCGGGAAGAAATCCAGCGCGATGATCCCGGCGGGTTGCCCGAGCCGCTGGCATCGGGTCTCTTCGGCCTCCAGCGCGAGCTCCCAGCCGTGGCGATTGAGGACCCCGGTCAGCGGGTCGCTGTGCACGGACAGGGCTGTGTGCTGGCGCAGGCGGTCCAGGACCTCGGCGCGCTGGCTCAGGCGCAGCACGTGGCTCAGGGATTCGGCCAGGGCGCGGATGACCGGTTCGTGGCGTTCGATGGCGGGATCCACGGGCTCGGGGTGCAGACCGCACAGGGTGCCGAACAGCTGGCCTTCGGCGTCGTGCAGGGGGAATCCCACGTAGCAGCCGATGGCCGCGATGTCATTGATCGGGGCACTGGCGTAGGCGGGCACGCTGCGCGCGTCGGCGGCCACGTTCGGCCCCTCGCCGGCGTGCATGTGGACGCAGTAGGAGTGCTGCCAGCTGAAGGCGGCACCCGGGCGGAAGCGTGGAGCCCGCCCGCGTGTGTGCAGGACGATCCAGTCGTCGGCCTCGACTCGCGTCAGCATCCAGATGTCCAGTGGGACCAGGGCCTGCAGCGCGTTCAGGGTGGCATCGACGGCACCGGAGAACTCGTCGGCCAGCGGGGTGGCCAGCGTCGTGGCGGACATGGTAGCGGTCGCGTGCGGTGGGGTTGAGGCTGGCATCCTACAGACGCGGCAGATCGGGATGCGACACCTGGCCGCCGTGTACATGCTGGCGCCCGAACTCGGCACAGCGTGCCAGGGTGGGGACGGCCTTGCCGGGATTGAGCAGGCCCAGCGGGTCGAACGCACGGCGCAGGTGGTGAAACTGTTCCAGCTCCGGGGCGGCGAACTGCACGCACATCCCGTCCAGCTTTTCCACACCGACGCCGTGTTCCCCGGTGACGGTGCCGCCGACCTCCACGCACAGCTCGAGGATCTGCTGACCGAAGGTCTCCGCGGTCTCCAGTTGTCCGGGCTGATTGGCGTCGTACAGGATCAGCGGGTGCAGGTTGCCGTCGCCGGCGTGGAACACGTTGCACACCCCCAGGCCGTGCTCTTGTGACAGCCGGTTGATGCGTTCCAGCACGGTACCGAGCTGGTGGCGCGGGATGGTGCCGTCCATGCAGTAGTAGTCCGGCGAGATGCGGCCGGCGGCGGGGAACGCCGCCTTGCGCCCGGCCCAGAAGCGGGCACGCTCGGCATCGTCGCGGGCGGTGCGCACCTCGGTGGCGCCCAGGTCCAGCAGCTTCTTGCGCACGACCATGATGTCCTCCGAGACCTCGGCATTGGTCCCGTCGAGCTCGCACAGCAGGATGGCCGCCGCGTCGGTCGGATAGTCGGCGTGGACGAAGTCCTCCGCCGCGCGGATGGCGGCGTTGTCCATCATCTCGAGCCCGGCCGGGATCAGGCCGGCGGCGATGATCCCGGCCACGGCGCGCCCGGCCGATTCCACGTCGGCAAAGCTGGCGAGCAGGACCTGGGTGCGTTCCGGGCGTGGCAGCAGGCGGACGGTGACCTCGGTGACAACGCCCAGCATGCCCTCGGAACCGACCATGAAGGCGAGGAGGTCCAGGCCGGCGGTATCCAGGGTCTTGCCGCCTAGCCGGATGGTCTCGCCGTCGAGGGTGACGATCTCCAGCCCGATGACATTGTGCACGGTCAGCCCGTACTTGAGGCAATGCACGCCCCCCGCGTTCTCGGCGACGTTGCCGCCGATGGAGCAGGCGATCTGCGAGGAAGGGTCGGGGGCGTAGTATAGGCCCTGGGGTGCGGCGGCTTCGGAGATCGCCAGGTTGCGCACCCCCGGCTGCACCACGGCACAGCGATTGTCCGCGTCGATCTCGAGAATGCGGTTGAAGCGGGCCATGGAGAGCAGCAGTCCGGTCTCGCTCGGGAGTGCGCCGCCGGACAGCCCCGTGCCCGCGCCGCGCGGGATGATCGGCACCCCGTGTTCGCGGCAGACCCGCAGGCAGGTCAGGAGTTCTTCCCGCGTGCGCGGAAGGGCGACCGCCCCGGGGATCTGGCGGTAGGCAGAGAGACCGTCGCACTCGTAGGCGCGGCGTTCCGCGGTCTCGGTGACCAGGGCGTCGGCGGGCAACGCGTTCGCCAGGGTCTCGATGACCGTGGCCAGTGCCTGCGTGGCGGTCTCGGTCGGGTCGATGGACGGATGTGCACTCATGGCTTCGATGGTAGGGACCTGCTGGGTACACGCGATGTGATCGCATAAACTGTAGGCCTTTTCCGCGAACCGGGCATGTGGTGTGGACAGGTCGGGTTTCCGGTCTGGCCGCGGCCGCCGGGCTGTGCGGGGTGGGCGTCTCCGGGCTCGGTGCCCGTGGACGCCACGGGGCCGCGACCGTAGACTTCCCCGTCGTTCCCGCAACCCCGTACTGGAAAGCCGTCATGCTTGATATCCGCAGCCTGCGTCAGGATCTGGATGCGACCGCCACCGCGCTCGAGCGTCGGGGGTACACCCTGGACCGCGAACGTTTCGAGGCCCTGGAGGCGCGGCGCAAGGCCTTGCAGGTGCGCACCCAGGAGCTGCAGGCCGAGCGCAATACCCGCTCCAAGGGCATTGGCCAGGCCAAGGCCCGGGGCGAGGACATCGAACCGCTGAAGGCCGAGGTCGGGCGCCTGGGCGACGAGCTCAAGCAGTGCGAGACCGACCTGCACGGGGTGCAGGAGGAACTGGACGCGCTGTTGATGGGGATCCCCAACCTGCCGCAGGCGGATGTGCCGGACGGCCTGGACGAGAAGTCCAACGTGGAAATCCGGCGCGAGGGTACGCCGGCGGATTTCGACTTCACGCCGCGGGATCACGTGGATCTGGGTCTGCCGGGCGGCTGGCTGGATTTCGAGGCGGCCGTTCGTGTTGCCGGGTCGCGGTTTGTGGTCATGCGCGGGGAGATGGCCCGGCTGCACCGGGCGCTGACCCAGTTCATGCTGGACCTGCACACCGGCTCGCACGGCTACCAGGAGACCTATGTGCCCTACCTGGCGAATCCCGAGTCGCTGGAGGGCACCGGCCAGTTGCCGAAATTCGACGCGGATCTGTTCTCGGTGGACTGTGATCAGCGCTACCGCCTGATCCCCACGGCCGAGGTCACGCTGACCAACCTGGTGCGGGACCAGATCCTGGAGGCCGACGAGCTGCCGTTGCGGATGGTGGCCCATACCCCGTGCTTCCGCTCCGAGGCAGGCAGCTACGGCCGTGACGTGCGCGGCCTGATCCGGCAGCACCAGTTCGAGAAGGTGGAGCTGGTGCAGATCGTTCGGCCCGAAGACTCCGATGCGGCGCTCGAGAGCCTGCTGGGGCACGCCGAGGCCGTGCTGCAGGCACTGGAACTGCCCTATCGCGTCATGCTCTTGAGCGCTGGTGACATGGGCTTCGCCGCGGCGCGCACCTACGACCTCGAGGTCTGGTTGCCGGCGCAGGATGCGTACCGCGAGATCTCGTCGTGCTCGAACTTCGAGGCCTTCCAGGCCCGGCGTATGCAGGCGCGCTTCCGGCCGAAGGCCGGCGAGCGTCCCGAGCTGGTTCACACCATCAATGGCTCGGGGGTCGCGGTGGGGCGCGCACTGGTCGCGTTGCTGGAGAATCATCAGCAGGCGGATGGCTCCATCCGGATCCCGGAAAAGCTGCGTCCGTATCTCGGGGGAACCTCGGTGCTGGAGCCGCCGTCCGAGTAGCAGGCCCTTTCGGAAAACCGCCCACGTGAAACGCCCGTCTTGCCGAATTTGCCATCCCGGCCTGCTGGCCGGTCTCGCGCTGATGATGTTGGCGTGGGCGCTTGTGGCGTCGCCCGTGTCGGCGGACGACGGGGCCGGGGCGGACGAAGGACTGGTCTTCGACGACACGCCGCGGCCGATCGGCCTGCATACGCCGGACTGGTTCGAACTGAGTTTCCTGGACCTGCGCGAGGACCTGGACGATGCGGTCGAGCAGGGCAAGATGGGGCTGGCGGTCTACTTCGGCATGGACGACTGTCCCTACTGCGAGGCGCTGTTCGACAAGAATTTCGCGCAGGGCGACATCCGGGAATATCTGTCGGCCCATTTCAATGTCGTCGCGATTGATGCCCTGGGGACGCGGGAAGTTACCGATCTCGATGGCGAGACCTGGATCGAGCGGCGCTACGCGGCCGAACAGCGGCTCAACTTCACCCCTTCGATTGCCTTCTACGACGAGGAGGGCGAGCGCATCCACCAGATGCGTGGCTACTACCCGCCGTATCGTTTTCGCGCGCTGCTGGAGTACGTGATTGACCGCCACGACCGGGAGGGGGGCTTCCGCGACTACCTGGACCGGGCCGACCCGCCGCCGAAATTTGACCTGGACGACATCAACCAGCGCGACTTTTTCGCGAACCCGCCGTATGCGCTGGATCGCAGCCGGATCCCTGCGGATCGGCCGCTGGTGGTGTTCTTCGAGCGCGAGGCTTGCCATGCCTGCGATATCCTGCATTCCGAGCCGCTGCAACAGGACGAGGTGCTGGAACGCATCGCGCTGATGGATGCGGTGCAGCTGGATGCCGACGATGCCGATACCCCGGTGCTGACGCCCGGCGGGGAACGCACGAACCCGAAGGAGTGGGCAGCGGCGCTGGATATACACTGGGCGCCGACCCTGATCTTCTTCGACGAACAGGGTGAGGAGATCATCCGCATCGACTCCGTGGTTCACCTGAATCGACTGCGCAACGTGATGGACTACGTGCTGACGCGGGGCTACGAGGAATACCCGACCTTCGAACGCTGGCGGGCGCAGCAGCCGGCGCGTCCCTGACGACACCCCGAACCGAGGAAACTGCCCCTTGCATTTCGAACGTGATTTCGTGATCCGCAACCGCGAGGTGCTGGAAGGCATCGTGGCCCGTTCCCACCGCGTTGCGCTGGGGATCTTCGTGCTGACCTTCGGGGGCTACGGTGTAGCGGTGTGGCTGTGGTTCCAGGACAACATGTGGGGTGCCCTGGTGGTGGCGACCGTCAGCTATCTGGTATTCCGCCAGTTCCGGATGCTGGCGCTGGGGGTGGCACGCATGCCGCTGCGGGGCGACCCGCAGGCGGTGGAGGCGCTGCGGGCGATCGACGTGGCGCTGGAACAGGATAAGCCGCACCCGGTGCTGGCCGAGGTCGAGGCGCATCTGCGCGCGCTGGAAGACGAGCCGCCCGCCGCCGCCGATCGGACCACGGATCGCGCCGCATCCGGGCAGGACGATGCCGACAAGGGGTCTGGCAAGGGCGACTAGGAGCTGTCGAGTTCGGGCGCCCGGCGGCGGCGCCTCAGAGTTCGACCGGCACGCCCAGCTTCTGCTCGATCACGCGCACCAGGGTCGCGTGCAGGTCTTCGCCGTTGCGGTCATCGATCCAGGCACCTTCCTCCTCGGAATAGCCGAAGTGGGCCGGACCCTCGGGGGAGGACAGCCAGATCTGTTCGGCGGCCTCCTGACGGTTCAGGATGAGCTGGGCGCCATCGTCGAACTCGATGGTCATCACGCCGTCGATCAGGTCGATATCCAGGTCGTCCAGCGCGCTCTGGTCGCTCAGGCGGGTCTGGATGTCGTCCAGGGCTTTCTCGGCGAATACGGCGAAGGAGGTCTGGCTCATGGGGCGCTCGGTCCGGTGGTGAAGGTTGGGGTCAGGCAGGGCGCGATTATAGGGAGACGCTGATTGAATCGCACGTCCGCGCTCGAGTCGCTTTTGCGTGCGAACAAGGCGCGGTGACTGCCGTGCAGTCACTCTGCACAAGGGAACCGCAACGCCGTTCCCACGCAAAAGCGGCCGAGCCCCTGCTTTCAATAGCTTGTGGGGTTGGAGCCCCCTGTTCCCCGATCCTGCGTTGCGCCGCTTGCGGGTAGAACCACTACCCGCTGCACGACGCGCCTTGTCTCGGAAAACAGGGGGCACCAACGCGGACGTGCGATTCAATCAGCGTCTCCCTAGGTCAGCCGCGCCAGGCGGCAATGGCCAACCCCGCCCAGCCGAGGATAAAGGCCGTCCCGCCCAGTGGCGCGATCGCCCCGAGGATGCGGGGCGCCCCGAGTGCGAGGGCGTACAGGCTGCCCGAGAACAGGAGGATGCCGATCACGAAGGCCACCGCGCTGGCGGCGGCCCAGCCGTTGGCCAGCTGCGCCCACAGGGCGGCGACCAGCAGCAGGGCCAGGGCGTGGATGAAGTGGTACTGAACGCCGGTGTGCCAGGTCGTCAGGGCGTGTTCCGAAAGGCGTTCCTGGAGGGCGTGGGCGCCGAAGGCGCCGAGCACGACCGCGATCCCGCCCAGCAGACTGGCGATGACGATCAGGGGGCGAATCAGGGGCTCGCCGGCGACCATCAGGCGTCGTCGCCCATCTCGCTATCGATGTCCTGTCCGGCGACCCAGCCGTGTTCCCGAGCGCGCTCGATCGCTTCCTGATGGATGCGTTCATGACGTTCACGAAGTTCCGGCGGGAGATTGCTGATACGCAGGTCGTACTTGTCCCATTCGGCATTGACCTGGTCGTGCAGCATCTGGATGCGCGAGACATCCCAGCCGTCGCAGGTTTCGGTCTCCGGGAGGATGCCGAATACCCAGGCATCGCGGATGAAATTGCCGATGGGGGTCATGCCGCCGTACATGTCGTTGTACAGGCCGACGTAGGTGCGGTTGGAACGGTTGGGTCCTCTCATGCCGCATAGTGTAGGGGTGACTTGGGTTCAGGCAAAGCGTTTTCGCTGGTGGACGAGAAAAACGGAGATCAGGGTGCAAACCGGGAAGGATTCACTGACGCGGGTGCGGATCCGCGCGCTCATGAAGCTGATGGTGCTGGGGGCCGCCTTGCTGCTGGTGGGGGTTATGCTGCGGTACGCATTTTCCGGATCGGTGGACACCCGTGGCGACACCCTTCGGGTGGACCTTGCGGAGATCGCGCCGGGCGACGCGGGACGCTTTGTCCACGGGAACCGGCATGTCCTGGTGGTCCACCGGGATGCGGCCTGGCAGGGCGCGCTGGCGAGCGACGAGGAACTGGTCGATCCCGCTGCGCGCCGCGGTCAGCAGCCGGACGGGCTGGACCTGCCGCTGCGCAGCTTTCGCCCCGAATGGCTGGTGGTGATCGGTGAGGGGACGGACCTGGGCTGCGAGCTGGACCTGGTGCATCCGGACGAAGCCGATGGCTGGAGTGGCGGGTTCGTCGATCGTTGCCGGGGCGGACGCTATGACGGGGCGGGGCGGGTCTACGCGGATCAGAACGCCCGCCGTAACCTGCCCATCCCGGACTACCGGTTCGCGGGGGAGGACCGGCTGATTCTGGGCAGCCCCTGAAACGGGCGAGGAGCGATATCAGCCGGACGCTGCGGTCGCTTCGGCGGGCCCCGTGGCCGAATAGAGGTCGAAGCGCACGCTCTTGCCCTTGACGCTGGCCTGCGGGGCGTCCGGTCCGAGAGCCGGGGCGTGCAGCGGGCGTTTTACGATCACCCGGCGTTCCACGTGGCCGCGCAGGGCGGCCAGGGTCTGTTCGCCGTCGGGGTCGGCCGTATCCGCCATCAGCGCCTGGATCAGTTGCATGTCCTTCTTGACCGCGGCGCGTTTGGCGCGCTCCGGGAACATGGGGTCGAAGACCGCGGCCATCGCGGGCGGGCTCACGGCCGTGGGGTCGGCGACGCCCTCGAGCAGGGTAATGCGCTGGATGACCGGGGCCAGATCCGGGTGGGTTGCAGCGCGCGCCAGGGCATCGGCGAGCAGACGATATACCACGGGGTGACGTTCCCAGGCGGTCACGCGAAAGCCGTGCGCGGCCAGCAGCAGGGTGTCGCGCCCGAGACCGGCGGAGGCATCCAGTACGTGGCCGTCGCGCGGGAGTTTGCCGAAGGCGCGCATCAGCCCCTCGCGCTGATGGCCGGCATGGGCCAGTCGATAGCCCTGGCGTCCGGCCGCGAAGTCGAGGTGCAGTCGCAGCGCCGGCTGGACGTCCTCGCGGATGAGCTGCAGGCCGTGATCGCCCGTTTCCAGGACCAGCCGAGCCGCGCCGCCGTGCCGGTAGCCGCGCGCCTCGAGGGCCTTGCGCAGTGCGTCGGCAGCGCTGTCGTAGCCGGGAGCCGCGCGTACGGTCAGCGCCATGGGGTCAGTAGTGCGGCGGGGGTGGTTCGGCGTCTTCTCGCCCGCCCCCGCGTTCCTCAAGCTCACGCAGGCGGTCGCGCAGCCACTGGACCTGCTGGCGCAGGTCGGCATTGGCCTGCTGCAGTTCCATCTGGATGCGGGCCTGCTCCTCCTGGGTGTATTCCTGGTGGGCCAGGCGGATCTCCAGGTCCTCGATTCGCTGTTGCAGGGGGTCGGTGTCCATGCGCGTCATTCCACCACGTTGCGCGGTGAACCGCATGCGAAGCTGCGGATGTTGTGCGTGACTTCGTCGATCACCCGCTGACGGGCGCTGCGCGCCGCCCAGGCGGTATGCGGGGTCAGCACGAGGCGCGGGATGTCGTCTGCCAGCAGCGGATGACCCGGTGGCGGGGGTTCCGGTTCCAGGACGTCGATGCCCGCGCCGCCGAGATGACCGCTGTGCAGGTGACGCGCCAGGGCCTCGGGGTCAACGAGACCGCCGCGGGCCGTGTTCAGCAGAATGCTTCCCGGCCGCATTCGGCGCAGTGCGTCGTCGTCGATGAGGTGGCGCGTTGCGGGCGTGAGCGGGCAATGCAGGCTGATCACATCGCACTCCGCGAGCAGGCGCTCCAGCGGCAGGCGATCCGCGTGCGTCTGCTGCGCGGGATCGTGACTCTGCGCAACCCGTACCTCCATGCCGAAGGCCTCGGCAACACGGGCGGTGGCCCGGCCCAGCACCCCCCACCCGATGATCCCGATGCGCATCCCGGCCAGGGTGCCGATCGGGTGGTCGAGGAGGCAGAACTGATCCGAGGCGCTCCAGCGTCCGGCGCGGATGTCGGCTCGGTAGTCATCCAGCCGCGTGACCAGCGTCAGGAGCAGGGCGAAGACATGCTGCACCACGGAGTCTGTGGCGTAGTCGCGCGCGTTGCTGACGACGATGCCTTGTCGGCGGGCGGCGGCCACGTCGATATTGTTGAAGCCGGTCGCGGCGGCGCAGATCAGTCGCAGGCGGGGCGCGGCGGCCAGCAGATCGGCATCCAGTTCGACCTTGTTCGTGATCACGACATCGGCGTCCGCGATCCGTTCGGCGCATTGGTTGGGTCGCGTGCGGTCGTGGAAGGTCCACTCGGGCAGGCAGGCGCGTAGCCCGGTGAGGTCGAGGTCGTCCCGGTCAACCGTGTTCAGGTCGAGAAAGACGCCGCGCTGGAGCTGGGTCATGGGCCGAAGTCCCCGGGAGTCTGTGTAAGCGGTGTCCAACGAAAAGGGCCCCGCGCGGCGGGGCCCTTGAACGAGTTCCTGCGGTTGGCGCTGGACCCTTAGTTGTCACCCATAAAGGCGTGGAACAGGTTCAGCAGGTGCAGGAACATCACGTAGAGGTTCGCGTACAGCGAGACGGTCATCACGATGTAGTTGGCCTCGGGGTCGTGAATCATCCGACTGGTGTCGAACAGGATGGCCGCGGACAGCAGCAGGACGACCGCGGCCGAGATGGCCAGCGAGAGCGCCGGGATCGCCAGGAACAGATTGGCGACGATGGCCAGCAGGGCCACGATCAGGCCGACGACCAGGAAGCCGCCGAGGAAGCTGAAGTCCTTCTTGGTGGCGAGGGCGTAGCCGGAGAGCGTGACAAACGCGATGGCCGTGGCGGCGAAGGCGTTGCCGACGATCTGCGGGCCGTTGGGCAGGCCCAGATACATGCTCAGGATCGGACCGAGGAAGAAGCCCAGCACACCGGTGAAGGCGAAGGTCAGGACGATGCCCAGTGCCGAATTGCGCGCGGCGTGGATGGCGAACGGGCCGCCGATCAGCACGCCCAGCATGATGATCCAGTGCACCGGCGGCGCATTGACCGCCATGGCGATGAACGCGGTAACCGCGCTGAACGCCAGGGTGAGCGACAGCAGCATGTAGGTCTGCCGGATCACCTTGTTGGTGGAGATGGTCTCGCTGATGGAGCCAGTGCTGGACGGGTTGCGACTCGAGCGGACGATCTGGTCTCGGGACACGGGTCAACTCCTCAATGCATTCGAATGAGCCACAGTGTAGCGATAAGCGCGCCCGGTTGCAGTGTTTCCACAGCCGGTCCGGGAGATCCGGCCGGCCGTGGGGCAACGGGCGCTGGCGTCCCCTACTTGATGGGTTCGCCGACCTTTTCGGAGATCGTCTTCACGGCGTGATCGGTGGACTTGAAGATATTGTCCTCGCCGATGATCTCGTCCAGCCCGGTGCGCTGCATCACCTCCATGACCTGCGCCTTCACCCCGGCGAATACCAGCGTGATCCCGCGCGCCTTGAGACGATGCACCAGCTGATGGATGACCTCTTCGCCGGAGGCATCGATCTCGTTGATGCCCTTGCCGACCACGATCAGGTACTTGGCTTGCGGGTGCCGTGCGACCAGGTCGAGCACTGCGTCTTCGAAGTACGGCACGTTGGCGAAGTAGAGCGACCCGTCGAAGCGCATCATGCCAACCTTTTCGTTGGTCTCCAGGCCATAGCGCTGGGCCTCGCGCAGGGTGCCGTCCTCGTAGCGGGCCAGCTCCGATACGCGCGGCTGCATAGTGCGGTACAGGTAGAGCACGATGGCCAGGCCGGCACCGGTCAGGATGCCGTAGTCCAGGTTCGGGGCCATGGCGAGCGTGGCGATGAAGGTCACGATCGCGGCGGCGCCGTCGTGCTTGTTGGCCACCCACGCGTGCTTGATCGCCTTGAAGTTCACCAGGCCGGCCACCGCCATCATGATGATGGCTGCGAGGACCGCCTGCGGCAGGTGATAGATCAACGGAGTCAGGAACAGCAGCGCCAGGCCAATGATCACGGCGGTGAAGACCGACGAGAGTCCGGTCTTCGCGCCGGAATTAAGGTTCACGGCCGAGCGGGAGAACGAGCCGCTGACCGGGTACCCCTGGGTGAAGCCACCCGCGATATTCGCCAGGCCCTGGCCCATCAGTTCCTTGCTGGGGTCCAGCCGCTGGCCGGTCCGGGCCGCCATGGCCTTGGCAATCGCGATGGCCTCGGTAAAGCCCACCAGGGCAATGACGAAGGCGGTGGTCAGGAGTGTCGTGAACGTGCCGAAGCTGATCTCCGGAATCGAGAAGCCGGGAAGGCCCTGAGGCACATTCCCGACTACGGCTCCGCCCCCGTTCAGGTGCACGGTGTCGTCGCCCACCCGCTCGATGCGCCAGGCAGCCCGGTCGGCGCGCTCGCGCTCAGCGTCGGTCAGGTGTTCGTCGGCAATGAAGCGGGCGGGTTCGTCATCGGTGCCGGGCACCCGTCGCAGGGTGAGGTCGCGGATCTCGTCGCGCATGGTCGCCAGTTCTGGGCGCAGTTCCTCGCGCTCCAGGCGCAGCTGGTCGGCCTCGTGGCGCAGGCGGACGGCCTCGGCGCCTTCCTGTTGTTGCAGTTCGGCCTCCAGGCGTCGGATCTGGTCGTCGAGTTCGGCCAGGCGGGCACTTTCGCGCTCGATGTTCTGGGCAAGGGTCAGGACCTCGGCCGGGGCGATCTGCTCGATGGAGGTCTCGGCCTTTTGTTCGTAGCCGATCGCCCAGCTGGCGACGATCGCCACGACCACCGCGACCAGCACGCCGGGGATCTTGGGCGTGAAACGCTTCATCGCGACCATCAGGGCGATCGCGCCTATCCCGAACGCAAGGGTTGGCCAGTGCACGCTGCCCAGTTCCATGAGCACGCCCCAGAGACCGAGCATGAAATGGCCGCTGGTATCGATCGGCACGCCCAGAATCTTGTTTACCTGGGACAGGGCGATGATGATCGCGGCCGCATTCGTGAATCCGACGATCACCGGGTGCGAGATGAAGCTGACCAGCGCACCCAGCTTGAACAGCCCCAGCATCAACTGGATCACGCCAACGATGAACGCCAGGGCGATGGCGAGCATGATGAATTCGGAAGAGCCTTCGGCCGCCAGCGGTATCAGTGCCGAGGCTGTCAGCAGGGAAACTACCGCCACCGGGCCGGTCGCCAGCTGATTCGAAGAGCCCCACAGGGCCGCCACCATGACAGGAAGCAGAGAAGCGTACAGCCCGTAGACCGGCGGGAGCCCCGCCAGTTGGGCATAGGCCATGGATTGCGGGATCAGGACCAGGGCGACCGAGATCCCGGCGATGAGATCCGCGTTGAGGGTTTGCTTGGTCGGGCGCCAGCCGAGAAAGGGAAACACTCGCAGCAGGATCGGATTCATCGGGTCACTCGCTTGGCCAGTTCGTGAGAAACGACGACGGCCGAAACCAGGGCTGGGGCGCCGGAAGGCATTCCGGGCCAGGGCGTGCCAGGGCCGTCGTCACAGAACTGGCAGCCGGAGCTGGGCCCGCTGGAGGTTCGCGGGCGCAAGCGGGAAAACGGCGCCGATTATAGTGCCTTCAGTCATTTTCTTCTATCTAACTTGTTCTATGTGAAACATGTTAGATGGGCTATGTGTGGGGTGCGGGGAGGGTGCGGCGAGTGGGGTGGGGGAATGGCGGAGAGGGAGGGATTACGGTGCCGCGGGCGCCGCCCTTCGGGCCGCCACCTCGCGGCGGCGTTCCGGCGTCGCTGTGCGTCGCCGGTCGAACCCGAGCGTTGGATCTCGAGGGTTCGAATCCCGGATTGGCGGGGTTGGCCCATGCGTTAGATAGCATTTGGATTTCTTGCTGGAATCTGGCGGAGAGGGAGGGATTCGAACCCTCGAGGGGCTTTCACCCCTGCCGGTTTTCAAGACCGGTGCAATCAACCGCTCTGCCACCTCTCCGAGGTCGGGCATTGTCTGGTACGGGGCTCGGGCTGGCAACCGGTGGGCGGGCTGCGTGGCCTGGCGACCACGAGAGGGAGGGATGGATTCGGCCCCGGGGGCCTCACCCTTCGGGCGTTGCCTGACGGCAACGTCCTGCGGCGGCTGCGCCGCCTTGTCGAACCCTCGAGGGGCTTTCACCCCTGCCGGTTTTCAAGACCGGTGCAATCAACCGCTCTGCCACCTCTCCGAGATCGGGCATTGTCTGGTACGGGGCTCGGGCTGACAACCGGTGGGCGCGCTGCGTGGCCTGGCGGCCACGAGAGGGAGGGATGGATTCGGCCCTGTGGGCCTCACCCTTCGGGCGTTGCCTGACGGCAACGTCCTGCGGCGGCTGCGCCGCCTTGTCGAACCCTCGAGGGGCTTCCACCCCTGCCGGTTTTCAAGACCGGTGCAATCAACCGCTCTGCCACCTCTCCGAGGTTGAGCATTGTCTGGTACGGGGCTCGGGCTGGCAACCGGTGGGCGGGCTGCGTGGCCTGGCGGCCACGAGAGGGAGGGATGGATTCGGCCCTGTGGGCCTCACCCTTCGGGCGTTACCTGACGGCAACGCCCGAAGGCGGCTGCGCCGCCCGATGGAGCCGAGGATCACGGGGAAATGCGGCACACAATGCTTGACGTTCGCTCGCGCGAACCCTAATCTTGTTCGCGCTCCGGGCGGTTAGCTCAGCGGTAGAGCACTGCCTTCACACGGCAGGGGTCACTAGTTCGAACCTAGTACCGCCCACCAGATTCGGATCAAAGGAAAGCGGCCTCGGGAAACCGGGCCGCTTTTTTTGTGCGCGTGGAGGGCCCGAGGCCGGATCGTCCGGGGCTGGCACAGGCGCCTGCCGTGACTCCGGTGCGCCGTGTCTCCCCGGTGCGACGTTCCGGCATTTCCGTGGCCTGCCAGTCGGATGGTCGGTTTCGATTCTCGCCGTAATTGGGGGTATTCAGACGCGCGAAAGGGGCCACTTGGGGCCCCCTTGCTTGAATCTGGCGGAGAGGGAGGGATTACTCGGCACGAGGTGCCTCGCCCTTCGGGTCGTCACCTGCGGTGACGTTCTGGCATCGCTGCGCGCTGCCAGTCGAACCATCGTTTTCGATTCCTCGGGTTCGAATCCTGAAACCTCAGGGGCCAGACATGCGAAAGGGGCCACTCAGGCCCCTTTGCTTTGATCTGGCGGAGAGGGAGGGATTACGGCGACGTGGTCGCCGCCCTCCGGGCCGCCTTCGCTGCGCTGCGGCGTTCCGGTGTCGCTGCGCGCCACCGGTCGAACCATCTTCTCTAATTCCTCGGGTTCGAATCCCAGAACGTTGGGGCTATACATGCAAAAGGGGCCACTCGGGCCCCCTGTGCTTGAATCTGGCGGAGAGGGAGGGATTCGAACCCTCGGTACTCGCGAGAGTACAACGGTTTTCGAGACCGCCCCGTTCGACCGCTCCGGCACCTCTCCGTATTTGCTGAACCGGGCGGGGTCGAGCCGCCACGGCGGAGCGAATCCTAGCAGATTCGGCCGGGCGAGCGGTAGCGGCCGCCGGGGATGCCTATGGCATCAGGCGGGTGATCTCCCAGTCGCTCCCGACGCGGTGGTACTGGAACCGGTCGTGCAGGCGATTGGCGCGCCCCTGCCAGAACTCGAACAGCTCCGGTTGCAGGCGATAGCCGATCCAGGCGGGGTCGCGCGGGATGTCGCCATCTGGATACTGTTGTTCCAGCGCGCGTACGCGTTGCTCCAGCTCGTCGCGGTTTGCGACCGGGTGGCTCTGGGTGGAGGCGGCGGCGGCGAGCTGGCTGCCGCGTGGACGCTGATGAAAATACTCGTCGGCGAGATCGGCGGGCAGGGCGGCGACGGGTCCCTCGATGCGGATCTGGCGCTCCGTTTCCGGCCAGTAGAACAGGAGCGCGGCGCGCGGGTTCTCGTTGAGGTCCTGGCCCTTGCGGCTGCGCGAGTCGGTGTACCAGGCAAGCCCGTCGGCATCCACATGCTTCAGGAGCACCGTGCGTGCGGACGGCTGGCCATCGGCATCGGCGGTGGCGAGGATCATGGCGGTCGGGTCGGGGTTGCCGGCCTCGCGCGCGGCCTCCAGCCAGTCGTTGAGCAGGCCGAGCGGGTTGGCCTGAAGGTCGCTGCGACGCAGTTCCGCGCGGGTGTAGTCGCGGCGGGTGTGGCGGTGGTCGGCGGTCGTCATGAGGGGCCTCGTGCTTGAGCGAGAGGCGCCCATCATACGGCGGCGCGCCGGATTCGGAAATTTGTCGCGGTTTCGCTGTCACACTGGGGGACGATCACAGAACGCAAGGAGCATACGATGGCCGAGCCGATTATCGCCGCAGTGGAACCCCGGGGTGTGGAGCTGAAAAAGGGCGAGGAGTACGCCTTCTGCCGCTGCGGGCGTTCGCAGGATCAGCCGTTCTGCGACGGTTCGCACCAGGGGACGGGCATCGAGCCTCTGGTATTCACCGCACAAGAGGATGGCGAGGCCTACCTGTGTCAGTGCAAGCAGTCCGGGAACCTGCCGTACTGTGACGGGACCCATGCGCAGTTCGAGGCCGATGCAGTCGGCGGGCCGGCGAGTGCCGCGGATGCTGACACCGAGGGCGAAGCACGTGACGCCGAGCCCGGGGATCGGGCGCCGAGCCCGCGCAACAGTGAGACGGAGCCGCATGTCGAGTGGATCCACGCGCTGGCGCGGGATGGACTGGAGGGTGTGGGACGACACGGGACCACGGTCGCCATGGGGGTCCCGCGGGACCGGCTGCCGAGCTGGGACGGGATGCAGTTGCTGGCGGCACAACTGGCCACGCGGCCGCTGGACGAGGGGGCCGAGATCGGGACATCGCTGGTGATCGGGCCGGAGGCGAAGCGGCCGCTGGAGCTGAAGATCCCGTTGCTGGTGTCCGACATGAGCTTTGGCGCGTTGTCGCGGGAGGCGAAGATCGCCCTGGCGCGCGGGGCCGAGCGCGCAGGGACGGGCATCTGCTCTGGCGAGGGCGGCATGCTGGATGCGGAGCAGGCGGAGAATTCCCGCTACCTGTTCGAGCTGGGTCCCGCCGGGTTTGGCTACTCCGACGCGGTACTGGACAAGGTCCAGGCGTTTCACTTCAAGGCCGGCCAGGCGGCGAAGACCGGTGTTGGGGGTGTCCTGCCGGGGAGCAAGGTGAGCGACGAGATCGCGCGGGTGCGCGGGATCGAGGCCGGCCAGGACGCCCATTCACCCGCGGCGAGCGCGGACCTGCAGACGCCGGCTGATTTCCGTCGCTTTGCCGACGCGGTGCGCGAGAAGACCGGCGGCGTGCCGGTGGGCTTCAAGCTCTCGGCGAACCACATCGAGGCGGACCTGGCGTTTGCCCTGGAGGCCGGGGCCGATTACCTGATCCTCGACGGCCGCGGTGGTGGCACGGGCGCGGCACCGGCCCTGCTGCGCGACCACATTAGCGTGCCCACCATCCCGGCGCTGGCCCGCGCGCGTCGATTCCTGGACGCGAACGGGGTCTCCGGTCGCGTGACGCTGCTGGTGACGGGCGGCTTGCGCACCCCGGCGGACTTCGTGAAGGCCCTCGCGCTGGGGGCCGACGGTATCGCCCTGGCCAATTCGGCGATTCAGGCGGTGGGCTGCGTGGGCGCGCGGATGTGCCACACCAATCAGTGCCCCAGCGGCGTGGCCACGCAGGATCCCGCCCTGCGCGCCCGGCTGGATCCGCAGGAAGGAGCGGAACGTCTGGGTCGGTTTCTGGAGGGCTCCACGGAGTTGATGAAGGTGCTGGCGCGGGCCTGCGGGCATGCCAGCCTGGAGGACTTCGGGCCCAATGACCTGACCACGTTCGATCGCGACCTGGCGCGGCTGGCCGGTATCCAGTACGCGGGTGTGCTCGAAGGCAGTTGACCGTCGATTGGGCGGGCCCGGGCTTGATCTGGATCAGCACCCGCCGGAGCAATCCCGTTACACTCGCGCATTTTCGCGACTGGGGGATCTGGATGAGCTACTCCGATGTGCACCAGAGCTACGGGCGTTGCCGGCGGGCCGGCAACTTCGTGGACCGCTTCTATGAACGCTTTCTCGCGGCGGACGAGCGGGTGGCGCAGGCCTTTACGACCACGAACTGGTCGCAGCAGAAGCGGGCCCTGGGGCAGGCGGTCTCCACCGCGATCAGCTACGCGGAGGGCGAGAGCTTTGTGGCGCCGACCATGGAGAAGATGGCCGAGGTGCACAGCCGTCATGGCCGGGTGCCGGTGGCGCCGGAGTTGTACGGGGTGTGGCTGGACTGCATGGTGGAGACGGCCCGCGAGGTGGACCCGCGCTGGGACGAATCCCTCGCGCAGCGCTGGCGCGGGGCGCTGAGCCCGGCCATCGACCTGTTCATTGAACGCTACTGACGCCAGGCGCGTACCCGGCGGGGACTGAAGGACGAAGCCCCGCCCGTGGGCATGCCCTGTTGATCTCGCTGCGCCCGGGGCGTGTAATGCGCGGATTTCCCGTTGCCGGCGCCCGCCGGAAGAAGCCTGGTGATGTCCGCAGCCCCCGAGACCCTGTTTGCCCGCAAGCCCTACTGGGCCAAGCGCTTTGGCACGGCACCGTTCTTGCCGACCACGCGCGAGGAGATGGACGCGCTCGGTTGGGACAGCTGTGACATCGTGCTGGTCACCGGCGACGCCTACGTCGATCACCCGAGCTTCGGTATGGCGATCATCGGGCGGCTGCTGGAGGCGCAGGGGTTCCGGGTCGGCATTCTCGCGCAGCCGGACTGGACGTCGGCCGAGCCCTTCCGCGCCCTGGGGCGGCCCAACCTGTTCTTTGGCGTGACCGCCGGGAACATGGACTCGATGGTCAATCACTACACCGCGGAGCGGAAGGTCCGCTCCAATGACGCCTACACCCCGGGGGACGTGCACGGCAAGCGCCCCGACCGGGCGGTGATCGTGTACGCCCAGCGGGTCCGCGAGGCGTACAAGGATGTGCCCGTGGTGGCCGGCGGCATCGAGGCCAGCCTGCGCCGGATCGCGCATTACGACTACTGGCAGGACAAGGTGCGCCGCTCCGTGCTGCTGGATTCGCGCGCGGACATCCTGCTGTTCGGCAATGCCGAGCGGGCCCTGGTGGAGCTGGCGCATCGCGTGGCCGCGGGCGAGCACCCGCGCGAGATCACGGATCTGCGGGGCACGGCCTTCCTGCGGGATGCGGTCCCCGCCGGCTTTGTCGAACTGGACTCCAGCGAGGTCGATACCCCGGGGCCGGTGGACGCCAACCCCGACCCTTACGCGATGGTCTCGCCGGCAACCTGTGCCGATGCCGAAGGGCAGGACAGCCCGACGGTAGAGGGCGAGCCGGGTGCGAAGGTCGTGCGCTTTCAGCGGCAGATCCCGCGGGGCACGCCGCGCGACCAGACGGTGATCCGCATCCCTGCGTTTGAGCAGGTGAAGGGGGATGCGGTCCTGTATGCCCATGCCTCGCGGGTGCTGCATCTGGAGACCAACCCGGGCAACGCGCGGGCGATCGTGCAGCGCCATGGCGACAAGGAGGTCTGGCTCAACCCGCCGCCGATCCCGCTTTCCACCCCCGAGATGGACGCGGTGTTCGACCTGCCCTATGCCCGCGCCCCGCACCCGGCATACGGTGATGCCCGCATCCCGGCCTGGGAGATGATCCGCTTCTCGGTGAACATCATGCGCGGGTGCTTTGGTGGCTGTACCTTCTGTTCGATCACCGAACACGAGGGGCGGATCATCCAGAGCCGCTCGGAGGACAGCGTGCTGCGCGAGATCGAGGAGATCCGCGACAAGGTGGACGGGTTCACCGGTGTGATCTCGGACCTGGGCGGGCCGACGGCCAACATGTACCGCCTGGCCTGCAAGGACCCGAAGATCGAGCAGAGCTGCCGGCGGCTGTCCTGTGTGTACCCGGGGATCTGCAGCAACCTGGATACCGATCACGCCCCGCTCATCCGTCTCTACCGCAAGGCGCGCGCGCTACCGGGGATCAAGAAGATCCTGATCGCCTCGGGGCTGCGCTATGACCTGGCGATCGAGTCCCCGGAGTACGTGAAGGAGCTGGTCACCCACCATGTGGGTGGTTACCTGAAGATTGCACCGGAACATACGGAAAAGGGGCCTTTATCCCGGATGATGAAGCCGGGCATGGGCACCTATGACCGGTTCAAGGCCATGTTCGAGAAATACTCGAAGGCCGCCGGGAAAGAGCAGTACCTGATCCCGTATTTCATTGCCGCGCACCCGGGGACCACCGACCAGGACATGCTGCAACTGGCGCTCTGGCTCAAGCGCAATGATTTTCGCGCCGACCAGGTGCAGGCGTTCCTGCCCAGCCCGATGGCACTCGCCACGGCCATGTGGCACTCGGGCCGGGATCCGTTGCGTGGCATCCGCCGCAAGGCGAGCGAACGGGTTCCGGTCGCCCGGGGCTTCCGCGCCCGCCGCCTGCACAAGGCCTTTCTGCGCTACCACGACCCGAACAATTGGCCGCTGCTGCGCGATGCCCTGCAGCGCATGGGGCGGGCCGATCTGATCGGGAACGGGAAGCACCATCTGGTGCCGACCTGGCAGCCGGCCGGAACGGGGCAGGGCGCGGCGCGCCCATCGACGGGCGGGCGGATGACCCGCGGCGGGAAGGCCCTGAAAAAGCGTGGCCAGACCTTCCAGACCCAGCACAACGGGGTGGAGGCCGCGGCCCGTCCGGGGGCGAAACCAAAGGCCGGGGCCGCGTCGGCGGGCAAGGCGGGCGGCCGTTCGCCGGCGCCCCACGGTGGCAAGCCGCGGGCTGGTGCCGGGAAGCTCCGCAAGAAGGGGCGCCCGGCCGGCAAGCGGCCGCGCGCCTGACGGCGCAGTGGCTCAGGCCGACGCGTCGGGCGGCGGTACCTGGCCTTCCAGGCTAAGGTTCAGGCCGGTAGTGGTGCGGTCGCCGGGGTCCAGAAAGTACAGGTAGGGGCCCACCACCGCCTCGGGCTCGGGCAGCAGTTCCGCGTTCTCACCCGGATAGTGGCCGGCCCGGAAACGGGTGCGCACGGGGCCGGTGTCCACGCCATTGACGTGGATGAAGCGCGGCTCGTTGCGATGTTCGTGGGACAGGATGTCGATCAGGGCGTCCTGCGCTGCCTTGGCCATCCCGAAGGCCCCCCAGAAGGCCTTGCGCGCGTTCTGGGTGGAGACCACCAGGCTTCCGGTCGGGCTGGCCTCCAGCAGGGGCAGCACAGCCTGGGTCAGGAAGAACGGGCCGTGCAGGTTGCTGTTGATGACCTTGAACCACAGCTCCGGGTCGTAGTTCTTCATCGGCATCAGGGCCCCGGCCCAGCCGGCGTTCAGCACCAGGCCGTCGAGGCGACCCAGCGAGTCACGGATGTTCTCCGCCAGGTCGCCGTAATCCTTGACCGTAGCCCCCTCGAGATTCAGAGGGTAGATCGCGGGCTGGGGCTGGCCGGCCTGTTCGATCCGGTCGTAGACCGCCTCCAGGCCCTTCAGGTCCTTGTCCAGCAGGACCACCGTGGCGCCGGCGGCGGCGCAGGCCTCGGCGACTGCCCGGCCGATGCCGTCGGCGGCGCCGGTGACGAGGATCACGCGCTGGTCAAAGGCGCCCGGTTCGGGACGGTAGGCGAGGAGGCGAGGGATATCGAGGTCGGTCAAGGATGGTCCTCCAGGAACAGGTGCGCCGATTCTAGTCCAGATTGTATGGCCGCTTCGAGCGTCGACGGCAGTGCGTGGGTCAGGTAATCCCCTGACAGGTAGCAGTCGGGCCAGGGCGTGCGGGGCGGTGGACGGTGCCGATCCAGATCGACCCGGGCGTCCACCGTCGCGCGGCGTTCGCAGACGCAGTGACCGGCTGCGGGCTCCCCCAGCTCGGGAAAGGTCCGTGCCAGCGAGCGGGCGACGGTGCGCCATCGGGCATCCGCCGTCAACGGTTCGAGGTCGTCGGCGGCCGAGATCACGACAGCCAGCCAGTGCGGGGCGCCCGCGACGTGCCGGGGGATCAGCCACTGGCCATGCTGGCCGAGCAGCCCCTGGAGAGGGGGCCGGTCCGTCAGCGGCCGCGGGTAGCGCAGGTAGACGGTGCAGATGCTGCGTGCGCCCATGGCCTTGAGCCCCTGATGCGTGGCGCCCCATCGAGCGTCCGCTGGCAACAGGCTGGCGGTGGCGGTGGGCGTGGTGGCCAGGATCAGCGCGCGGGCGTTGCTGGTGTCGCCCTGGCGATCGTGCAGTCGATAAGGGGCATCCGGGCGTGTCGCGTCGCGCTGGATCATCGTGATGCGGCGGCCAAGGTCCACGCGCGCACCCCGGGCCCGAAGCTCGCGGATGGCGGCGTCGGGGAACACCTCGCCCAGGGGCCGCGCAGGGATCAGCAGGCGGGCGGCCTCCGGCCCGTGATTCAGGGCCCGTCGCAGCACGTTCTGGAAGATCCGCGCGGAGGCCAGGCGGGTCGGAGTGTTCATCACCGCCAGGCACAGGGGGTCCCACAGCCGCTCGATCAGGGCTTCCGGCTGGTGGCGGCGCCGCAGCCAGTCGAGTACCGGCAGGTCGTGTCGCAGGGGACGGTGCAGCAGGGCCGCCGCGCCGATCAGGGCGCGCAGCCGGATGCCGGTGGCGTGGCCGGGAAGGGAACGATAGAGGGCCGAGGCCAGGGCCGGCAGCCGGGGCGAGCGGGGTTCGAGCGCGAAGGCCGGGGATGCTGGCCGGCGGTCGGGGTCGAACATCCGCAGCCCGAACGGGACGGCGTGAAAGGCCGAGTCGGGGTCGATACCGACCGCGCGGATCTGTTCCAGGGTCTGCTGGCAGGCCCCCACGAGGATGTGCTGGCCGTTGTCCAGTGGGGTGTGGTCCAGCTCCAGGCTGCGGGCGCGCCCGCCGGGGATCCTGCCGGCCTCGATCAGGTGTACGGGGTGTCCGGCGCGCGCCAGGGCGAGGGCTGCGGTCAGGCCGGCCCAGCCCGCGCCGACCACGGCGACAGGGTGCGCGGGAGGGCTGGAGGCCATGGCGTCAGGCCGCGCGGCGGCGATGCTCGCGCTTCAGGCGTCGGGCGGTGCGCCAGGCGATCCACAGCTTGCGGATCGGGGTCAGGCGTACGCGGTGTTCCAGAACACGGAAGCCGTCGTCCTCGATCTCGTCCAGCAGAGTGCGGTAGATCGCCGCCATGATCAGGCCCGGGCGCTGGGGATAGCGGTCGGCAGCGGGGAGGTGTTCCTCGGCACTGTCGTAGTAGCGCCGCGCCCGTTCGGCCTGTTCCGCGAACAGGGCGCGATGACGGTCATCGGTGATGTTGACTTGGAACTCCTCGGGTTTGACCTCGTGCTTGCGCAGCTCGTCGAGCGGGATATAGACGCGGCCGCGCATGGCGTCCTCGTGGACGTCGCGCAGGATGTTGGTGAGCTGCAGGGCCATGCCGAGGTCGTGGGCGTACTTCAGCGTGCGCCGGTCGCTGTAGCCGAAGATGTGGGCGGAGAGGATGCCGACCACGCTGGCGGCGCGATAGCAGTACAGCGACAGGGTGGTGAAATCCGGGTAGCTGTCGTAGTCGAGATCCATCTGCATGCCGTCGATGATCTCGTCGAAATATTCGCGGCCCAGGTCGAAGGCGGCGATGTGGGGCTGCAGTGCCTGGGAGATGGGGTGACGGGGTTCGCCCGCGAACAGGCGTTCGATCTCCTGGCGCCACCAGTCCAGCTTGGTCCGGGCGACGCTCTCCTCGCGGACCTCGTCGACGATGTCGTCCACTTCCCGGCAGAAGGCGTACAGCGCCGTGATGGCGCGGCGCCGGTCGGGCTCCAGAAAACGAAAGGCGTAGTAGAAGCTGGAGCCGCTCTGTGCGGCCTTCTCCTCGCAATACTCGTCGGGGGACATGCGCTCTCGCGTGGCGGGTGTCGAACAGGGACGGGAAGGCTAGCACAGGCAGTGCGCGAGGCGGGAGATTGCCCCCGAAGGCGGATTGTTGACCTGTATCAAGCCCGCTACCGGGCCGTGGTCGTAGCCTGTGATGATCCGATGCCTAAAATGGGCGGTACACGCTCGAGGGGGACCCGATGGAGCAGCGCCTGGTATTTGATCCGGAGATCCTGCGTCGCTATGACGTGAGCGGACCTCGCTACACGTCGTATCCCACGGCACCCCAGTTCCACGAGGGTTTCAACGACCGCGCGTATGCCGAGGCGGCGCAGGCCACGAACGGGGCGGACCCGGCGCGTCCGCTGTCGCTTTACGTGCATGTCCCGTTCTGCGACACGGTCTGTTTCTATTGCGCCTGCAACAAGGTCATTACCGGCAACTACCAGCGGGCGCAGCGCTATCTCGCGTATCTGGAACGCGAGGCCGCGCTGCAGGGCGAGCTGTTTGACGCGGAGCGCACGGTGGGGCAGTTGCACTTCGGCGGGGGAACGCCGACCTATCTCGGGGACGAGGACCTGCGATCGGTGATGGCGTTGCTCGGGCGCCACTTCCGCCTCGACGACAGTGCCGCGCGCGAATTCTCCATCGAGATCGACCCGCGCGCGGTGCGACCCGGGACGATACCGCTGCTGGGCGAACTGGGGTTCAACCGCATCAGCCTCGGGGTGCAGGACTTCGATCCGGATGTGCAGCGGGCGGTCAACCGCATCCAGCCCTTCGAGGTCACCGCGCGCGCCGTCGAGCAGGCCCGGGCCCATGGGTTCGAGTCCACCAACTTCGACCTGATCTACGGGCTTCCGCTGCAGACGGTGGAGACCTACACCCGCACCCTGGAACGTGCCCTCGAACTGCGCCCCGAACGCCTGGCGATCTACAACTACGCCCACCTGCCGCAGATGTTCAAGACGCAGCGCCAGATCCGCGAGGCGGACCTGCCTGATGCGGCCGAGAAGCTCGCGATCCTGGAGACGACCATCGAGCGGCTGACCGCGGCGGGCTACGTCTACATCGGGATGGATCACTTTGCCTTGCCGGACGACGAGCTGGCCGAGGCACAGAGAGCCGGGACGCTGCAGCGCAACTTCCAGGGCTATTCCACCCGTGCGGAGTACGACCTCGTGGCGCTGGGTCCCACGGCCATCGGGAAGGTCGGCGCGACCTACAGCCAGAACCTGCGCGAGCTGGATGCCTACTACGCCCGCATGGATGCGGGCCGCCTCCCGGTCTTTCGGGGGCTGGAGCTGAGTGCCGACGACCGCCTGCGGCGCGACGTGATCAGCGAGCTGATGTGCCACTCGCGGATCGACTTTGCCGCGATCGAGGCGCGCCACGGGATCGTGTTCGGCGAGGTCTTCGCGGATGCGCTGGGGCGCCTCGAGGGTATGCAGGACGACGGCTTGGTGCGGATCGAACAGGGCCGGCTGGATGTGCTGCCGCGCGGTCGCCTGCTCCTGCGCAATGTGGCCATGGCATTCGACGCCTATCTGGCGACCGAAGGCCAGCCGCGGTACAGCAAGGTGGTTTAGCGGGCTCGGGGGCGCCGACGCGGGCGCAGGCTGTGGCTCAGGATGATCCAGGCATCGCGGGTGCGCAGGCGCGGGCGGGCGAAGACGTCGTCCTGCTGGCGCAGGCGCCAGAGGATGCGGGCGCCGCCATTGATGATGGCGCGGATTTCCAGCCCCATGCGCCCGCGCAGCATCCCGCCCAGGGGCGCGCCGGCCCGTAGCAGGCGATCGGCGCGGGCGTACTGGAACTGCATCAGATTGCGTAGCTGGAACGTGGTCTTTTCGGCCGCGAGCATGGCCTCGGTGACGCCGTACTGGTCCATCTCCTCCTGCGGCAGGTAGATGCGGTTGTTCTCCTCCAGGTCCTGCTGCAGGTCCTGGTAGAAGTTGATCAGTTGCAGGGCCGAGCAGATGGCGTCGGAATGGCCCAGCATTTCCTCGGTCGGGTTCCCGTTCAGATGTAGGAGCAGCCGCCCGACCGGGTTGGCCGAACGCCGGCAGTAGTCCATCACCTCGCCAAAGGTCGCGTAGCGCGTCTGGTCGAGGTCCTGCAGGAAGGCATCGATCAGGTCGGAGAACGGTGCCGCCGGCAGGTGGAAACGGGCGCGGGCATCCGCCAGGGCGATCCATTCGGGATCGTGTTCCGCGGCCGGGTCCTCCAGGACCTGCACGCGTTCCTGCATGGCCAGCAGTGCCTGGCGGCGTTCTTCGACCGGGCGCGGGTCCTCGTCGGCCAGGTCGTCGGCGTCGCGGGCAAAGCAGTAGATCGCCGCCACCGGGTCGCGCAGGCGGCCGGGCAGCAACCAGGAGGCCACAGGGAAGTTCTCGTAGTGCGCCGTGGCACGCTGACGGCAGTGGCGATAGGCCTGGCGGATCCGGGGTTCCATCAACCATCAGCCCCCGCGGGGTGGCGGGCGTGATCAGCCGGCAAGGCTGCGCTCCGGGGCGGGGGCGCCGTTGTACCAGGCCCAGAAATCGTCGGGTTGCTCCAGGGCGCCGTCGGCGCCCCATTGATCCGGCTGCTGGTCCGCGTCGATGTAGCCCCAGTTGGCGATCAGGGTGGGCATGCCGGCGGCGCGTCCGGCCGCGATGTCGCGCTCGGCATCGCCCCAGTAGCAGTGGCGCTCCGGGGGCAGGCCGGTTTGCCGCGCCGCCAGCCACATGGGTTCGGGGTCAGGCTTGCGCTGGGGCAGGGTATCGCCGCTGACAACGGCCGCCATGCGTGCCCGCAGGCCGAGCGCCTCCAGCAGTGGATCGGTGAGCCAGCCCGGCTTGTTGGTGACCACGCCGACGGACCAGCCCCGGGCCTCGCAGCGGTCCAGGAGCTCGGCGAGCCCGGGGAACAGGGCGGTGGCCTGGCACAGGTCGCGGGCGTAGATCTCCAGGTAGCGCTTCTTCAGATGTTCCGTGAAGTCGACATCAGCGTCGGGGAAGGCGAGCGCGACGAGGGCCTGCGAGCCGTGGGAGACATGGTTGCGCACCGCCTGGAAAGGGAGCGGCGCGCGGTCGTATTCGGCCATCAGGGTGACCAGCGCCGCATGCATGTCCGGCGCGGTATCCAGCAGCGTCCCGTCGAGGTCGAACAGGAGCGAACCCAGATCACGCGTCATGCGGTGGTGTCGTCGCCCCGGCGGGCGGCCATGAGGTAGTTCACGTCGGTGCGCCCCACCAGGCGGTAGCGACCGCTGAGCGGCGAATAGGTCAGCCCGGTCATCGCGGTGACCTCGAACCCATGGCGGCGCAGCGCGGCGCCCAGTTCCGAGGGCCGGATGAAGCGGCCGTACTCGTGGGTGCCGGCGGGCAGCATGTTCAGCAGGTATTCGGCCCCGACGATCGCCTCGGCGAAGGCCCGCGGCGTGCGGTTGATCGTGGACAGGAACAGCCAGCCGCCGGGACGCACGAGCTTCACGAGCGCATCGATGACCGCTTCGGGGTCGGGCACGTGTTCCAGCATCTCCAGGCAGGTGACCACGTCGTAGTCGCCGGCGTGGTGTTCGGCATGGGCCTCGGCGGTGGTATGCAGGTAGTGGATCTCCAGCCCGGCCTCGTGGGCGTGCTCGCGGGCAACTTCCAGGTGTTCGGCACCGGCGTCCAGGGCGGTGACGTGCGCGCCGCGCACCGCCATCGCCTCGGACAGGATGCCGGCACCGCAGCCGACGTCCAGCACCTTCTTGCCGGTCAGGTCGGCCTGGGCGTCGATCCACTCCAGGCGCAGCGGATTGATCGCATGCAGCGTGGCGAAGGGGCCGTTGGGGTCCCACCATTCGCGGGCCCGGTGCGTGAACTTGTGGATCTCGGCGCTATCGACGTTTGCGTGCGCCCGGGAGTGGGATTGCGGTTCGGAATGGGACTGGGGGTTCATGGGGTCGGTCTCGCTCAGGCAGTGGGCTGCTGGGTTTCCAGCACCCGGATGCGCCAGTCATCGGCTTCGGCGCGGAGGTCCTGCACGTTCAGCGTAAGCAGTTCCCGGTCGCGCAGCAACGGGCGTCCGGCCACGTAGACGTCGCGTACGGCATCCCGCGTGGCGGCATACACGATTTGCGCGCTGGGGTCGTGCGCCGGCTGCAGCTCCAGGGCCTGCAGGTCCACCGCGACCACGTCCGCCTGCTTGCCGGGCTCCAGCGAGCCGATGCGGTCGGCCAGCCCCAGGGCGCGGGCGCTGCCGAGGGTCGCCATCTCCAGGGCCGAGGCGGCGGGCAGCGCCGCGGCGTCGCCGCTGACTGCCTTGGCCAGCAGGGCGGCGGTGCGCATCTCGCCGATCATGTCCAGATCGTTGTTGGAGGCGGTGCCATCGGTGCCCAGGCCGACGGTGATCCCGGCTTCCTGCAGACGCGCGACGGGGCAGAACCCGGATGCCAGCTTCAGGTTGGATTCCGGGCAGTGGGCGACGGACACCGGCCGGTCGCGCAGCTGGTCCAGGTCGGATTCGTCCACCTGGGTCATGTGCACGGCGATGAAGGGCTGGTCCAGCATGCCGAGTCGGGCGAGGCGCGCCAGGGGCCGTTCGCCGTGGTCACGGACGGCGTCGGCGACCTCGCTGGCCGTCTCGTGGACATGCATGTGAATCGGGGCGTCGAGTTCGCGCGCGCGATCGGCCACGCGCTCCAGGCTCGCATCGCCAACGGTATAGGGCGCGTGCGGGGCCACATTGAAGGCGATCCGTTCGTGTCGGCCCCAGGCGGTCACCACGTCGGCGCCGCGCTGGAAGTACTCGTCGGCCGTGCTCGCCCAGGGGGTGGGGAAATCGAACACGGTCAGGCCCAAGGAGGCGCGGATACCGGTCTCGTCGACCACTCGCGCCGCGTCCTCCACGAATAGGTACATGTCGCTGAAACAGGTGGTGCCGCCACGCAGCATCTCCGCGACCGAGAGGCGGGTGCCGGCGCGCACGAACTCGGGCGAGAGCAGCTTGCCTTCGGCCGGCCAGATGTAGCGCTTGAGCCAGTCCATCAAGGTGTGGTCGCTGCCGATGCCCCGCAGCAGGCTCATGCCCGAGTGGGTATGGGCATTGACCAGGCCGGGAATCAGGGCGTGCCCGGGATGGTCGCGGTACTCCGCATCGGGGTATCTGGCGCGTGCGGTCTCCGTGGGCTCGATCGCCTGGATGACGCCGTCGCGGATGATCAGGGCGTGATCCCGCAAGATGGTGTCGCGGGGGATGACCGGGAGAATCTGGGGGGCGCCGAGGATCAGCGTCTGGGTCTGGTTCATGGGACACGGTCTGCGCGGGATACAGGGTCGCGCATGGTACCCGAAAGGGGCGGCGTTGCGCCGCCCCGGGGCGTTAAGGAGACGCTGATTGAATCGCGCGTCCGCGCTCGAGTCGCTTTTGCGTGCGAACAAGGCGCGGTGACCGCCGTGCAGTCATTCTGCACAAGGGAGCCGCAACGCCGTGCGCGCGCCCGTTTTCGATCAACAACGGGCGGCCGAGCCCGCTCTTTCAATCACTTGTCGGGTTGGTGCCCCCTGTTCCCCGAGCCTGCGTTGCGCCACTTGCGGGTAGAACCACTACCCGCTGCACGACGCGCCTTGTCTCGGAAAACAGGGGGCACCAACGCGGACGCGCGATTCAATCAGCGTCTCCTTTAGGGTTATTGGCGGTTGATCGCGAAACGGCCGGGGCCGGTCAGGGCCAGCGCGATGGCCGCGAACAGGAACATACCCTGCAGTTCCAGGGCCCAGCCGCCGTGGCCGGTGAGCTGGAAGACCTCGTGGGCATGCGCCAGAGCGATGGCAAAGACCATGTTGATCGCGATGAGTACGGCGCCGATGCGTGCATAGAGTCCGAGGATGACCAGGATCGGGGCCAGGATCTCGCCGACGTACACGCCGTAGGCCAGGATGGTCGGGAGTCCGGCGTCGGCCAGCATGCCTTCGATGCCGCTGATGCCACCGGTGATCTTCGCGATCCCGTGCAGCAGGATCATGATGCCGAGGGCCAGTCGCAGTATCAGCTTGCCGCTGTCGTCAAGGGTGTGGTCCATGTCGATACTCTCCTTGTAGCAGGGCGGGCCGGGCCCGCGTTAAGACCCGGGCATCTGCCCCGGGTCGGGTTCGGGGGGCATCACGATGAGGGCCCCTGGGTCGCGGACCGGTTCGGTCAGCCGGCCTCGCGCCCAAGGCGCTGGGCGCGGGCGACCTCCGCAACGTGCCGGCCCTGGGAGGCGGCCATGCCCAGTTCGCTCTCGCTCGGCTGGCGCGAGCCGTCCCCGGCCGCCAGCGTGGTGGCGCCGTAGGGCGTACCGCCGCAGACCTCGCTGACGTCGAGCATGCGCTTCTCGGTGTAGGGTAAACCAACCACGGTCATGCCGTAGTGAAGCAGATTGACGATGGTGGAGACCAGGGTCGTCTCCTGGCCGCCATGTTGCGATGCCGTGGAGCCGAACACGCTGCCGACCTTGCCGACCAGCTTGTCACCGAACCACAGGGCGCCGGTCTGGTCGAGGAAGTTGGCCATCTGCGCGGCCATCCGGCCGAAACGGGTCGGGGTGCCGATGATGATGGCGTCGTAGTCCGCCAGTTCCTCCGGCTTCGCGATGGGTGCGGCCTGGTCGAGCTTGGCGCCGGCGTTGCGGGCCACCTCGTCCGGCATCAGTTCGGGGACACGCTTGATCGTGACCTCGGTATCCGGGACTTCGCGGGCCCCCCGGGCCACGGCCTCCGCCATCTGCTCGATGTGGCCCCAGGTGGAGTAGTACAGGATCAGGATCTTGGTGCTCATGGGCGACGGGCCTCCGTTTGTCGGGAATCGAATATCCGTCAGCCTAGA
This sequence comes from Thioalkalivibrio sp. ALE25, assembly GCF_000377285.1. Taxonomy (NCBI): domain Bacteria; kingdom Pseudomonadati; phylum Pseudomonadota; class Gammaproteobacteria; order Chromatiales; family Ectothiorhodospiraceae; genus Thioalkalivibrio; species Thioalkalivibrio sp. ALE25. The sequence goes on along the minus strand of NZ_KB897932.1, from coordinate 62,451 downwards.
TCCGATTTATACGAAAGAAAATGCCGAAAAACGCCCCTTAAAATTCGATTTAATCGAATTGTTATCGGTGGGCGGCCGGCTGGCGGTTTCCCGCCTGGCGCAGGACCAGCGCCTCCAGGACGGCCAGGGTGTCGGGGTGACCGTACAAGTAGCCCTGGAAATGACGGCAGCCCAGGCCGAACAGGAAGGCGCGCTGATCGTCGTTCTCCACCCCTTCGGCGATCACATCCAGATCCAGGGTGTGGGCCAGATTGACCACCATCTGGGCAATCGCGGCATCGTTCGGGTCATCCAGCACATCGCGCACGAAGGACTGATCGATCTTCAGCTGGGCCAGGGGCAGGCGCTTGAGGTAGGCCAGCGACGAGTAACCGGTGCCGAAGTCGTCCAGGGAGAATTCGATCCCGAGCGTACGCAGTTCCTCGATGTGGGCAATGACCGTTTCCACGTTCTCCAGCAACATGCTTTCGGTCAGTTCCAGTTTCAGGCGTTCCCCGGGGGCGCCGGTTTCGTCCAGGATCGCCGCCAGGTCGCGGACGAAGTGGCGGTGGCGGAACTGGCGGGCGCTGACGTTGACCGACAGCGTCAGGTCACGGAAGGCCGGCTGGTGCTGCCAGGCGGCCAGTTGCTCGCAGGCCGCGCGCATGACCTTGCGTCCGATCGGGACGATCAGGCCGGTCTGTTCGGCCACCGGAATGAACTCGGCGGGGGAGATCGCGCCACGGGTTTCGTGCATCCAGCGCAGCAGGATCTCGGCGCCCATGACCGCGCCGGAGGCATCCACCTGCGGCTGGTAGTGCACGCTGAAGTGGTCCTGATCGAGCGCATGGCGCAGCTCGCTCTCGAGTTCGAAGCGGGCCTCGACCGCGCGGTGCAGGTCGGGGTCATAGAAGCGGACGGTGTTGCGCCCGGCGTTCTTCGCCCGATACATCGCCAGGTCCGCCTGCTTGAGGATCTCTTCCACGCCCAGGCTGCGGCCGCTGAACAGCGTGGCGCCGATGCTCGGGGTGACATGGCGTTTTTGTCCGGCGAGCTCGAAGGGGTCGCGCAGGAGGTCGATCAGTTTGCGTCCCACGGCTTCCGCCTGGGTCGCGGCCCGCGCCGGGTCGGGGTGGAGGTCGTTGAGGATAACCACGAACTCGTCGCCCCCAAGGCGCGCCAGGGTATCCGCCTCGCGGACCGAGTCCTGCATGCGCTCGGCGACCTGCCGCAGCAGGTCGTCGCCCACGGCATGCCCCAGGGTGTCGTTGATGTCCTTGAAGTTGTCGAGGTCGATGAACAGCAGCGCGCCGTGCAAATGGCTGCGCTCGGTGTTCCCGAGCGTCTGGCTCAGTCGATCGTGCAGCAGGGTACGGTTGGGCAGATGGGTCAGGCCGTCGAAGAAGGCGAGACGGCGGATCTCGTCCTCGGCCTGCTTGCGGTCGGAGATGTCGGTCATCGTGCCGAAGGTCGCCGTGACCTCGCCGCGCTCATTGAACCGGGCACTGGCATAGACGCTGACCCAGCGGATGTCGCCTTCGCGGGTGCGCAGGCGGATCTCCTCTGACTGGGCGTGGGACCCGCCCTCCAGCAGGGTGGCGCAGAAGCTGCGGGCATCCTCGGTGTCCTCCGGGGCCACGAAGTCGCACATTGGGCGGCCCAGGGTCTCCTCCACGCTGAAGCCGGTGAGGTGTTCCCAGGCGGGATTCAGGAGGGTCCAGCGTCCGTCCGCATCGGTCCGGAAGATGACCTCGGAGATGTGGTCCACGACATCGCGGTATCGATTCTCGCTTTCGGCCAGGGCATCGGTGGTGCGGCGATGGGCGGTGATATCCAGGGTCAGTCCGCGCAGGCTCTCGCGGCCGTCACCGTCCGTGGCCCAGGACAGGATGTCGCGCAGCCAGATCCACTGGCCGTCGCGGTGGGCGAAGCGGTAGTCCACGGTGCGTGACTGGTTGCGGCTCTCGCGGGCGGCGTTCTGGACCCGCGGCAGGTCGCTCGGATGGATGTGGCGGGCCCGCAGTTCGCCGCGGCCCAGATTGCGCGCGGGAAAGCCGAGCAGGTGGCGGGTGTCGCCGGCGACGAACTCCCATTCGTGAGTGGCGGGGTTGGCCTCCCACAGGATGGCATTGGCCCCGCCCAGCATGGATTCCAGGCGCGCGACCGAGCGGTTGAGTTGCTGGTTTTGCTGTTCCAGCGTGGTCTGGGTTGTACCGAGATGGGCGGCGACGTCGTTGAAGGTGCGCGCGAGGTCGCCGAATTCGTCGTTCGAGCGCATCGGGATGCGATGGTCCAGGCGGCCGACCTGCAGGGCCTTCGCGCCCTGATTCAAAAGGCGTAGCCGGCGGGTGATCACCAGACTGAACACAATCGCGGCGACCATCGACAGTACCAGAACCCCCATGGCCAGCAGGACGTTGCGCTGCAGGAGGTCGGCGGACAGGGCATCGATGGCGTCCGTCGAGTACCCGACCGCGAGGGTGCCCAGGGGTTGTCCGGCCAGTTCGATGTCCCGGAGGATCTCGATCTGTCCGGGGGCAGTGCGAATGCGGTCGCCGGATTCGGGGATTGCCTCCGGCGAGATGCCCACGGAGGCCATGGGCTGGTCCTGGGCATCGAGCACTACCGCGTAGAGCACGTGGGAGTCGTCCGCGACCAGGTCCAGCAGGTCCTGCAGCATCGCCGGATCGGCGTAGGCCAGCCCCGGAGTCAGCGCGCTGGACAGGAGGCGCCCCTGCTGCTCGGCAAAGCGCTCCAGCATCTGCGACTGGTTCTGCTGCACCTGGGAGATGCCACTGAACATCAGTACTGCGACCATCGCGACTTGGATCGCGACGGTGCCAATGATGATCTGCCAGGCGAAATTCAGGCGCATGCGGGGCTTGGCTCGCGTGTTCGCGGCGCCACCAGAAGGCTGGGGCCGAAGCTGGTTGGAGCCAGGCCGGAGCGGTTCATGGAAGGGTTCCGAGTCGGGGGCTTGCCAGTAGAGATGATTGGTCAAAAGCCGAAATTGTCGCGCATATTCTACGGGACTGTTCCGTAGATGCCCATCGTGGCAACGTCGCCACACAGGCTCCTGGAGCCCACCTCATTCCTCCTTGGGTTCGAACGAATCGAATGCATTTTCGAACGCCTCCTGGCGAAAAGGCAGGAAGTCGGTGTCCTGAACGGCAACGAAACCTCGGTGGCGTATCGCGCGCAGGAGGTGCTGCCCCTGGGCGGTGTCTTCAAGGCTGATGAGCGAGCGGGTCAAATCACCGGCTTCCGCGACGACGGCGTTGCGTGCCAAAAGCGTCATGCCGGGGAAAGTGGGTGATGCCTCGATGACACGCACGAGAGTCCCATCCCCGAGTGACATCAGCATGGTCGTAGCACCCAGACGGGTGAGAGATTCCACCAGGTCACCATCCGTGACCAGAACCAGGGCCTCTGTTTCGCCGCGCACGAAGGTGGTTACGGCGGCGCTGTGATGGTGGTGGTGCTGGATGATCGGCCGGGATGCTCCGTCTGTCCATAGTTGCCTGGAGAGGGCGTGATCCAGGTAGGCCGATGCCAGGCTTTCCTCGAAGGGTGCGGCAATGCGTGCATTCGCCAGGTCCTCGACACTGTCGAATGGCGTTTCGGGTAGCACCGCAATCAGAATCGCCAGCCGGTCCCGGGTGGCCGCTATCGCCTGGTAGCGCGTCTCCGTTTCAAGGAATGGCACCACATGCGGCGAGGTGAACACCAGGTCGTAGCGTTCGGCAGCGAGTCTTTGGTGGAAGACGTCACGGGTTCGCGCAGATTCGATTCGAACCGGAACCTCGAGCTGCTCGCTCAGCCAGTCGCGCAACGGTGCGTATCGCTCGAAGAGGGCTGGGGGGCTGAGAAAGGGCTGGATGCCCAGGGACCGGGTCTGGGCATCGTTTGCCAGTGCTGGCAAACCGCCGAGCATCAGCAGAACCGGGATGAGCACCGCACTGGCCGGCCGCGTGATCCAGTGCGCGGCAGGAACACGTGCGGGGTTTGAGCGTGTTCTGGTCATGTCATTGCGCCCCTCTCTCGTTCATACGGCATTCCGAATATTGAGTAAAGCCCAACGCGACCGGAACGACCCGTCGTGAAACGGTTGGGGATGGCGGTGCCGGCAAGCTGACGATTTGAGCGAAGAGTTGTGTGACCCGCCTGGGAATCGTCAATAACTCGTCGGTTCTGGTGGGTGTCCAAGCGGCCTTGCCGCGCCTTCGGCGAAACTGGCGCTTTTCTTGCTTGTTTGAACCGGCAGTACACAAGCGTGCCCGGGGTGCGGCAGGAGAATTCAGGATGGGAGTATTGGACAGGATCGCAGAGGCCTTGCTGGCGACACTACAGGGGCTCAGCCCGCTGACGGTGATTGGCCTGTTCGCGCTGGTGTTGTTCGCGTTGTTCCTGGTGGCCCTGGGCGCGACGGCGCTGCGGCGCGCGAAGGCCCTGCAGGGGGCCGCGCCCGCGTTGCTGACCACGCTCGGGATCCTCGGGACGTTCCTGGGGGTGGCAATTGGTCTGCTGGACTTCGATGCGGGACGCGTGGAGGCGAGCATCCCCGCGTTGCTGGAGGGGCTCAAGCTGGCCTTTGTGACCAGTATCGTGGGCATCCTCCTGTCGGCGGTGCTGCGGATGGTGCAGGTGTTGACACCCACCGCGACTCTCGCGGAGCGCGAGGTTCCCGCCCAGGCGACAAACGGCACCAAAGATCCGGCGCAACTGGCCGAACAGCAACGCGATGCCGCGCTGGCGATGGTCGAGGCCGTGCGGACTCTGGACCAGCGCCTCGATGCCCGGCTGGAGCGGCAGCACCGGGAATTGACCGGGGCGCTGGACGGCATGGCCGAGCGCATCACCGAAATGAGCAGCACGCATCTCGTCGAGGCGCTGGAGCGGGTGATCCACGATTTCAACCATCGTCTTGGCGAGCAGTTCGGGGAGAACTTCCGCCGCCTGGATGACTCGGTCGCGCGACTGCTGGAGTGGCAGGATCAGTACCGTCAGCAGATGGAAACCCTGCAGCGTGCCTTTGATCAGGCGCGCAGCGGGGTCGAGCAGACCGAGCAGACGCTGGAGCGCATGACGGGACAGGCCCTGCAGATCACGCGTCACGTGGAGGATCAGGAGTCGACGCTCTCCAGCCTGCGCCGCGAGACGGTCGAACTGGAGGCGCTGCTGGGCAGCATCGCGGCCCTGCGCGATCGTGCAACCGAGGCCTTCCCGGCCATGGATGCCCGCCTGGAGGCGATGCTCGAGAGCATCGAGAACGCCGTTCAGGCCGGACACGCGGCCGAGCAGCGCTGGAGCCGGCCGGTGGCATCAGCGGGCGGGCGTAACTGATGTTTGCGTGGATGGCGCGGCGCGGACGCCGGGGCGAGGGCCCCGGCAGCGAGGCGGACCAGGGCTCGCACTGGCTCGCGGTGGCGGATCTGATGGCGGCGTTGATGATGATCTTCCTGTTCCTCGCCCTGCTGCATATGGTGCAGGTGGAGCGCGAGAGTGCCGCGCACACGGAGGTGCGCAACGAGGCGGCCGCGCTGCGCGCGGCGATCTATTCGGTGCTCGAGGAGGAGTTCCGGGAGGATCTGCCGCGCTGGAACGCGGAGCTGGATCGCGACAGCCTGACGCTGCGTTTCCGTGAGCCGGAGGTCCTGTTCGAGCGCAGTTCAGCCTCCATCCGGCCGCGATTCGAGGCGATTCTGGCGGATTTCATGCCGCGCTATGCCGAACAGCTGCGCCCGTTCGCCGAGGTGATCCGGGAGGTGCGGATCGAAGGCCACACGTCGAGTGAGTGGGCCGGGAGCGACGATCCCCTGGAGGCTTATTTCGGCAACATGGACCTCAGCCAGCGGCGCACGCGGGCGGTGCTGGAATATGCCTACCAGCTGGAACCCCTGCAGGAGGCGGACTGGTTTCGCTCGCGGGTCGCCGCCGTGGGCCTGTCATCTTCGCGGCGGGTGCTGGATGCACAGGGCGAGGAGGACCGCCGCGCCTCCCGACGGGTCGAATTCAGCGTGCTGACGGACTTTGAAACGCGCCTGCTGGGCGAGGCCTCGCCGGCGGCGCCGGAACCCTTGCCGCTGGAGGCGCGCGGGCGCTGATCGTAAGGGGAACACTTAATCAGTGTTTCCCTCGGCGTCAGAGGGCCTGAAGCAGGGCCTCGCGCAGTCGGGTCTGTGCCTCGGCGTCCAGCGGGGTGCGCCCGGGTCGGCTCAGCAGGAAGCTGTCTTCGACCTGTTCGCCGGCCGTGGCGATGCGGGCGGTGCGGACGTCGATACCCTGCTCGCCAAGGATATGCCCGATGGTGGACAGCAGGCCCGGTCGATCCAGGGCCCGCAGGCGCATGCGCGTGGCGTGGCCCCCGGGCGCCGGCTCGAATTCGATGCGGGTGTCCACGTCGAAGTGCTTGAGGCGTCGCGGAAGCTGACGCGTGGCGGGGTTGGGGGTGCGGCCCTGGCGGGCGAGTTCCTGCTCCAGGGCGTGGCGGATCTCGTCGGCGCGATAGCCGGCATCGACGGTCTGGCCGCCGCCGCTCTCCAGGACCAGGAAGGTATCCAGGGTGCGGCCACCCGCCGTGGTGATGATGCGGGCGTCCACGATGTCGAGCCCGAGCTGGGTCAATGCGCTGGTGATGCGGGCGAAGATCTGCGGGTGATCCTCGGCATAGACGAAGATCTCGGTGCTGCCGCGCGAGGTCTTGGGGCGTACCAGGATCAGCGGAAGCGCGTCCGGTTCCAGCGGGAGCAGGGCCTGGGCATGCCAGGCGATCTCGTCGGCGGAATGGCGGAGGAAATACTCGTCGTCGAGTTCATCCCACAGCCGACGTGCCTGTTCCGGATCGAAGCCCTGCTGCTGTAGCCGCTCGAGCGCCTCGGCGCGCGTCTGGCGGATCTGCTCGTCCATGTCCGGCGGGGTGTCCAGGCCACGATCGAGGACGTTGCGCGTGGCGTGGTAGAGGGTCTGGAGCAGGGCATCCTTCCAGCTGTTCCATAGCTCCGGGTTGGTGCCGCGGATATCGGCAATCGTGAGCAGATAGAGAAAGTCCAGGCGTTCGCCGGTGGCGACCTCCCGTGCGAAGCCGAGGACCACCTCGGGGTCCGAGATGTCCTTGCGCTGGGCCGTGAGGGACATCAGCAGGTGCGAGCGCACCAGCCAGGCGACCAGCCCGGCATCGGCGTCCGAGAGCCCGTGTTGCTGGCAGAAGTGCAGGGCGTCGTGGGCGCCCAGCTCGGAGTGGTCGCCGCCGCGACCCTTGGCGATGTCGTGAAACAGCGCGGCCAGGACCAGGCGTTCCGGCCGCTCCAGGCTCGCGTGGATGCGGTGCGCCAGGGGTTGTTCGTGGGCGAACTCGGGCAGCGCGAGGCGGCGCGCGTTGCGCACCACGTTCAGGGTGTGTTCGTCCACGGTGTAGGCGTGAAACAGGTCGTACTGCATGCGCCCGATGATGCGGCCGAAGGCCGGCAGATAGTTGCCCAGCACGCCATAGCGGTTCATCCGGCGGAGCTGGCTGGTGATGCCGCGCGGCGCGCGCAGGATGTCCATGAACAGCTCGCGGCAGACCGGGTTGCGCCGGAAGTGACCGTCGATCAGGTGGCGGTGGGCCCGGATCAGGCGGATGGTGGAGGCCCGTATGCCCTGGATCTCGGGGTGTTCCTGCAACAGGCGGAAGACCTCCAGCAGGGCCGGCGGGTAGATCATGAAGACCTGGTCGTGCGCGGCCTCGAGATAGCCGCCCCGGAGCTGGAAGCGCTGATGGATGCGCACCGGTTCCTGCAGGTTTTCGGGGTCGTCCAGGATGGCCTCGTTGAAGTGCTGCAGCAGCAGCTCGTTCAGGCGCTCGAGGTCGTTGATGGTGCGGAAGTAGCGCTGCATGAACTGCTCGACCGCCCGGTTGTGGTTCTGGTCGACGAAGCCGAAGGTGTTGGCCAGCTGGCGCTGCAGGTCGAACAGCAGGCGGTCCTCGCGGCGGCCGGCCAGCATGTGCAGGGCGAAGCGCACGCGCCAGAGGAAGTTCTGGCCCTCCATCATCTCGCGGAATTCGCCCTCGCGCAGGAAGCCCAGCGAGACCAGTTCCTCGATGCGCTCGGCGCCGTAGTGGCGCTTGGTGACCCATCCGATCATCTGGATGTCGCGCAGTCCGCCAGGGCCTTCCTTGACGTTTGGCTCCAGGCGGTAGGCGGTCTCGCCGAAGCGGCGATGCCGGGCCTGCTGTTCCGCCAGCTTGGCGGCGTAGAAACTGCGCGAGTCCCAGATGCGATCGGGTTCGATGGCCTGGCGGAAGTCGTTGAACAGACCCAGATGGCCGGCCAGGTAGCGGGCCTCGATCAGGTTGGTCGCGACGGTGATGTCGTCGCGCGCCTCGCGGGTGCAGTCTTCGATGCTGCGCACGCTGTGCCCGACCTCGATGCCGATATCCCAGAGGAAGGTGACGAAATCGCTGATGCGGTCGAAGCGCGCGCGGTCGTGCTCGCCCTCGAGGATGATCTGGATGTCGATGTCGGAGGCGGGATGCAGTTCGCCGCGCCCGTAGCCCCCGACCGCAATCAGGCACAGCCGGTCGTCATCGGCCAGACCCTTCTGCGCCCAGATCAGCTTGAGCAGCTCATCGATGCGCCGGGCATGGCCATGGATCAGTTCGGCGATGGGCATGCCGTCGCGAAAGCCCTGGTACTGCTGCTCCAGGATGGCGCGGCGGCGGTCCCGGAACAGGGCGATGTTCCCCGGGTTGCGGCTCAGGCGCTGGTAGTCCTCGCCCCAGTCGGCGGTGAAGGCCGGGGTATCGAGTTCGCCGGGGGTGCTGCCCGCAGGATTCATTGCAACTCCGTGGTGTTGTTGGTGCGAATCGGCGGGTAAGGGAGGCGAAAAGCCCGGATCAGGCCGCGATCTCCTGGGGCGGGGTTTCGTCCTTGCGCAGGGTCAGGATCTCGTAGCCATCCGCGGTCACCAGGATGGTGTGCTCCCACTGGGCCGAGGGGCTGTGATCCTTGGTCACGGCGGTCCAGCCGTCGGCGAGGATGCGCGTATGCCGGCGTCCGGCATTGATCATGGGTTCGATGGTGAAGCACATGCCTTCCTCCAGCGTCATGCCGGTGCCGGGCTTGCCGTAGTGCAGGACCTGTGGGTCCTCGTGAAAGCCGCGCCCGATCCCGTGACCGCAGAATTCGCGCACCACGGAGCAGCGCCGGGCCTCGGCGTATTCCTGGATGGCGTGTCCGATGTCGCCCAGCGTCGCCCCGGGGCGGACCTGCTGGATGCCGAGGTACATGCTGGTGCGCGCCACGTCGATCACCCGCTGGGCCTGGATGCCGGCCTTGCCGATCACGAACATGCGGCTGGTATCGCCGTGAAAGCCGTTCTTGATGACGGTGATGTCAATGTTGAGGATGTCGCCGTTCTTCAGCTTCCGGTCGCCCGGGATGCCGTGGCAGACTTGGTGGTTCACCGAGGTGCAGATCGACTTGGGAAAGCCCCGGTAGTTGAGCGGGGCCGGGATCGCGTCCTGGGTGTTCACGATGTAATCGTGACAGATCCGGTCCAGCTCCCCGGTGGTCACGCCGGCCTGCACATGGGGCTCGATCATCTCGAGGACTTCGGCGGCCAGGCGGCCGGCGACGCGCATGTGTTCGATCTCTTCGGGGGTCTTGATGGAAACGGACATGGGGGCTCCCGCCGCGGCGCCCGGAGGGGCTCGGCGTTTGGTTCGGGTAAGCGTCCTATGCTATAAAGCGCGCGCCTCGCTGGCAATTCGGCGGGGCCGGATGCCGCCCTTTGCGGGGCCGGTGTTCGAAACCTTAATCCACACACGTATCGGCACGGTCTGTCGGGTGCCCGCTCGCGAAGAAGATTCGGTTCGGGTTTCAGATCGGGATACGTGGAGGCTCAACCCGTTACAGGAGAAACCTCATGTCCCTCGTGACTATGCGACAGATGCTGGAGGCCGGCGTGCACTTCGGCCACCAGACGCGTTACTGGCATCCCAAGATGGCCCCGTACATCTTCGGGGAACGCAACAAGATTCATATCATCAACCTCGAGAAGTCCCTGCCGATGTTCAACGACGCGTTGAACTTCCTCGGCAAGCTCGCCGCCGACGGCGGCCAGATCCTGTTTGTCGGCACCAAGCGCTCGGCGCGCGACGTGGTCGCGGAAGAGGCACGTCGCTGCGGCATGCCGCACGTGAGCCACCGCTGGCTGGGCGGGATGCTGACCAACTTCAACACGGTCAAGCAGTCGATCAAGCGCCTGAAGGATCTCGAGACGATGGACGCCGACGGCAGCTTCCAGGTCCTGAACAAGCGCGAGGCCCTGAGCCGTCGCCGCGAGAAGGAAAAGCTGGATCGCAGCCTGGGCGGTATCAAGGACATGAACCGCATGCCCGACGCCATGTTCGTGATCGACGTGGGTTACGAAAAGATTGCCGTGGCCGAGGCGAAGAAGCGCGGCATCCCGGTGGTGGCCGTGGTCGATTCCAACCATTCCCCGGAAGGCGTGGACTACGTGATCCCGGGCAATGATGACGCGATGCGTGCCATCCAGCTCTACGTGGCCGCGATCGCCGACACGATCATCGAGGCCAAGGGCGCCGTGAGCACCGGTGGCGTGAGCGAAGAAGAGTTCGCCGAGCCGGCCGCCGCCGAAGGTTCCGACGACACCGCGTCGCCCGCCAACCCCGCTTGATAACCGGGACCGGCCGCCCGAGGCGGCCGGTCCGAGCATGATTCAGGAGCACCAACGATGCAGATTACTGCTGCACAAGTGAAAGAACTGCGCGAGCGCACTGGCGCCGGCATGATGGAATGCAAGAAGGCCCTGACCGAGACCGGGGGAGACCTGGAAGCGGCCGTGGAAGCCATGCGCAAGTCCGGCATGGCCAAGGCCGACAAGAAGGCGGATCGGGTTGCGGCCGAGGGCCGGGTCGAGATCGCCTGCGAGGGTTCGCAGGCCGTGATCGTCGAGATCAACTGCGAAACCGACTTCGTTGGCAATGACGACAACTTCCGTGCCTTCACCGGCACCTGCGCCAAGGTGGCGCTGAACACCGCAGCCGATTCCGTCGAGGGTCTGATGGCCGAGACCGTGGATGGCCAGACCCTGGAAGAGCAGCGCACCCAGCTGATCGCCAAGGTGGGCGAGAACGTCCAGGTGCGTCGCTTCGAACGAATGAGCGCGGAAGGGGCCCTGGGCTTCTACCAGCATGGCGCCCGCATCGGTGTGCTGGTCGGCCTGAGCGGCGGAGACGAGGCGCTGGCTAAGGACATTGCCATGCATATCGCGGCCAGCCACCCGGTGTGCGTGGACGAAAGCCAGGTGCCGACCGAGATGCTCGACAAGGAGCGCGCGATCTTCAAGGCGCAGGCCGAGGAGTCCGGCAAGCCCGAGAACATCATCGAGAAGATGATCGAGGGCCGGATCCGCAAGTACCTGGGCGAGATTACCCTGGTCGGCCAGCCGTTCGTGAAGGACCCCGATCAGACCGTCGGCCAGTTGCTGGAGAGCAAGGGTGCGTCGGTGTCCGGATTCATCCGCTATGAAGTGGGCGAGGGCATCGAGAAGAAGACCGAGAACTTCGCCGAAGAGGTCATGGCTCAGGCGCGCGGCGCCTGATCCAGCAGGATCCCGGGGCGGCCGCTTGAAGCGGCCGTTTCCGGATAAGATGGCCAGAAAAAACTGGCAAGCGAGAATAACGAGCCCGAGATAAGGAACTCCATGAGTCAGGACAGCCAGCCCGCGTACCGGCGCATCCTTCTGAAGTTGAGCGGGGAGGCCCTGATGGGCCAGCAATCCTACGGGGTGGACCCGGATGTCCTGGCGCAGGTGGCCGAAGAGGTCTCGGAGCTCTCCCGCATGGGGGTAGAGGTCGGCATCGTGATCGGTGGCGGTAATATCTTCCGCGGTGCGGGTCTGGCGCAGGGCGGCATGGACCGGGTGACCGGTGATCACATGGGCATGCTGGCGACGGTGATCAACGCGCTGGCGCTGCAGGATGCGATCGAGCGGGCCGGGCGTTTCTCCCGCGTAATGTCGGCGATCCGGATCAACCAGGTCTGCGAGGACTACATCCGGCGCCGTGCGGTGCGCCATCTCGAGAAGGGGCGGATCGTGGTGTTCGCGGCCGGGACCGGTAATCCGTTCTTTACGACGGACTCCGCGGCCAGCCTGCGGGCGATCGAGATCAACGCCGATATCATGATCAAGGCGACCAAGGTCGACGGTGTCTACGATGCCGACCCGGTCAAGAGCAAGGATGCCCGACGCTTTGAACGCCTGACGTTCGATGATGCGCTGGAAAGGCGCCTGGGCGTGATGGATACCACGGCCCTGGTGATGTGCCGCGACAACGGCCTGCCGATTCGTGTAATGAACATGTTTGCCAGGGGCGACCTGCAGCGGCTCGTGATGGGCGAGGCGGTGGGTACCCTGGTCGAGGGATCCCGCAATGAGTGACGCCACCATCAAGGACGCGCGCGAGCGCATGGACAAGAGCCTGGAAGCGCTGCGCAACGAACTGTCGAAGATCCGCACGGGGCGGGCGCACCCCACGCTGCTCGAGCACGTGCACGTGGAGTACTACGGCATGGAAGTGCCGATCAACCAGGTCGCGAACATCACGGCCGAGGATGCGCGCACCCTGGCCGTGGTGCCGTACGAGAAGGACATGGTGGGTAAGGTCGAGAAGGCCATCATGACCTCCGATCTGGGGCTGAACCCGGCGAGCATGGGGACCGTGATCCGGGTGCCGCTGCCGGCGCTGACGGAAGAGCGCCGCCGCGAGCTGGTGAAGGTGGTGAAGGCGGAGGCCGAGCACGCACGGGTCGCCGTGCGCAATATCCGGCGTGACGCCAACAATGCCTTCAAGCAGCTGGTCAAGGACAAGGAGATGTCCGAGGACGACGAGCACAAGGCCCAGGAGCAGGTCCAGAAGCTGACCGACGACCACATCGCCAAGATCGACGCGATGCTGGCGGACAAGGAAGCCGAGTTGATGGAAGTCTGACCGGCGCGCACGATGCCGGTTATCCCCAAACCCCGCGATGGGCTTCCCGCGCATGTGGCCATCATCATGGATGGCAACGGCCGCTGGGCCGAGGCGCGCGGTCTGAGCCGATCCGAAGGCCACCGCGCCGGGCTGGAGGCGACGCGCAACGCCGTGCGCTTCTTTGCCGAACAGGGCGTTGGCACCCTCACCCTGTTTGCCTTTAGCAGCGAGAACTGGGGCCGCCCCCGGGAAGAGGTCGAGGCCCTGTTCGACCTGTTTGTCTCCGCCATCGAGGCGGAGCTTCCGGAACTGGTCGAGCGCGGTATCGTGCTGCGCTTTATCGGGGATCGCGCCACGTTCCCGTCCGATCTTCAGGCACGCATGACCGAGGCCGAGGAGGCCACCGCCGGGAACGACCGCATGTGCCTGGTGGTGGCGCTGGGCTATGGCGGGCGCTGGGACATCCTGCAGGCGGCCCGGCGCTGGGTGGCCGACAGCGACCGCGGAGCGGACCCCGAAGCCGCCTTCTCCGGATATCTGAGTACGGCCGGCCTGCCGGACGTGGATCTGCTGATCCGCACCGGGGGTGAACACCGGGTCAGCAATTTCCTCTTGTGGCAGGCGGCCTACGCCGAACTGCTGTTCATCGAGACCTTCTGGCCGGATGTGACGAATACGGAGCTGGAGGAAGGGCTGACCTGGTACGCAAGCCGCCAGCGCCGCTTCGGGCGCGTGCCGGCCGCGGGCGACGCGGCCGCGCCGGGGGAGGCGACGGGTGCTTAGGCAACGGATCCTGACGGCGTCGGCCCTGGGCCTGCCGGCCCTGGCCCTGGTGGCCTGGGGCCCCAACTGGGCCGTGCTGCTCCTGGTGGTGCTGGTGCTCGGGCTGGCCACCTGGGAATGGGGCGGCCTGGCGGGACTGGTGGGCCACGGTGCCCGCGCCGCGCTGGTCGCGGCCGTGGGCGCCCCCGTGCTGGCGCTTGGAACTGCCCCTGCAGGGGCGCTGCACTACCTGATTCTGGGCCTGGCCCTGCTGTGGTGGCTGGTGATCCTGCTGGTGCTGCCGTTCTACCGGGAACACGAGGAGGGCGCGCGCGGCCGACATGGACCGCTGTTTGCGGTTGCGGCGATCCTCACGCTGGTGCCGGCCGGAATGGGCCTCGTCTGGCTGCACGCACTGGCCCCGTTGCTGGTGGTGTATCTGGTGGTGCTGGTGGGGCTCGCGGATACGGGCGCCTACTTCGCCGGCAAGGCCTTCGGCCGCAACCCGCTGGCGCCCCATATCAGCCCCGGAAAGACCCGCGAGGGGTTATTCGGCGGCCTGCTCACGGTACTGGCCTTCGCGACCGTGGTGGCGATCGGGTGGGGGCTTGCCCCGATGGACGCGCTGGTCTTCCTTCTGCTGTCGGTACTGATCGGTCTGGTGTCGGTGGTCGGGGACCTGTTCGAGAGCATCCTGAAGCGCGAGGCCGGGTCCAAGGACAGTGGTTCCTTGCTGCCGGGTCACGGGGGTATTCTGGACCGGTTCGACAGTATGGTTGCAGCCGCCCCGGTGTTCCTGGCCGGGCTGTTGTGGCTGGCGCTGATACCGGCCTCGCCGGTGACGGGATAGCGCGCGCAGGCGCAGGTACTCATGAAGACGACGCAGCTCACCATTCTCGGATCGACCGGCAGTATCGGGCTGAGCACGCTGGACGTGGTGGCGCGTCAGCCGGCACGGTTCCGCGTCCATGCCCTGACGGCTCATCGCAATGTGGAACGCATGCGCGAGCAGTGCCTCCGGCACGCGCCGGAAATCGCGGTGATGGTCGATGCGGATGCTGCGGATGCCCTGCGCACGGCCCTGGCGGCGTCCGGTTCGCGCACGCAGGTGCGCGCGGGCGCGGAGGCCCTGGCCGAGGTGGCTCGCGCGCCGCAGGTGGATGCGGTAATGGCCGCGATCGTGGGGGGCGCCGGACTGTTGCCCACGCTGGCCGCGGCGGAGGCGGGCAAGCGGGTGTTGCTGGCGAACAAGGAGGCGCTGGTGATGTCCGGCGCCTTGCTGATGGATGCCGTGCGGCGCTCCGGGGCGTGCCTGCTGCCCATCGATTCCGAGCACAACGCGATCTTCCAGTGCCTGCCGAACGGGTATGTCTGTGCGGAGCCGGTGACACCGCACGGCGCCCGCCGGATCTGGCTGACCGCGTCGGGCGGGCCGTTTCGCGATCGTCCGCTGGACAGCTTTGCCGGCATCACCCCGGACGAGGCCTGTGCTCATCCCAACTGGGAGATGGGGCGCAAGATCTCGGTGGACTCCGCGACGATGATGAACAAGGGCCTGGAGGTGATCGAGGCCTGCTGGCTGTTTGCGGTACCGCCGTCGACGATCCAGGTCGTGCTGCATCCGCAGAGTATCGTGCACTCGATGGTGGCCTATGACGACGGCTCTGTGCTCGCGCAACTCGGGAATCCCGATATGCGAACACCGATTGCCCATGCCCTGGCCTGGCCCGAGCGCATGGAATCCGGGGTCGAGCCCCTGGACCTTCTGACCATGGGCCGGCTGGAGTTCTCCGAACCGGAAGCGGCGCGCTTCCCTGCGCTGGGGCTGGCCTATCAGGCCCTGGAGCGCGGGGGGACGGCGACGGCGGTGCTGAACGCGGCGAATGAGGTGGCGGTGGAGGCGTTTCTCGCCGAACGCCTGGCGTTCAGCGAGATCCCAGTGGTGATCGCCGCCACTCTCGATGCCATCGAGGCCGAGCCGGTGGACTCGCTGGAGCGGGTGTTGAGCGCTGACCGGAAGGCACGCGCGATCGCCGGGGAGCAGGTGGCGAACGCACGGCAAGTGGTGTCATGACCTTTCTGACGAGCCTGCTGGCATTTGCGGTGGCGATCGGCGTGCTCGTGACCGTGCACGAGTATGGACATTACCTGGCCGCGCGCCTGATGGGTGTCAAGGTGCTGCGGTTTTCGGTCGGTTTCGGGCGCCCGTTGTACAAGCGCTACTTCGGACGGGATCGGACGGAGTTCGTGATCGCCGCGCTGCCCCTGGGCGGCTACGTGAAGATGCTGGATGAGCGCGAGGGGGCCGTCGCGCCGGAGGAGGTCCCGCGCGCCTTCAACCAGAAGGGTCTCGGGGCCCGTACCTTTGTGGTGTCGGCGGGACCCGCGGCGAATTTCCTCCTGGCCATCGTGGTGTACGCCGTGATGTTCATGGTGGGCGTGGGAGGGGTCAAGCCGATTCTGGGCGAGGTGGCGCCGGAGACGCCGGCCGCCGAGGCCGGGCTCGAGCGCGGGCAGGAGATCCTGCGGGTGGGGGATCGCGCGGTCGTGGACTGGGAGCAGGCCAACCTGCGGCTGCTGGATCATGCCGTGCGCGGCGAGGCCGTGACCCTGCTGGTGCGGGATGTGGAGGGTCGCGAGTTCGAGCGCGAGGTGGATCTGCGCGATCGCCAGGCGCTGCTGGGCGAGGGGCAGTTCCTCGACAAGCTGGGCTTGCGGCCGTATCGCCCCGCGCTGGAACCGCGTATCGGCGCGGTCGAGGCCGGGAGCCCCGCCGCGGCGGCGGGGCTGGAGCCGGGTGATCGCGTGCTGGCCGTGGATGGCGACGCGGTGACCGACTGGAGCGACTGGGTCGAGCGCGTGCGTGCCCGTCCGGAGACGGACTTGCAGGTGACGGTCGAGCGGGATGGCCGAACCCTGGAGCTGCGCATGACGCCGGAGGCTGTGGATCATGAGGGCACGCGCATCGGCCGGATCGGTGCCGGGGTGGACCCGGATCAGCCGGCGGCGCGGGAGATGGCGGTCCTGGTGCGTCAGGGCCCGGTGTCGGCCTTTGTTTCCGGTGTCCAGCGCACGTGGGATGTCTCGGTCCTGACGCTCGGCATCCTGTGGCGAATGATCACCGGGGATGCGTCGGTTAAAAATATCAGCGGACCGGTTACCATAGCCGAGTTCGCGGGGGTCTCGGCGCTGATCGGGGTCTCGGCGTTCCTGGGTTTCCTGGGGCTGGTCAGTGTTTCCCTCGGGATCATCAACCTGCTGCCGATCCCGATGCTGGATGGCGGACATCTGCTGTATTACGCCGCCGAGGCGGTCAAGGGCAGCCCGGTGTCGGAGCGTACCCAGATCATCGGACAGCAGGTGGGGCTCCTGGCGATCGCGGGCCTGATGACACTGGCCCTGTACAATGATTTGACACGACTGTTCGGCTAGGCGTGGCGACGGGCCCCTCCGGATCGGGGGTCTTCGACGGGTCTGCCGAGCGGCCTTTTTCTGGCGGAGAGCATGGCGCGAAACAGCTTGAGAGGAATGGCCCTGATCGGCTTGCTGGGCCTGGCGGGGACGGCCTGGGGGCAGGCGTACGAGATCGAGGACATCGAGATCGAGGGGCTCGAGCGGATCACCGCCGGCACCGCGCTCAGCTATCTGCCCGTGCAGGTGGGCGATACCTTCGACGACAGTCGCAGTCCGGAGGTGATCCGCGAGCTGTTCCAGACCGGTTTCTTTGACGACGTCGAGATCGCGCGACGCGGTGACGTGCTGGTGGTGATCGTCTCGGAACGCCCCGCCATCAACGAGATCAACTTCTCCGGCAACCGCGACATCCCGGACGACGGGCTGCGCGAGGCCCTGAACTCCGCGGGCCTGCGCTCGGGGCGAGTGTTCAACCGGACCATGCTGGACCGTATCGAGAGCGAACTGCGCCAGCAGTACTTCGCCCGTGGCCGCTACAACGTCCAGATCGACGTCGAGATCGTCGAGCTGCCGCGCAACCGCGTGGACGTGGAGATCGACATCGCGGAGGGGCCGGTGGCGAAGATCCGCCAGGTCAACGTGGTCGGCAACGAGAGCTACAGCACGCGCGAGCTGACCCGCGGTTTTGAATCCGGGGTGCCCCGCTGGTGGGCATTCTTCAGTCGCCGCGACAATTACTCCCGCGAAAAGCTCTCCGGAGACCTGGAGCAGTTGCGTTCGCATTACCTCGACCAGGGGTTCCTGGAGTTCGACATCGACTCCACGCAGGTCACCCTGACGCCCGATCGCAAGGACCTGTTCATCACCATCAACGTGGACGAGGGCGAGCGCTACACGGTGACTGGCGTGGATCTGGCCGGCGAATTCGTCATCCCGCGCGAGGAGCTGGAAGACCTGATCGAGGTGGATATCGACGCGCCGTTCTCGCGCAGCCAGATCACCGAGTCGGCGGAGCGCATCAGCGAGCGGCTGACACGCGAGGGCTATGCCTTCGCCAACGTGAACCCGGTCCCCGATGTGGACGAGGACAACCGTGAGGTCGCGATTACCTTCTTCGTTGACCCGGGGCCGCGCGTGTATGTGCGTAACATCCGCATTACCGGCAACCAGAACACCGAGGAGCGGGTCTATCGCCGCGAGCTGCGCCAGATGGAGAGCGCCTGGTACAACGGCGCGCTGATCGAGCGCTCGCGGGTGCGCATCCAGCGCTTGCCGTTCGTGCAGAGCGTGAACGTGGAGACCGAGCGGGTCGCCGGTACGGATGACGAGGTGGACCTGAACATCACCGTGACCGAGCAGCAGTCCGGGGCCCTGTCCCTGGGGGCCGGGTTCTCGCAGAACCAGGGCCTGTTGCTGACCGCCAGTCTGACCCAGGACAACTTTCTCGGGACCGGGAACCGCTTCTCGACCGAGGTCAGTACCAGCAAGGTCAACCAGCTGTTCCGGATGAGCGTGACCAATCCGCACTTCACGCCGTCCGGCGCGAGCCGCGGATTCTCCGTGTTCTACCGGAAGATCGATGCCGAGGAGGCGAACATCTCGCGGTACTCGTCGAATCGCTTTGGCTTCGACGTGACCTACGGCATCCCGCTGTCGGAATTCGACCGCATCCAGGTCCGGCCCGGTTTCGAGAACATCGAAATCGAGACGGTCGAGGCGTCGGAGACGCGCATCGGGACGCCGGACGAGATCATTGACGAGCTGGACGAGTTCGGTGACTCGGCGAATCTCTACAAGCTGGAGACCAGCTACGTCCATGACACGCGGGACAGCACGACCTTCGCCTCGGAAGGTCGGCGGCACCGGGTCGGACTGGAAGTGGCGATTCCGGGCAGTGACCGCGAGTTCTACAAGCTGACGTACTCGGGCCAGGAGATCTTCCGGCTGTCCGATCGCTATTCCTTCAGTCTGTCGGCCGGGCTGGCCTATGCGGATGGCTACGGGGGCGACGAGGTGCCGTTCTACGAACGGCTGTTCGCCGGCGGCATTCGCTCCGTGCGCGGGTATGAGGACAACCGCCTGGGCGACCTGCGCCCGCTGCGGGATGGCCAGCCCGCGACGCGTGATTCGAACGACGACCCCTACGGGGGTCGCTTCCGGACCACGCTGTCCGCGGAGCTGTTCTTCCCGATGCCGTTTGCCGCCGACAACGACGCGGTGCGCATGAGTACTTTCGTGGATGCCGGGAACGTGTTCGATCAGGTGTCGGATTTCGATAGTAGCGAGTTGCGCGCGTCGGCCGGGGTCGCGGTCACCTGGTTCTCCCCGGTGGGGCCGTTGAGCTTCAGTGTGGCCGAGCCGTTCAACGACCAGCCGGGTGATGATCTGCAGCGCTTCCAGTTCCTGCTGGGGGCCAGTTTCTGAAGATGGTCGATGCAAACGATGCCAGGGCATCGGGAGGCGGTATGAGATCCGGGCTCGCCTGGTGGGTGATCGTGATGATGGTCGTCAGCGGGTGGCTGGTGCTGCCGGCGGCGGCGGGCGCGCAGAACGTGGCTTTCGTCACCATGAACCGGATCCTCGAGGATTCGCCGCAGGCCGAGGAGGCGATGCGCGAACTGGAGCGCGAATTCTCGCCGCGCGATTCCGAGCTGGTGGCGGAGCGCGAGGAGCTGCAGCGCCTGCGGGACCGGCTGGAGCGCGACGGGGACCTGATGAATCCGTCGGAACGGGCAGATCTGGAGCGCGAGTTCTCGCAGCGCTCGCGCGAGTTCCGGCGGGCCCAGGAAAGCTTCAGCGAGGACCTGAACGTGCGTCGCAACGAGGAGCTGGCCAAGCTCCAGCGGCGTATCAACGATGCCATCGTCGACCTCGCCCGCGAACGCGACATCGACCTGATCCTCACCGAGCGTAACGTGCTCTACGCCAGTGATCGCATCGACATCACGGACGACATCCTTGCCGCAATGCAGCGCGACTGACGGCGGGTATACCGCCCGGGAGCTGGCGGAAACCCTGGGCGGGCGGCTTGTCGGCGAGGGTGAGCGGCGGGTTGCGGGGCTGGCCCCGTTGGCCGCAGCCGGACCCGGGGATCTGAGTTTCGTCACCGACCCCGACCGGCATGCCGAAGAAATCGAGAACTGTGCCGCGGGCGTGATCCTGGTGCCCGCAACCGCGGACCTGCCTGTGTTTCCCGGGCGGTCCCTGATTGTGCTGCAGGATGTCTACCTGGGCTATGCGCGTGCGAGTCAGTGCCTCGGCGCTCGCCGCCGCTTGCGGCCCGCGGGCGTACATCCGGGTGCGTTTGTCGATCCCGGTGCTTCGGTGGCGGCCGATGCAAGCGTCGCGGTTGGCGCCGTGATTGGTGCCGGGACGGTGATCGGCGCGGGGGCCGTGGTGTCCGCGCATTGTGTGGTCGGTGAGGGCGTCACCATCGGGGCCGGCACCTTCCTGCACCCGCGCGTGACGCTGCTCGATGGGGTGGAGGTCGGGGAACGGTGCATCCTGCACAGCGGCTGCGTGATCGGCGCCGACGGCTTCGGCTTCGCATCGGCCGGCGGCAACGGCTGGGAGAAGATCGAGCAGCTGGGCCGCGTCGTGATCGGCTCGAATGTGGAAATCGGGGGTAATACCACCATTGATCGCGGGGCGCTGCAGGCGACGCGCATCGGCACCGGTGTGAAGATCGACAACCTCGTTCATGTTGCCCATAACGTCGAGATTGGCGACCATACTGCCATTGCCGGCTGTGTGGGCATTGCGGGGAGTGCCCGTATCGGGGCCCATTGCGCGATCGGGGGCGGCGCCGGGATCCTGGGGCATCTTTCCATTGCGGATCACGTGACGATCCACGCGATGACGCTGGTTACGCGCTCCATCGACCGGGCGGGTCACTACGCGTCCGGGGTGCCGCATCAGGAGGCGCGGCTGTGGAATCGCATGCTGGCACGGCTGCGACGCCTGGCACGTTAGGGGGGACGATCCCGTCCCGGGAACAGCCGGTTCTGGCCCATGTACGGGCGAAGAACCGATCGAACGTCGTATCGCACGTCCGCGCAGCGGTCCGTATGCGGCATCTCAAGAATCAGAAAAAGGACACCGGCGTGGATGACTTTAACGTCCAGGAGATCATGCGCTACCTGCCGCATCGCTACCCGTTCCTCATGGTGGATCGGGTGCTGGAGTGGGAGGCGGGCAGCTATCTCACGGGGATCAAGAATGTCAGCATCAACGAGCCGTATTTTCAGGGCCATTTCCCGATCAAGCCGGTGATGCCGGGGGTCCTGATCCTCGAGGCCCTGGCCCAGGCGACCGGGCTCCTTGCATTCAAGACGGAAGAGGCGCGCAACGAGAATCAGGACAAGCAGCAGCTCTACCTGTTCGTCGGCATCGACGAGGCGCGTTTTCGACGTCAGGTGGTGCCCGGCGATCAGCTTCACCTGCGGGTCGATCTCAAGCGGACGGTGCGCGGGATCTGGCGCTTCGATGCAGTAGCGAAGGTCGGCGAGGATGTCTGCGCCACCGCACAACTGATGTGTTCTGGCCAGGAAATTCCGGCGTGATTGATCCGCGGGCCGACGTCCACCCCAGTGCCGAGATCGACTCCTCGGTGGAGATCGGACCGTTCTCGGTGATCGGTGCCAACGTGAAGATCGGCGCCGGGACCCGGGTCGGGCCGCACGTGGTGATTAACGGGCCCACGGAGATCGGGCGCGACAACCGGATCTTCCAGTTCTCCTCGCTCGGGGAGGAGCCGCAGGACACCAGCTATCGCGGCGAGCCGACCCGGCTGGTGATCGGTGACCGCAACGTGATCCGCGAATCGGTGACGCTGCACCGGGGCACCGAGAAGGGGCTGGGCGAAACGGTGATCGGGCACGACAACCTGATCATGGCGTACGTGCACATCGCCCACGACTGCACCATTGGCAACAGCATCATCTTCTCCAACGCCACTTCGCTGGCCGGGCATGTGGAGATCCAGGATCACGCAACACTGGGGGGGTTCACCCTGGTGCATCAGTTCTGCCGGGTGGGGACCTATGCCTTTACCAGCATGGGGGCCGCCCTGAACCGCGACCTGCCGCCGTACTGCCTGGCGAGCGGAAACTACGCGCGTCTGATCGGGATCAACAAGGTGGGGCTCAAGCGCAATGGCTTTTCCAACGAGGCCATCCAGGCGCTCCATCGGGTATTCATTCAGGGCATGCGCGGCCGGGCCGGCCGCGAGAGCCACCTCGACACGATGTTCGAGGAGACCGACGTCCCCGAGGTGCGCAACCTGATCGGGTTTGTCCGTGGCAGCCGGCGCGGCATCCTGCGCGGCGGCCGCCCCCACTGACCTTTGCGCTCCAACTCCCTCGGTCATTGAACCACAGAGGACACGGAGTGCACGGAGAAGGGCAAAGGCGATTCACAGGAAGGTCGGAAGGGGCGAAGAAATTCCGATTCAGATGGTTTCAGTAAACGGGCCTTTCTGGCGGACCGTTGCTGTAACCGCAAAGTGAATGGGCCATCACCGGTATGTGATCCGGGGGCGACCCATTCGTCATTTTGGGTCACAAAGCGACGTGGCGAACGGCGAGGGCGCCCCGTCTCACGGAACATAGTCGCGCTACGTTCGCAGCCACGCTCCCTCAGGAGCTCCCAGATGCCCCCGAGCCCACCGGCGCCTCACCCCTGTAACCCCTTCCTGCCTTCCCAGCTTCCTGTATACCGCCTTTGACCTTTCCCTTCTCCGTGCACTCCGTGTCCTCTGTGATTAAATCAGCGTCTCCCTAGTCAACAGATGGCCGTGCTGGAGGAGTTCCTGCGCCATTTCGGCGACGCGGCGGTCGGCCCCACCATCCCCCAGGCGTTCTCGCACGCGGGCCAGCCGTTCACGCATGGCCAACCGTTCCTCGGGGTGTGTGAGCAGGCTCATGGCATCCCGCGCGAGGCGCTCGGGGCTGGCATCTTCTTGCAGGTACTCGGGTACCAGGCGCTCGCCCCCGACGATATTGACCAGGGCGATGTTCTCGAGGCGAACGAGGCGCGAGAACACAGCATGGCTCACGGCCCCCATCCGGTAGAAGACCAGCATCGGGGCCTGGAGCAGTCCGGCCTCGAGCGTGGCTGTGCCGGAGGCAATCAGCAGGAGATCCGCCCCGGCCATCAGGGAATGGGTTTGCGTATCACCTCCCACGAACTGCAGGGGCAGGTCGTCCCAGGCCGCGAGCTCGGTCAAGCGATCGGTCGTTACCCCGGGTGCCATCGAAACCACGAACCGTACATCCGGATGCGCGGCATGGATGCGCCGGACCGTGTCTACGAGCATGGGCCAGTGGCGCTTCAGTTCGCCGCTCCGGCTGCCGGGCAACAGGCCGACCAGTCGCGTCTCGGGCAGCAGGTCCAGCGTTTCCCGAATCGGTGTTTGCGGCGGTTGCACCCGGTCCACCAACGGGTTGCCGACATAGCGCACCGGTACGCCGGCGGTCTCGTAG
This sequence comes from Thioalkalivibrio sp. ALE25, assembly GCF_000377285.1. Lineage (NCBI taxonomy): Bacteria > Pseudomonadati > Pseudomonadota > Gammaproteobacteria > Chromatiales > Ectothiorhodospiraceae > Thioalkalivibrio > Thioalkalivibrio sp. ALE25. The sequence goes on along the minus strand of NZ_KB897932.1, from coordinate 38,835 downwards.
ACCTCGGTCTCGAACGGGAACAGGACCGCCATGGCGTCGACGCAGCGGCGAATGCGCTTGATGCGCCCGGAGCGCCAGGCCCAAAGCTGCGGGCTGACGTAGAACAGCACACGAATCCCGAGGCGGCGGGCATGTGCCGCGAGGCGCAGGTTGAACTCCACGTAGTCGACCAGGACCAGCAGGTCCGGACGCTCGGTTTCGAGATGGCGGCTCATGCGCCGGAACAGCCGGCGCAGGCGCGGGTAGTTCACCAGCACATCGACCAGGCCGACCACCGCGAGCTCGGAGACGTCGATCAGCGTGTCGACGCCGGCGGCCCGCATCTGTGTCCCGCCCATGCCCGAGTAGCGCAGTCCGGGCTCGAGCGCGGAGAGCTCGTGGACCAGCCCCGCCCCGAGGGCGTCTCCCGAGCTTTCGCCGGCGCAGATCACCACATGCTGCGTCATTGCCGGAGCGGGGCTCCAGTCGGCGCGGGGCGGGGTGGCGTCATGCGAGGGCTTCGCGGATCTTCCCGCAGATCATGTCGATGGTCGCGTCCTCGAGTTCCGGGAACACGGGCAGCGACAGGCAGCGCGCGGCGATGTCTTCGGTGACGGGCAGCGATTCCGGGCGATTCTTCAGGTCGGCGAAGGCCTTCTGCTGGTGCAGGGGCACTGGGTAGTAGATCGCGCAGGCGACCTCGGCGGCCTTGAGGGCCTCCATGATGGTATCGCGGTGATCGGTCAGCAGCGTGTACTGATGGTAGACGTGGGTCCCGATACCGTCCTCGAAGGGCACCTCCACGGGCAGGCCGGCCAGGCCGTCGCGGTAGCGCGCGGCGACCCGGCGGCGCTCCGCGTTGTAGGTATCGATGTGCGGCAGCTTCACCCGAAGGATCGCGGCCTGCATCTCGTCCAGCCGGCTGTTGTAGCCGATCTCGTCGTGGTAGTAGCGCTCGCTGGAACCGTGATTGCGCAGACGGCGCAGGGCCTCGGCGGACGACGGGCAGCTGGTGGTGACCAGGCCGCCGTCGCCGAAGGCCCCGAGGTTCTTGCTGGGGAAGAACGAGAAGCAGCCGAAGGCATTGCCCGCACCGGTCTGCACGCCGTCGACCGTCGCGCCAAAGGACTGCGCACAGTCCTCCACGATCATCACCTTGTGCTTCTCGGCGATGGCCTGCAGGCGTGGCATGTCGGCTGGCTGGCCGAACAGGTGCACCGGCAGGATCGCCCGGGTGCGTTCGGTGATCGCAGCCTCTACCTGATCCGGATCGATGTTGAAGGTGCGCGGGTCGATGTCCACAAAGATCGGGTCGGCCCCGACGTAGCGGATGGCCTCGGCCGTGGCGATGAAGGTGAACGGGGTGGTGATGACCTCGTCACCCGGGCCGATCCCGGCCGCGGCCAGGGCCAGATGCAGGGCATCGGTGCCCGACGCGCAGGTGATCGCGTGCTCGACGCCGAGGTAGTCGGCCAGTTCCTGTTCCAGGGTCTGCACATTGGGGCCCAGGATGAAACGGGCGCCGGCCAGCACGTCCTGAAGGGCGGCATCGATTTCGGGGCGCAGGCTCTGGTACTGGCGCTGCAGGTCGACCATCGGGATCACGGCTTGACTCCTGTGGGGTTCGCATCGAGGTGGCTGTGCGGGCCGTCGGCCCGGCTCATGATGTTCAGGTTTTCATAGACCAGGTCGGTGATGCGGCTGGCCGTCTCCAGCGCGCGCTGGCCGTCGCGGCCGCTGACGACGACCGGACCCTGGCCGCGGACCGCGGCCACGAAAGCCTGGATCTCGGCGAGCAGGGCATCGGCCTCGTCGAACACACTCTCCTCGCGATGGATGGCCGGGGCGCCGGTCTCCGGATCGGGGTCACCGATATGGTTCAGCGACAGGATGCGATTCTGGAAGTCGACGGATGCGTAGGCATGCGACTGGAAGATGCGCATGCGGCGCTCGGACTTGGTGCTGATGCGGCTGGAGGTGACATTGGCGACGCAGCCGTTCGCGAACTCCAGGCGGGCGTTGGCGATGTCGATGTCGCCGGTCAGCACCCGGGCACCGGAGGCGCGGATCTCGGTCAGCGGCGCGTCCACCAGCGACAGGATGATGTCGATGTCGTGGATCATCAGGTCCAGGACGACCGAGACATCGGTGGCGCGAGGCTTGTAGGGCGCCAGGCGATGGGACTCGATGAATCGGGGATGCAGCGGGCTCTCGGTCAGTCGGCGCAGGGCGGCATTGAAGCGTTCCAGATGCCCGACCTGGAGTACCACGCCCTGCTTCTCGGCGATCCGGTTCAGGGCCTCGGCCTGCTCCAGGGTCGCGGTGATGGGCTTCTCCACGAGCACGTGGCAGCCGGCCTCGAGGAAATCGCGGGCGATGTCGTAGTGAAGGGTGGTGGGGGCGGCGATGGAGACCGCATCGACCTGCCCGATCAGGGCGCGATGATCGGTCTCCGCGCGGCAGTCGTTGTCGGCCGCCACGCGTTGGGCGGTTTCGGGGTCGGCGTCGACCACGGCCACCAGCTCGGTATCCGGCAGCGCAGCGTACTTGGCGGCATGCCATCTGCCGAGGTGGCCCACGCCGATGGCGGCGCAGCGTAACGGGGATTGGGACATGGGTAGGCTCGGATCCGGAGGGGGTGTGCTAGGATTTTCGGCGCTATTGTAACGGATCCCCGGCGCGGCGCATGGTCGTGTTCGGATGATTGCCCGCAGTTCACCGTGGTGGAGACTCCATGACAGAGGCAGCGCAGCGCCACGTCGCCGGCGTGGACGAGGTCGGGCGCGGGCCGCTGGCCGGGCCGGTGGTCGCGGCGGCCGTGATTCTGCCGCAGGACTACGCCTGTCCCGGCCTGACCGACTCCAAAAAGCTGAGTGCCCGGCGCCGGGAGGCGCTGGACGTACAGATCCGCGCGGACGCGCTGGCGTGGTCGCTGGGGCGGGCCGAGGCCGCGGAGATCGACACACTGAATATCCACCGCGCCACTCTGCTGGCGATGCAGCGAGCCGTGGCCGGTCTGGCCCTGGCACCCGCGCACCTGCTGGTCGACGGGCGCTTTACCCCCGAGGGGCCCTGGACGGCCGAGGCCATCGTCGGCGGGGACGGTTCGGTGGCGGCCATCAGTGCAGCCTCGATCATCGCGAAGGTGGCCCGCGACGGCTGGTTGCGTGAACTCCACGGCGACTACCCCGAGTACGGCTTTGACCGGCACTCGGGCTATCCGACGGTGGCCCATCGCGAGGCCCTGGAGCGCCTGGGTCCGTGTCCCCAGCACCGGCGCAGCTTCGGGCCCGTAGCGCGTGCCATCGCCGCGCGGGAGCAGGAGGCCGGGGCATGAGCGAAGCCCATCCCGGCTTCGTGCACCTGCGGGTGCATTCGGAGTATTCCCTCATCGACGGCCTGGTGCGGCTGAAGCCGCTGGTGAAGGCCGTCGTCGATGGCGGCATGCCGGCCGTCGCGGTCACCGATCATTGCAACCTGTTCGGGCTGGTGAAGTTCTACCGCGCCGCGATCGCACAGGGCGTGCAGCCGATCATCGGGGCCGACGTGCTGGTACGCGATGCGCGCGCCGACGGCAGCCTGGCACGGATGACGCTGCTGGCGCAGAACGATCCCGGCTACCGCAACCTGACGCGGCTGATCTCGCGGGCCTGGCAGGAAGGCCAGGAGAAGGGGATCCCGCGGGTGGACTGCGCCTGGCTGGACGCGGCCGCCGAGGGTCTGATCGCGCTGTCGGGGGGCATCGACGGGCTGTTCGTGAACGGTTCGGGGACCGCCCGCGCCCTGCTGGCCGAGGATCTGGAACCCTGGATGCGGCGCTTCCCGGGGCGCTTCTATTTCGAGCTGGTGCGCTCGGACCGGCCGGGCGAGGAGGCCTGGATCGAGCAGGCGCTGGCCGCGGCCGAGACCTTCGACCTGCCGGTGGTGGCGACCAACGATGTCCGCTTCCTGCGTCCGGAAGATTTCGAGGCCCACGAGGCCCGGGTCTGCATTCACGACGGCGTGACCCTCGATGATCCGCGGCGACCGCGGCGCTATTCGGAGGCGCAGTACCTGCGTTCGCCGGAGGAGATGGCGGAGCGGTTCGCGGATATTCCCGAGGCCCTGGCCAACAGCGTCGCGATCGCACGGCGCTGTTCGGTCAGTCTGACCCTGGGCGAATCGGTCCTGCCGGACTTCCCGGTGCCCGAGGGGTACACGGTGGAGGATCACCTGCGCGAGACCTCGGCGAAGGGTCTGGCCGCCCGCCTGGAGCGCTTCTGCTTCGCGCCGCAGGAGGACTACGAGGCGCGGCTGCAGCGGGAACTGGACGTGATCTGCCAGATGGGGTTCCCTGGGTACTTCCTGATCGTGGCGGACTTCATCCAGTGGGCCAAGGACAACGGCATCCCCGTGGGCCCGGGCCGTGGCTCGGGCGCCGGCTCGCTGGTGGCGTATGCGCTGGGCATTACCGACCTGGATCCATTGCGTTACGAGCTTCTCTTCGAGCGGTTTCTGAATCCCGAGCGCGTCTCCATGCCCGACTTCGATGTCGATTTCTGCATGGAGAAGCGCGACGACGTGATCGACTACGTCGCCGAACGCTACGGTCGCGACAAGGTGTCGCAGATCATCACCCACGGGACCATGGCCGCGAAGGCCGTGGTGCGCGATGTCGGGCGCGTGCTGGGCCATGGCTATGGCTTCGTCGACCGGATCGCCAAGCTGATCCCGTTCGAACTGGGCATGACCCTGCAAAAGGCCCTGACCGAGAGCGAGGACCTGAAGGCGCTGTACGACGAGGACGAGGAGGTCCGCGCGATCATCGACCTCGCGCAGAAGCTCGAGGGCCTGACCCGCAACGCCGGCAAGCATGCGGGCGGGGTGGTGATCGCACCCTCCGCGCTCACCGATTTCTCGCCGCTGTACTGCGAAGACGACGGCGGGTCGCTGGTGACCCACTTCGACAAGGATGACGTCGAGGCGGTCGGCCTGGTCAAGTTCGACTTCCTCGGCCTGCGCACGCTCACCATCATCGACTGGGCGGTCGAGAACGTCCGCAAGATGGATGCCGAGGAGCGGGTCGACCTGGACGCGATCCCGCTGGATGATCCGGACACCTTCCGCCTGCTGAAGGATTACCAGACCACCGCGGTGTTCCAGCTGGAATCCGGCGGGATGAAGGATCTGATCAAGCGTCTGCAGCCCGACAGCTTCGAGGAGATCATCGCGCTGGTGGCGCTCTACCGGCCGGGGCCGCTGCAGTCGGGCATGGTGGACGACTTCATCGACCGCAAGCACGGTCGTGCCCAGGTCGAGTACCCGCATCCCGATCTGGAACCGATCCTGAAGCCGACCTACGGCGTTATCCTGTACCAGGAGCAGGTGATGCAGATTGCCCAGGTGCTGGGCAACTACACCCTGGGCGGCGCGGACCTGCTGCGGCGCGCGATGGGCAAGAAAAAGCCCGAGGAGATGGCCAAGCAGCGCGAGATCTTCCTCGAGGGCGCACTCGGACGCGGGGTCGACGAAGGGGTCGCGACCTACATCTTCGATCTGATGGAGAAGTTCGCGGGCTACGGCTTCAACAAGTCGCACTCGGCGGCGTATGCCCTGGTCGCCTACCAGACGGCGTGGCTCAAGGCGCATTATCCGGCGCCCTTCATGGCGGCGGTGCTGTCCGCGGACATGGACAACACCGACAAGGTCGTCGGGCTGATCGAGGAATGCCGCAACATGGGGCTGGAAGTCCTGCCGCCGGACGTGAACCAGTCCGATTACCGCTTTACCTGCCGCGACGCGCAGACCGTCGTCTACGGCCTGGGGGCGATCAAGGGTGTGGGCGAGTCCGCGATCGACACGCTGCTGAAGGCGCGCGGGCAGGGCGGCGACTTCCACGGGCTGGTGGACCTGTGTCAGCGGGTGGATCTGGGCAAGCTGAACAAGCGCGTGCTGGAGACGCTGGTGCGCGCCGGGGCCATGGATGGACTGGGCGCGAATCGCGCGACGCTGCTGAATGACATCCCCATGGCCGTGGCGGCCGCGGAGCAAACGGAGCGCAACGCCAGCCTGGGGGTAGTCGACCTGTTCGGCGACCCGGCCGCGGCTGTCATCCCGGAGAGCGCCACCCTCGAGGAGATGGACGATGACGAACGCCTGCGGGGCGAGAAGGACACCCTGGGGCTCTATCTGACCGGTCACCCGGTGGAGCGCTATCGGGCCGAATTGCTGCGCCTGACCGGGACCACCCTGCAGGCCCTGGAGGCCAAACTGGAGGATCGCCCCGACGAGACGCAGGGCCAGAAATGGCGCGGCAAGCAGGAGACCGTGCGCATTGCGGGCCTGATTGTCGGCGTGCGCGTGCGCAACACGCAGAGCGGGCGCATGGGGATCGTTACCCTGGACGACCGCAGCGGGCGCGCCGAGGTAGTGCTGTTCAACGACGACTTCACCCAGTACAAGGACCGCCTGGAACCGGACGCGCTGCTGGTGGCGGAGGGTACCGTCACGCTGGACGACTATGCTGGGGGTACCCGCATGCGGGCGCGGGCCGTCTACAGCCTGGACGAGGCGCGCGCGCAGTGGGCGCGGGCGCTGCACCTGTGCCTGGAGGGCGTGGTGCCGGAACAGGTCGCCCACCTGCGAGGGCTGATGGAGGCGCATCGCGAGGGGCCCTGCCGTGTGCACATGTGCTACCGCCGGGATGGGCTGGAGGCCGATATCAGCCTGCCGGAGGGCTGGACGATCCGGCCGGACGAACGCCTGTTGCGCGGCATCCAGCAGTCGCTGGGGCCGGACTGCGAGGCGCAGGTGCTGTACGGTCGATAGACCGCTGCGCATCGGCACGGGAGCGGCGCGCGCCGCGATTGGTTACAATTCGCGTCTTTCGCTGGCCTCCACCAACAAGCCTTCGGGACTCTGCATGAATCCGGACTTTCTCGACTTCGAACAGCCCATTGCCGAACTGGAGGCGAAGATCGGCGATTTGCGCTATGTCGGCGACGACGCCGAGGTCAACATCCAGGAAGAGATCCAGCGCCTGGAGGACAAGTGCCGGTCGCTGACCGAGAGCATCTTCGCCAAGCTCACGCCGTGGCAGGTCGCGCAGATGTCGCGGCATCCGCGGCGTCCCTACACGCTGGACTACATCCCCGATCTGTTCGACGAGTTCGAGGAGCTGCACGGGGACCGCGCATTTGGCGACGACCCGGCGATCGTGGGCGGGGTGGCGCGTCTGGATGGCCGCCCGGTGATGCTCATCGGACATCAGAAGGGGCGCCAGACGCGGGACAAGGTGTACCGCAACTTCGGCATGCCGCGGCCGGAGGGGTATCGCAAGGCCCTGCGTCTGATGGAGATGGCGGAGCGCTTCCGCATGCCGGTGCTGACCTTCATCGATACCCCCGGCGCCTATCCGGGCGTCGGTGCGGAAGAGCGCGGGCAGAGCGAGGCCATCGCGCGCAACCTGCGGGTGATGGCGCGCCTGGATACGCCCATCATCGCCACGGTGATCGGCGAGGGCGGATCCGGCGGGGCGCTGGCCATCGGCGTCGGGGACGCCACGCTGATGCTGCAGTATTCGACGTATTCGGTCATCTCGCCCGAGGGCTGTGCCTCCATCCTCTGGAAGAGCGCGGAGAAGGCCTCGGAAGCGGCCGAGGCGCTGGGAATCACCTCCGAGCGCCTGAAGGAGCTGGGGCTGGTGGACCGGATCGTGCCGGAACCTCTGGGCGGTGCCCATCGCGACCCGGAGGCGATGTCGACGCGCCTGCGTACCGCGCTCCTGGAGACCCTGGACGGCCTCGAGGGACTGGATCCGGGCAAGCGTCTCGAGCGGCGCTATCGCCGCCTGATGGACTACGGTGCCTTCCAGGAAGCCGCTTCCTGAGCGGGGCGCCCCGGCGCCCGATCCCGTAGCCGCCGCGCTGCGGGCATTTCTCGAACCCCCTCCTGCCCGCCGGCGGGTGCGCATTGCCTTCAGTGGCGGCCTGGACTCCACCGTCCTGCTGCACGCGGCGGTGCGGCTGGGCATCCCCGGCCTCGAGGCCATGCACGTGGACCACGGTCTGCGGGACGACTCCGGGCGCCAGGCCGCGCATTGCCATGCGGTGGCCCGGGCGCTGAACTGCCCGTTCCGAACCTGCACGCTGGAACCCCTTGATCCGCGCCCGTGGGGGCTGGAGGCGGCCGCGCGCGCGGCGCGCTACATGGCATTGCGCGACGGGCTGGAGGAGACGGATATCGTCCTCGCCGCGCAGCACGCGGACGATCAGGCCGAGACCTTCCTGCTGGCGGCCCTGCGCGGCAGTGGACCCGACGGGTTGCGGGGGATGCGCCCACTGCGGCGGGAAGGGGCCACCTGGCTGGGTCGGCCGCTGCTGGACCTTCCCCGGGCAGCGCTGGTCGAGTATGCCCGGCGCGAGGGACTCGACTGGTACGACGATCCGAGCAATCGCGATGAGCGCTTTGATCGCAACTTCCTGCGCCAGTCGGTCCTGCCGCTGTTGCGCGAACGCTTTGGGAGTGTGACCGGCCTGGCGCGGGCCGCCGGCTGGCAGCGGGAGGTCGCCGGTCAGCTGCGCACGCATTTCGCCGATCACATGGAGGCGGCATGGGACCCGGAGTCCGGTGGCCTGGACCTCGCGCACGTGCGCACGCTGGATCGCGCGGCCGCCCGCGGGCTGGTGCGGCACTGGCTGCAGGCGCAGGGGCTGCGGCCGCCGGGTCACGCGCGCCTGGGGGAATTCCTGCGCCAGGTGGTGGCGGACAACCCCGACGCCAGCCCGCGGGTGGAATGGGAAGACGGCTGGATGCGCCGCTACCGCGATCAGCTATGGGCCGGGCCGCGGCAGGAGGGGCGCGAAGGGCAGATGCCGCCGCCCGATCAGGAGTGGCCCGCGGACCAGCCGGAACTGCGGCTCGCGGACGGGCGGCGCCTGACGCGTTCGGACCTGCGGGAACTCGGTGTCGCGCCCGATGCCCCCCTGACCGTTAGCTATCGCCGTGGGGGCGAGCGGGTCGCGACGCCGGCCGGCCACCGGCCGCTGAAGAAGCTGATGCAGGAGCGCGGGATCCCGCCCTGGGCGCGTCAGCGGATTCCGTTGTTGCGTCAGGCGGATGGCGTGATTGTCGCAGTCCTCTGGCCGGACCGAGCTAACGCGCGGAGTTGACGGAGCCGTCCGAATCGGACAATTCTTGGGCCGTCTTCATGGGTTTCGGGTGAGCGGCACGTGACAGGTTTCGCGGCACAGTGCGGGCGACGTACGGGCACGGCCTTGCTGGCGGCCGCGGCGCTTCTGGCGGCGCCGCTGGCAGCGGATACGTTAACGCTGACCACCGAGAGCTACCCCCCCTTCAATTTCGAGACCGAATCCGGGGAGCTGGACGGGATCTCCATCCGCGTGATGGATCAGCTCCTGGAGGCCGCGGGAGTGGACGCGGAGATCCGGCTGCTGCCCTGGAGCCGCGCCTATGCCGAGGCCCAGTCGGTCCCCGGTACCTGCGTCTTTTCAACGACGCGCACGCAGGAGCGCGAGGATCTTTTTACCTGGGTCGGGCCTCTGGTCGAGAACCAGTGGCATGCGTTCGTGCTGAAGGGTGCGGAGGTGCAGGCGGCGTCCCTGGAGGACCTGGAACACTACCGCGTCGGCGGCTATCGCGACGATGCCGTGGCCCTGCATGTCGAACGTCAGGGGATTCCGGTGGATACCGCGCCTAACGATCGGCTGAACGCGCGCAAGCTGGCGGCCAACCGGATCGATGTCTGGGTAAGCGGTGAGCACCTGGCGCCATGGTATGCGCGCCTGGAAGGGATCGGGGAACTCGAATCCCTGTTCGCGTTCAACGATACGGTGATGTCGCTCGCCTGCCACCCGGAGACCGAGCGCGGACCGCTGGACCGCATGCAGGAAGAACTGGATGCGATGCGCGCCGACGGACGCTACGCGGCGATCGTCGAGGCCGTACTGAACAGCAATGGAGAGCGAGATGAGTGAGGCAGCCGAGGCGCAGGCGGCGTCATCGACCCTGATTGCCGAAGAGGTGCTGGGGTTTCAGCGCAACATGACCCGGCGTGGCATCATCTTTTCGTTCACCGGTTACATCTCCGAGGGCATCCTGAAGGCCCTGGGCGATGCGCTGCGCCAGAAGATCCGGCTCGAATCCACCGACACGAAGACCGTGAACCGGGTCTTTTCGGTCTTTGTCGAGCAGGTGCAGAACATCATCCGGTATTCGGCCGAACGCATCGAGCACGATGACGAGCCCCCCGTCGAGCTGAGTTCCGGGATGATCACGGTCGGTTCGGAGAACGGGCGCTTCTTCGTCATCTGCGGCAATGTCATCGGGCGCAAGGATGCCGACACCCTGGCGGCGCGCCTGCGTGAACTGGCCGCGATGGACAGCGACGAGTTGCGCCGCTTCTACAAGGAAAAACTGCGCGAGCCGCCGGACGAGGGCAGCAAGGGCGGCAGTATCGGTCTGATCGAGATCGCACGGAGGGCGAGCGAGCCGATCCAGTTCGATTTTCAGCATATTTCCGATGCCCAATCCTACTTTGTCCTGAAGGCCTACATCTGATGGCAGTCGTCGAGACCATTGAGCACGAGGCAACCGACCGGACCCCCGCGGTGCAGTTCGATTTCGCGGCCGGGCAGTACCGACTGTCGGGGGAGTCGTATCCGGAGGATGCGGCGAACTTCTACGGCCCCCTGACCCAGGGGCTGCGCCAGGCAATCGAGGACCGCGCCAGCGACGAGGTGGAATTCACGGTGGAAATGATCTATTTCAATTCGTCCACCGCGAAGGCCCTGATGAACATGTTCCAGATCCTGGAAGACGGGGCGGAGGCCGGGCTGAAGGTCCGCATCAACTGGTGCTATCACGAGGATGACGAAACCATGGAGGAGTTCGGCGAGGATTTCTCCGAGGACTTCCAGCACGCCGACTACCGCATGTGTCCGCTGACATGACCGCCCCCTCTCGTGACGACTCCATGAATCCCTCCAGCCGGCCCCGGGATGGGCAGGAGATGGACGACGGGCTGGCCGACTTTTCCCTGTTCGAGCAGGAAAAGGCGATCATGGAGCGCTCGGAGCAGATGCTGGAGGCGCTGGACGCGGTGGCCGACGGGGTGAAGGTGCTCGCCAAGGCCTATTCCGAGAGCTACCGCGCGCAGCGGCGCATGATGCGCATGAGCGATCGCATGCAGGCGGATCTCCAGGATGCCAACCGCCAGCTGCGCGAACAGGCCGAACACCTGGCCCAGCTCAACAATGCCCTGTCCGACGAGGTCCGCGAGCGCGAGCGCCTGACGGCCGAGCTGGAGCGCCTGGCGCTGGAGGACGCCCTGACCGGCCTGTTCTCGCGGCGTCGGGTGATCGACTGTGTCGAGGGCATGGCCGACAGCGTGGGCGACGCGTCGCACTCGCTCGCGGTGATGATGCTGGATCTCGACGACTTCAAGACCCTTAACGATACCCATGGCCATGCCGCCGGGGACTTCGCGCTGGAAAGCTTCGCCGAGATCCTGCGCGGCGAACTGGGGGCGGAACAGTACGCCGGGCGCATGGGCGGGGAGGAATTCCTCGTCGTGGCCGCGGACCTGGACGTCGAGGCCGCCCTGGCCCTGGCGGAACGGATCCGCTCGGCGGTGGAGAACGCCCGCCTGCACTGGAAGGACGAGCCGCTGTCCCTGGCGGTGTCGATCGGTCTGGTGGTGACCACGAATCCCTGGCCGGATGCCGGCGAACTGGTCGCGCTCGCCGACGACCTGCTGTATCGCGCCAAGAACGAGGGGCGCAACCGTGTCATCGTGCAGACGCACGGCGACCACGGATGATGCCGGAGACCCGGCGCCGCAACCGGAGCCTCGTTGCCAAGCTGGCGGTCGCCACGCTGCTGGCCGCGCTTGCGCTCAGCCTCCTCAGCAGTGCCTACGTCATTGCCTCCGACTGGAATGCCTTCCGGGCCGAGACCCAGGCCCAGGTCGATCGGCTGCAGCGCCTGGTCGAGCCGCCCGCGGCGGAGGCCGCCTTCCAACTGAGCGCCGATCAGGCCGACTCGCTGGTCCAGGGCCTGCTCGTCTTCGACGAGATCCGGCGGGTGGAGATCCTCGACGATTTTGGCAATACCCTGGCCGAGGACGAACGGGCGGCGGAGGCCGCGTCCGGGGACTGGGCGCAGTGGCTTTTTGGCGACCTGCGGGCACACGAGCTTGAACTCACGCATCCGGGGACCCGGGGCAACGTTCAGGGCGTGGGGCAGTTGCACATGGAGCTGGACCCCGGTGTCTTGGGGCGGATCTTCGTGGCGCGCCTGCAGACCGGGGTCGTGACCAGTGTGACCCAGGCGGTGATCGTCTCGCTGGTGGTCGTGGTGCTGTTCTACTTCCTCATGCTGCGTCCGATGCTGAAGATCTCCCGCGCCGTGGCGGATACCGACCCGGACCAGCCAGCCCATTGGCCCATGCCCCGCCTGGGGCATCACGAGAATGACGAGCTGGGGGCCCTGGGGCGCTCGCTGGACCGTTTGCTGCGCGCCTTCCAGGAGGGGCTGGATGCGCGCGACGGGGCCCGCGGAGAGCTGAAGGCGCTGAACGCCGATCTGGAGCGCCGCGTGGAGGAGCGCACCCGGCAGCTGGAAGACGAAAAGGCCGAGACGGAACGGGCGATGGCTCAGGTGGACGAGGCCAACCGGGAACTGGAACGCAGTAACCGTCTGGTGGTGGAGAGCATTCGTTATGCCCGGCGCATCCAGACCGCGATGCTGCCGGACAAGCACGCCCTGGACGGACATCTGGACGAGGTTCAGATCTACTGGGAGCCGCTGCACCTGGTCGGCGGGGACTATTTCTGGGTCGAGGCCATCGACGGCCACAGCATCCTGGTGGTGGCGGACTGTACCGGGCATGGCGTCCCAGGGGCGTTCATCACGCTGGTGGTGGCGTCGGCGCTGGACCGCATCCTGCACGAACACCGTCTGCTGGAACCCTCCGCGATCCTGCGCGAGATGGACCGTCTGGTGCGTTCGCGGCTGCGGCAGGACGGCCAGGATTCGGATTCGGATGATGGGCTGGAGGCCGCGGTATGCGTCTATCGGCCGGAAGACCGCATGCTGGCCTTCGCCGGGGTCGGGCTGCCTCTGATGATCGAACGCGGCGGCGAGATCGAGGAAATTCGCGGCGTGCGCGGGGGGCTCGGCTACCGCAGCCTGGAGCCCGCGCAGCCGGTCGACCACGAGGTGCCAGTGGAGCCGGGAACCGAATTCTTCCTGATCACGGACGGTGCGCATGATCATGTCGGGGGCGAGCCGCCACGCTTGTTCGGGCGCCGTCGGCTGCGCCAGGTCCTGGCCGAGAAGAGTGACCGCGATCTGTCCGCCAAGATCGACGCGGTCGTGCGGGTGCTGGAGGATTATCGCGACGGAGAACCCCGGCGTGACGACATGACCCTGGTGGCCTTCCGCCCGCTGGCACGGGGTTCCCGGAACGAGGAGTTGCCCCCGCCTTCCGATTGAGCAGGGGCGGGTGCTCTGGTACTCTTTCAGGCGTTTTCCGCCCACCCCGCGTGCCAGGTTCGCGCCGGGACGGGGCGCTTGTCAGCTCCCAGCCAGGTTTCCCGCATGACGCGTTTTGTTTTCATCACCGGAGGCGTGGTCTCGTCTCTGGGCAAAGGTATTGCATCCGCCTCGCTGGGGGCGATCCTCGAGGCCCGCGGGCTCAAGGTGACCCTGCTCAAGCTGGATCCGTACATCAACGTCGATCCGGGCACGATGAGCCCGTTTCAGCACGGCGAGGTATTCGTCACCGACGACGGCGCCGAGACCGACCTCGACCTGGGGCATTACGAGCGCTTCGTGCGTATCCGTACCTCGCGGCGCAACAACTTCACCACCGGCCAGATCTACGAGAACGTGATCCGCAAGGAACGCCGCGGGGACTACCTCGGTGGCACCGTGCAGGTGATCCCGCATATCACCGACGAGATCAAGCGCTCGATCCACGAAGGGGCGGGCGATGCCGACATCGCGCTGATCGAGATTGGCGGCACCGTGGGCGACATCGAGTCCCTGCCGTTTCTCGAGGCCATTCGTCAGATGGGCGTGGAACTCGGGCACGAGAACGCCCTGTTCATGCACCTGACGCTGGTCCCGTATATCGAGGCCGCGGGCGAGATCAAGACCAAGCCGACCCAGCACTCGGTCAAGGAACTGCGTTCCATCGGGATCCAGCCGGATATCCTGCTGTGCCGCTCGACCCAGGCGATCCCGGACGGCGAGCGGCGCAAGATCGCGCTGTTCACGAACGTCGAGGAGAAGGCGGTCATCTCGGCGGTGGACGTGGACAACATCTACAAGATCCCGCTCTGGCTGCATTCGCAGAAGCTCGACGAGATCGTGCTGCGCAAGCTGCATATCGACGCGCCGCAGGCGGACCTCTCGGACTGGAAACACGTGGTCAATGCCATGGAGTTCCCGGAGTCGGAGATCACCGTCGGCATGATCGGCAAGTACGTGGACCTGACCGAATCCTACAAGTCCGTGAACGAGGCCCTGACCCACGCCGGGGTACAGGTCGGGACTCGGGTCCGGATCCGCTATCTCGACTCGGAGAAACTGGAAGGCGCCGAGAACGAGGCCGCACGGGAACTCGAGGGCCTGGATGCCATCCTGGTTCCGGGTGGCTTTGGCGAGCGCGGCGTGGAGGGCAAGATCGCCGCGGTGCGCTACGCACGCGAACACGACGTGCCCTATCTCGGGATCTGCCTCGGCATGCAGGTCGCGGTGATCGAGTTCGCGCGCGATGTTGCGGGCCTGGAAGGCGCGCACAGCACCGAATTCGCGCCGGACACCCCGCATCCAGTGATCGCGCTCATTACCGAGTGGCAGGATCAGGAAGGCCGAATCGAGCGGCGCGATGCCGATAGCGACCTGGGCGGCACCATGCGCCTGGGGGCTCAGAGTGCGCGGCTGTCGCCCGGTTCGCGCATTGCCGAGGCCTACGGCCGTGAAAAGGTGGAAGAACGCCACCGCCATCGCTTCGAATTCAACAACGCCTACCGCGAACGGCTGGAGGCGGCCGGACTGCGCATCTCGGGCGTGTCGGAGTCCGGCGAACTGGTGGAGGCCGTGGAACTCCCGGGGCACCCGTGGTTTGTCGGCTGCCAGTTCCACCCGGAGTTCACCTCCACGCCGCGTGACGGCCACCCGCTGTTCACCGGTTTCGTGCGCGCCGCCCGGGACTACCAGGAAGCGCGCGAACCCGAAACCACCACGGCGTTGACGGAATAGGGCGCCGATACACGATTTTTCGCGGCCGCGCCCGGAGGGTGGCGGCCGCCGTACAGGACAGGACATGCAGCTTTGTGGTTTTGAAGTCGGCCTCGACCGGCCCTTTTTCCTGATTGCCGGACCCTGCGTCATCGAGTCCGAGGCCATGGCGCTGGAGACGGCCGGGGCCCTGAAGGCGATGGCGGATGACCTGGGCATCCCGTTCATCTACAAGTCGTCGTTCGACAAGGCCAACCGGTCGTCCACCCGGAGCTTCCGCGGCCTGGGCATGGCAGAGGGCCTGCGCATCCTCGACAAGGTGAAATCGGAGATCGGCGTGCCGGTACTGACTGACGTGCACGAGGACACGGCGCTGGACGAGGTCGCCAGCGTAGTGGATGTATTGCAGACGCCGGCGTTCCTCTGCCGTCAGACCAACTTCATCCAGAATGTGGCGCGCCAGGGGCGTCCGGTGAATATCAAGAAGGGCCAGTTCCTCGCACCCTGGGACATGGGCAATGTCGTCGACAAGGCGCGCGAGGCGGGCAATGACCAGATCATGGTCTGCGAGCGCGGGGTTTCGTTCGGCTACAACACCCTGATCTCCGACATGCGCGGCCTGGCCCAGATGCGCCAGACCGGGTGCCCGGTAGTCTTCGACGCGACCCATTCGGTGCAGCAGCCGGGTGGGCAGGGCGCGTCCTCCGGTGGCCAGCGCGAGTTCGTACCGGTGCTCGCGCGCGCCGCGGTGGCGGCCGGGGTCTCCGGGCTGTTCATGGAGACCCATCCGGACCCCGAGAAGGCCCTGTCGGATGGCCCCAATGCGTGGCCGCTGCCAAAGATGGCCGAACTGCTGCAGACGCTGAAGGCGCTGGACGCCGCGACCAAGGCGCAGCCGTTCGCGGAGGCGGAATACGGCCTCGGCTAACCCCCGATTTTTCGATAATGCGTCCCGGGCGGCTCCGTCCGGGCGGGTACTTTTCAAGGAGAGAGCATGTCCCAGATTGCGGAGATTCACGCCCGCGAGATCATCGACTCCAGGGGCAACCCGACGGTCGAGGCCGATGTTGTCCTGGATTCCGGCGCCATGGGGCGCGCGGCGGTCCCGTCCGGTGCCTCCACGGGGGCCCGCGAGGCCCTGGAGCTGCGCGATGACGAGAAGCGCTACGGGGGCAAGGGCGTACTGAAGGCGGTGAGCCACGTGAACGGCGAGATCCGCGACGCACTCCGCGGCATGGAGCTCGACCAGACCGCGGTGGATCGCCGCATGCTGGAACTGGACGGCACCGAGAACAAGTCGCGCCTGGGGGCGAACGCCCTGCTGGCCGTCTCCATGGCGACCTCGCATGCCCTCGCGGCCGATCGCGAGCAGCCCCTGTTCGAGACGCTGGGCGGGGAAGACGCCACGCTGCTGCCGGTGCCGATGATGAACATCATCAATGGCGGGGCCCACGCGGACAACAGCGTGGATATGCAGGAGTTCATGATCCTGCCGGTGGGCGCGGACTCGGTGCGCGAGGCGGTGCGCTACGGCGCCGAGGTCTTCCATGCGCTGAAGAAGGTCCTGGCCAAGCGCGGCCTGGCCACGGCGGTGGGCGACGAGGGTGGCTTCGCCCCCGATCTGCCGTCCAATTCCGCGGCGATCGAGGTGATCCTGGAGGCCATCCACAATGCCGGCTTCAAGGCGGGCGAGGACATCTGGATCGGCCTCGACTGCGCCAGCTCCGAGTTCTACCGCGACGGCCGCTACCACCTGGACTCCGAGGGCAAGGCCTTCTCGGCGGACGAATTCTCCGACTATCTCGCGCACTGGGTGGACCAGTACCCGATCCTGACCATCGAGGACGGGATGGCCGAGGATGACTGGGATGGCTGGAAGACCCTGACCGAGCGCCTGGGCAAGCGCGTGCAGCTGGTGGGCGACGACCTGTTCGTCACCAATACGCGCATCCTGCAGGAAGGCATCGACAAGGACATCGCGAACTCCATCCTGATCAAGCTCAACCAGATCGGCACCGTCACCGAGACGCTGGAAGCGATCGAACTGGCGCGCAAGGCCAACTACACAGCGGTGATCTCGCACCGCTCGGGCGAGACCGAGGACGTCACCATCGCGGACCTGGCGGTCGCCACTCGAGCCGGCCAGATCAAGACCGGTTCGCTGTCGCGTTCCGACCGGGTGGCCAAGTACAACCAGCTGATCCGGATCGAGGAACACCTGGGGAGCCGGGCCAGCTACCCGGGTATGTCGGCGTTCACCTTCGGGCGCTGAGGCGGTTGCGGGGCGGCCGTGTCGAGGATGCAGTCCGCAGCCTGCGGCGCGGTTCCTGTCCCGGGGCGTCCGGGCCTCGTAGAATGCCGGGCATGCCGGCCACTCGTAAAAGCCCTCGTTCCGTTGTACCCGCGCTCGGCGCGGTGCGCGGGCGAGGGCTTTTCTTTGGGTTCAAGTCGATGGAGTGCGGGTGATGCGCGGCCTGCTGATCGGGCTGGCGCTTGTGCTGCTGGCACTGCAATGGCCCCTGTGGCTGGGCGAGGGGAGCTGGCGCGACGTGCGCGACCTGCGCGAGCAGGTCGAGCGCCAGCGGGCCTCGAACGCCGAACTCGAGCAGCGCAATCAGGCCCTGGAGGCGGAGGTGCGGGACCTGCGCGGCGGAACCGAGGCGGTGGAAGAACGGGCCCGGCGCGACCTGGGGATGATCCGCGAGGACGAGGTCTTCTTCTTCGTGGTGGGCGAGGACGAACCCGCCACGCTGGACATCGAGCCGCTCCCCGGATCGGCCGGGCAGACCGAGCCCGGTCCCGACTCACGGGTGCCCGAGGAGGCCGAGCCGGCCACCGACACCCTGCCACCGGAGGATCCCTTTGATGGCTGACACCGGGGGCGCAGCGGCGCGCGAACCGGCCTTCTGGGCACTGATCCCGGCGGCCGGCATTGGCCGGCGCATGGGGTCCGACCGTCCCAAGCAGTACCTGACGCTGGGTTCGCGGACGATCCTGTCGCATACCCTCTCGATCTTCCTCGAGCATCCGCGCATTCGCGGCGTGGTGCTGGTGCTGGGACCCGACGTGGATCCCGACGCCCTGGATCTGCCGCTGGCGGGCGGGCGGCTGTTCCGTGCCGCCGGCGGAGCGGAGCGGGTGGATTCCGTGCAGAACGGCTTGGATTTCCTGGCCGACCGGGCGCACGAGGACGACTGGGTGCTGGTCCATGATGCAGCCCGTCCCTGTCTGCCGCAGGCGGATGTGGACCGCCTGCTGCGTGAGTTGCGGGATGACGCGGTGGGCGGGTTGCTGGCCAGCCCCAGTACCGACACCATCAAGTGGAGCGATGGCGGCGGCCGCGTGGAGCGGACGCTGGACCGGGAGCGGGTCTGGCGCGCCCTGACCCCACAGATGTTCCGGCTGGGGATGCTGCGAGAAGCGAATGCGCGCGCACGCGATGCGGGTCATGCGGTGACTGACGAGGCCAGCGCGATCGAGTTTCTGGGGCAGGCCCCGCGGCTGATCGAGGGTTCGGCGATGAATATCAAGATCACGCGGGCGGAAGATCTGGAGCTGGCCCGTCTCTACCTGATGCAGCAGGGCCGGCTGGAAGGACGGTTCAGCGCATGAGCGGGTTGCGCATCGGCCAGGGCTTCGACGTGCACGCCTTCGGTGAAGGGGATCATCTGGTCCTCGGCGGCGTGCATATCCCGTTCGAGCGTGGCTTCGTCGCGCATTCGGACGGCGACGTGCTGCTGCATGCGGTCTGCGATGCCCTGCTCGGCGCCGCCGCCCTGGGTGACATTGGACGACACTTTCCGGATACCGATCCCGCATTTCGCGGCGCGGACAGCCGCGTCCTGCTGCGGGAGGTCCTCCAGCGTGTTGCGGCGGCCGGCTGGCGCCCGGTCAACATCGACTCCACCGTGATCGCGCAGGCGCCAAAGCTGGCGCCGCACGTCCCCGCCATGCGCGATCATATCGCCGCGGATACCGGCCTGGTGCCCGAGGCCGTCAGCGTGAAGGCCACGACGACCGAACATCTCGGGTTCACCGGGCGCAAGGAGGGCGTGGCGGCGCAGGCAATCGTGCTGCTGGAACCGGCCTCGGGGATGCTGCGGGTATGACCGGGGCCGGGCGCGGGAATGCGGGAGTCCTCGGCCTGCATCACGCCAGCCTGGTCATTGCGGACGTTCAGGCCGCGCGCGAGTTCTACGGGCACCACCTTGGGCTGGCGCCGCTGGAGCGGCCCGAACTCGGATTTCCGGGGCTGTGGTACGACCTCGGCAACGGCCAGGCCCTGCACCTGCTGCGGGTGCCGAACCCGGACCCGACCGAGCGTGCGGTACGGTGTGGGCAGGACCGCCACCTGGCGCTGCGCGTGGATGAGCTGGAGACCTTCGCCGCGCGGCTGGAGGCCGCGGGGTTTGCGGTGGAACGCAGTCGCTCCGGCCGCCCCGCGGCATTCGTACGGGATCCCGACGGCAACGCCATCGAGCTGATCGAGGACGGTGCCTGAATCGGCCAGAGAGAGTCCCCTCATGAGCGACGCGCGCTACATCCTCGCCCTGGACCAGGGCACGACCAGTTGCCGGGCCATCCTGTTCGACCGCGCGGGTACGATCGTCGGCGTGGCGCAGAAGGATTTCGCCCAGATCTATCCGCAGCCCGGCTGGGTGGAACACGACCCGATGGAGATCTGGGGTACCCAGATCGGCGTGGCGCGCGAAGTACTGGAGACGCGCGGCATCAAGCCCTCCCGACTGGCGGCGATCGGCATCACCAATCAGCGCGAGACCACGGTGGTATGGGACCGCGCCACGGGGGAGCCGATCGCCAATGCGATCGTGTGGCAGGACCGGCGTACCGCCGCGTTCTGCGACGGACTGAAGGCGCAGGGCCTCGAGGGCCTGCTGCGCGAGCGTACCGGTCTGGTCGTGGATGCCTATTTCTCGGCCAGCAAGCTGCGCTGGCTCCTGGATCACGTGGACGGGGCGCGCGAGCGCGCGGAACGGGGCGAACTCGCCTTTGGCACCGTGGACAGCTGGCTGATCTGGAACCTCACCCGCGGGGAACGTCACGTGACCGATGTGACGAACGCCGCGCGCACCCAGCTGTTCAACATTCACACCCTGGAATGGGATTCCGAGCTGCTGGAGCGGTTCGGGATCCCGCGCGCGATGCTGCCCGAGGTGGTGGACTCCAGTGGCGTGCTGGGCGTGACCGGCGCCGAGATGTTCGGCGGCGCGGAGGTCCCGATCGCCGGCGTGGCGGGGGACCAGCATGCGGCCCTGTTCGGTCAGGGCTGTTTCGAGCCCGGCATGGCCAAGAACACCTACGGGACTGGCTGTTTTCTGCTGATGAACACGGGCGATACGCCGGTGGAGTCCCGATCCGGCTTGCTCACCACCCTCGCGTGGTCGCTGGACGGCCGGGTGGAATACGCGCTGGAGGGTTCGATCTTTATCGCCGGGGCCGCGATCCAGTGGCTGCGCGACGAGCTCCACCTGATCGACGCGGCCGAGGATTCCGAGTACTACGCGGGCAAGGTGGCGGACGCCGACGGGGTCTACGTGGTGCCCGCGTTCGCCGGGCTGGGGGCCCCCTACTGGGACATGTACGCGCGCGGCGCCATCTTCGGCCTGACCCGTGGAACACGCAAGGAGCACATCACCCGCGCCACGCTGGATGCACTGGCCTATCAGACACGCGATGTGATCGATGCCATGGCGCAGGATGCCGGGATCGGGCTGAAGGCCCTGCGGGTCGACGGCGGGGCCGTGGCCAACAACGTGATGATGCAGTTCCAGGCCGACATGCTCGGGGTGCGGGTCGAGCGCCCGGCGGTGACCGAGTCCACCGCGCTGGGGGCCGCCTGGCTCGCGGGGCTGGGGGTCGGCTTCTGGACCCGTGACGAGTTGGCGCAGAAGGGTGGGCTGGACCGGGTGTTCGAGCCGCAGATGGACGCGGCCACGCGGGAGCAGTACTACCGCGGCTGGAAGAAGGCCGTAAAGCGCACGATGGGCTGGGCGCGCGAGGACGACAGCGACTCGACGCCGTAGCGGGTGATGGTCTGGGGCCTTGCCGACGCGGGCGGGGGCTTCGCCGCCAAGTCGGCTCCCACAGGGGGCTGCAGGTAGAGCGATGGCTTCGACAGGCAGCCCGGCCCAGATCAATGTGGGAGCGGGCTTGCCCGCGAAGCCCCTGCCAGGCCCGGATTGGGCCCGGGGCTCAGTCCATGCTGGCCGGTTCGGCGGCGAGCTGGCCGGACTGGTAGTCGCTGATGGCCTGTTCGATCTCGTCGGAGGTGTTCATCACGAAGGGGCCGTAATGCGCGATCGGTTCGCCCAGCGGCCGCCCCTTGAACAGCAGCACGCGGGCATCCTGCTGGGCGATCAGGTGGATCTGGGTCTGGCCGCTCCACACACCCATCTGGCCGGTCTGCAGGCCGATGAGCTCGCCGTCGAACACGTAGGCCAGCACGCGGTCCTCGAGCTGCACGGCGAGTGACAGGCGATAGCCGGCGGGCAGCGTCAGGTCGGCCATCGCGGCGCCTTCGCCAATCTGCGCCAGCGGGCCCTCGGTATCCCCGGCACTGGTCTGCCAGGATCCGGCAATGGCCTTGAAGCGCAGCGGATCGTCGTCTTCCGGCAGGTGGCGCATTGCGTCGGCGTGCACGTCGCGATAACGCGGCGGGTCCATCTTGCGCCGGGCGGGCAGGTTCACCCACAACTGGAAACCGTGCAGGCCCTCGCTGTCGAGCAGGGGCATCTCGGAGTGGATCACACCGCGGCCGGCGCTCATCCACTGGGCCTCGCCGGCCTCCACGCGGCCCTGGTTGCCCATGGAGTCCTCGTGGGTCAGGCCGCCATGGACCAGGTAGGTCAGGGTCTCGAAGCCGCGATGCGGGTGGGCGGGAAAGCCGCCGATGTAGTCCTCGCGCGCGCTTGCCTTGAGCTCGTCCAGCATCAGGAAGGGGTCCAGCCCGCCACGAAAGTCATGGATGCGCCGAATCTTCACCCCGGCCCCGTCCTGGGTGGGATGGGAGGTCTTCACGCTGTCCGGCGGTGTCGGGTTCATGGCGTTCTCCTTCGCAACAGGTCTGCACCATACCGACCATGAAACGAAAAGAAAATTGCATCGTTTCCCGTCATGGGGCCTTTTGTCAGGCGGTGGACAGATCCCAGGAATCGGCAAACGCCTCCAGGCTCTCGATGAAATCGGGATCGTGTTCCTGACGGTTGATGGTCAGGTGCAGGACGACGGCCTGCGGGTCGGGCGGGTGCCCGGTGGTCAGCGTCCAGGCCAGGCCGTTGGGGCAGTCGGGCAGGGACAGGCGCACGCCACCGTTGATGACCTCGCGGTGCACCCGGAACTCGCCCCACAGGCAGTAGACCACGCCGGCATCGGGACCGTTGTCCTGGATCAGCGTGTCGATGGCATCACTGTGAGCGGGCAGGGCGGGGACGTTCAGCCGCCGCTGCAAGGTTTCGGCATCCAGGGTCGCGGGCAGATTGCGGAAGAATTCCATGGCGGTCACTCGTTGCGCGGCAGGAACACGGGCAGGCCGTCGACCTCGCCTACGCTCAGGCGCTGGTTGTAGAGGCGTTCCAGGGCACTGGGCACGAGCATGGTGGCGGTCGGGCCCCAGCATGCCTGGCCGTCGGGGAACAGCAGGAGCAGATGGTCGCAGTAGCGCGCGGCCAGGTTGACGTCGTGCAGGACCAGTACGGCGGCCCGGTGCGCCTGGGCAACGATGCCCTGCACGCGGTTCAGCACGGCGACCTGGTGATGCAGGTCCAGCTGACTGGTGGGCTCGTCCAGCAGGAGCAGGCTGGGGTCCTGGGTCAGCACGGTGGCGATGGCCAGGCGCTGCCGCTCGCCCCCGGAGAGCGTGTCCACCATGCGGTGCTCCAGGTCGGAGAGGTCCATCTCCGCCAGGGCGGCCCGGGCGCGGGCGTAATCCTCGGAGGTCTCGATGTCCCAGGGGCGCAGGTAGGGGTGCCGACCGATCAGCGAGGTCTCCAGCACCGTCGCGGGGAAGCCGTCGTGGTGGGTCTGGAAGACCAGGCCGATGCGCCGCGCCAGTTCCGCGCGGGGCAGGCGGGTGATTGCCTGGCCACGGACCTCGATGGTGCCGGCGCGTGCGGTCCGCAGGCCGGCGAGCGTTTGCAGCAGCGTGCTCTTGCCCGCGCCGTTGGGGCCCAGGATGCCCCAGCACTGCCCGGGGTCGACGGTCAGTTCCAGCGGGGCGCCGGGTGCGCGCCCCGGGATGTCGATCACCAGGTCGTGGGTGGCAAGCAGCGTATCCGGGCCCGGCTTCTGGTGGACGCTGCGCGCGCCCAGGCCCGGGGCTTCATGCGGCCGGCTGTGGGCGGGGGCGATGGGTGGACGGGGTGCCATCAGCGGCTCCGGTACAGCAGGAACAGGAACACGGGGACCCCCAGCATCGCGGTGATTACGCCGACCGGCAACTGCTCCGGGGCGATCATGGTGCGGGCGAGGGTGTCGGCCAGCGTCAGCAGGATGCCGCCGCCCAGCGCGGAGGCCGGCAGGATCACGCGCTGGTCGTTGCCGAAGACCAGGCGCAGCATGTGCGGCACGATCAGCCCGACAAAGCCGACCGCGCCGACCTGCATGACTGCGGTCGCGGTGATCAGCGCGGCGGCGACATAGATGCTCCATTCCACCGGGCGCACCGCCACCCCGAGTGCCGCGGCCTGCATCGGGCCGCGCGCGAGCACGTTCAGCGTGCGGCCCAGCGGCAGGGCGAGGAACACGACCAGCACCAGCAGGATCCAGGCGGGATAGGGGTTGCGCGCGTGGGACACATCGCCCATCAGCCAGTAGAGCATCCCGGGCAGCTCGGCCGTCGGGCTGACTGCGAGCAGGAAACTGATCATGGCGCCCCAGCCCGCCGCGACCACCACGCCCGTCAGAAGCAGGCGCGTGGGGGTCCAGCTGCCGGTACCGTGCGCCAGGCCGAACACGATCACCGTGGACAGGAGGGCACCGGCGAACGCGGCCAGCGAGACGGAGAACATCGACAGGCCCGCGAGCATCGCCAGCAGGGCGCCGACGGAGGCGCCGCCGGAGAGGCCCAGCACGTAGGGGTCGGCCAGCGGGTTGCGCAGCAGCACCTGCATCAGCGCGCCGGCCAGACCCAGCAACCCGCCTGCGGCGAAGGCCGCCAAGGCGCGCGGCAGGCGCAGCTCCAGCACCAGCGTGTCGTGCAGGCGGCTGCCCTCGCCGAGCATCACCGCCAGCAGGTCGCCGGGCGCGATCGCGACACTGCCGAAGGCCAGCGCGATCAGCACCGCCAGCAGCGACGCCGGCAGCAGGACCGCGGCGGCAAGGAGGAAGGCGCGGGTCACGAGGGGTCAGTCCACCCGGCGGAGTCGGGCCCGCTCGAGCTCCTCGCACATCAGGCGGGTGCCCTCGGCGATGCGCGGGGTATGGCGCTGCAGCAGGGACGGCGGGATGAAGAACAGGTTGTCGCGCTGGACCGCGGTCATGTCCTCCCATTGCGTCCAGGCGATGACCCAGTCGGGGCGATCCTCGCCCATGCCGCCGCCAATGATGACCTCCGGGTCGGCCTCGATGACCGCCTCGCGATCCATGCGCGGGACCAGGCGATCCAGGTGGCCGAATACGTTCACCCCGCCGCACAGGCGGATCGCCTCGCTGATCAGGTGGTCGTCGTTCACCGTCATCAGGGGTTGTTCCCACACCTGATAGAACAGGCGTACCGGGTCGCGCTCGGCGTAGTCCTGGCGCAGGGTGTCGATCGCCTCCTCGAAGCTTCGCACCGCCTCGTCGCCCTGCGTCTCGGTGCCGGCGAGCTGTGCCATGCGGCGCATGCTGGCGGACACACCGTCGAAGCTGCGGGGCTCCGACACGTAGACGTGGAAGCCGAGCTCGCGCAGGTGTTCGATCTGGGATTGCGAGTTTCCGCTGCGCCAGGCGACGACCAGGTCCGGATCCAGTTGCACGACGCGCTCCATGTCGATGCGGCTGTAGCCGCCCACGCGGGGGAGCATCTCCGCCTCCGGCGGGAAGTCACTGTGCTGGGTCGCGCCCACCAGCTTGTCGCCGGCCCCGACGGCGAACAGCACCTCGGTGATATGCGGGGCGAGGCTGACGATGCGCTCGGCGGGTTGTTCCAGCCGGATCTCGTGACCGTCATCGTCGGTCACCGAGACCGGGTCGGCCAGTGCCGGCGCGGTGCAAAGCAACGTCGCGACGAGCAGGGCGGAGGAGTGTCCGAGGGTCTTGAAATTCATAAAAATCCGGTGGTTGTGGCGCTGTTGCGAGGTCGAATGGAGGACGTCTGCGGTAGTGCGCGCAAGCCGCAAAAGCGTTTCATCATAGCAGCATGCACAAGATGGTTTGGTGCCCAAATTGGTCGGGGGCGCGCCGAACGCGTATCATACGGCGGCTAGTATCAGGTGCCTGCAATGCGCAGGTGAAACGGGAAGCCGGTGCCAATCCGGCGCTGCCCCCGCAACGGTAAGTGAGCGGCGAACCACACCGCAGGCTTGGCCACTGTGTCCCCACGGGTCACGGGAAGGCGTCTGCGGCATCGGCACCCGCCGACGCTCGCAAGCCCGGAGACCGGCCTGGTGATGACGCATCCTGCGATCGTGCGGCGGGCAACGATCGAGGGCACGGGCACTATCTGCGGTGCCCGTTCCTTCGTGGTTTCGCCGTGCCGTCGCCCCGACGGAAACGCATGACGAACCCAGATCCCAAACCGACAGAAGGGCATCCGAACGCGTTCGCCTCGGCCGAGCGCGAGGCGGTTTATCGCGTGATCGGGGAACGCCGCGACATGCGCCATTTCCGCCCGGATCCGGTGGATCGCGCTACGCTGCGCCGGCTGCTGGAGGCCGCCCACCGCGCCCCCAGCGTCGGGTACATGCAGCCCTGGCGCTTCCTGCGGGTAACCGACCCGGCGCTGCGCGAGGCCCTGCATGCCCACGCCGCGGACGAGCAGGCCCGCACCGCCGAGGCCTGCGGGGAGCGCGCGGCGGAGGTGCACCGCCTGAAGCTGGAAGGGATCCGCGAGGCGGGGGAGTTGCTGGTCGTGGCCCTGACCGACGACCGCGAACGCTATGTGCTGGGGCGCCGTACGCTACCGGAGATGGACCTGTGCTCGGCGGCCTGCGCGATCCAGAACCTGTGGCTGGCCGCCCGCGCGGAGGGGCTGGGCATGGGCTGGGTCTCGCTGTTCGATCCGGACTGGCTGGCGCGGCAGCTGGACATGCCGGAGGGCGGCTATCCGATCGCGGTGCTGTGCCTCGGCCATGTGGAGCGTTTCTACGACCGGCCGATGCTGGAGACCGCGGGCTGGGATCGCCGGCGGCCCCTGGAAGAACTGGTCTTTCAGGATCGCTGGGGCGTGCGCGGCGAGCTGGCAGCCGACCAGGATGCGGCAGGCACCGGACACGGGGCGGACGAACGGACCGGATCCGACAGCGCATGAGCGCCTTCCTGATCCTGATGGGCGCCCTGATCCTGGATCGCTTGTTCGGCGATCCGCGGCGGTTCCACCCGCTGGCCGGGTTCGGTCGGCTGGCGGCCTGGGCCGAGTCCCGCTGGCATGCGCCCAGTCGCCTGCGCGGGGCGTTGCTGCTCGCGGCGCTGGTCCTGCCATGGGTGGCGCTGGCCGCTCTGGGGGTGTCGCTGGCCTGGGGCTGGTTGCTGTCGCTGGCGATCCTGACCTTGGCGATCGGCTGGCGCAGCCTGGACGAACACGCCGAGGTGGTCGCGCGGGCCCTGGAGACGGATGATTTGCACGGTGCCCGCACGGGCGTGGGGATGCTGGTCAGTCGGGACACGGAGGCCCTGGACGTGCGCGGGGTGAGCGGGGCGACCATCGAGTCGGTCCTGGAGAACGGCAACGATGCGCTGTTTGCCACGATCTTCTGGTTCCTGGTCGCCGGGGCACCGGGCGTGGTGGCCTACCGGCTGGTCAACACCCTGGATGCGATGTGGGGGTACCGAAACGAGCGGTATTCCACGTTCGGCTGGGCGGCCGCGCGGCTGGATGACGCCATGAACCTGATCCCGGCGCGTCTGACGGCCCTGGCCTATGCCCTGGCGGGGCGCGGGCGGGACGCCTTGCAGTGCTGGCGTGAACAGGCCGCCGGATGGAAGAGCCCGAATGCCGGGCCGGTGATGGCCGCTGGGGCCGGTGCGCTCGGGGTGGTGCTGGGCGGCCCGGCGCCCTATGGCGGCCAGCGCGAGTGGCGCCCGCGCCTGGGCATGGGCCGTCTGGCCGATGCCGCGGGCATTCGCCAGGCGGTGGCGCTGGTGGACCGGGCGCTGGCGATCTGGATGGCATTCATCGTGGTGGGGGTGATTGTCGTTGTCCTGTTCTGATCCGCAGAAGGCTCCCATGCCCGAATCCCGGGCGCTCGTGCAGGTGCACGGGGGTGGCGTGCGCCAGGCAGCTGCGCGCTACGGCATTCCGGCAACCGAGTGGCTGGATCTCTCCACCGGCATCAACCCGCATGGCTATCCCGTGGGCGAGGTCCCGCAGCGGGTCTGGGCGCGGCTGCCGGAACCGGATGACGGGCTCGAGGCCGCGGCCGCCGACTATTACGGCACCGCGGCCCTTTTGCCCGTCGCCGGCTCGCAGGCGGCGATCCAGTTGTTGCCGGCGCTGCGCCCGGATACGGCGCGCGTCGGCATCCTCGAACCCAGCTACAACGAGCACGCCCGGGCCTGGCGGGAGGCCGGACACACGGTACGCCCGCTGAGTGGCGAGGCGATCGCCGCCG
The DNA here is from genome assembly GCF_000377285.1 of Thioalkalivibrio sp. ALE25. Taxonomy (NCBI): domain Bacteria; kingdom Pseudomonadati; phylum Pseudomonadota; class Gammaproteobacteria; order Chromatiales; family Ectothiorhodospiraceae; genus Thioalkalivibrio; species Thioalkalivibrio sp. ALE25. The sequence goes on along the minus strand of NZ_KB897932.1, from coordinate 10,843 downwards.
CGCTGCCCGAGCTGGACGTGCTGGTGCTGGTCAACCCGAATAACCCGACCGGGCAGTGCTTCGAGCGTGCGGACCTGCTGGCCTGGCATGCGGAACTGGCGGCGCGTGGTGGCTGGCTGATCCTGGACGAGGCCTTCGTGGATGTGACGCCGAGGGCCAGTCTCGCGCAGGACGCTCCGCGCGAAGGCCTGGTGGTGCTGCGTTCTCTCGGCAAGTTCTTCGGGCTGGCGGGCGCGCGGGTCGGGTTCGTGATCGCCGACGACGCGATGCGCGCGCAGCTGGCCGCCCGACTGGGTCCATGGGGCCTCGCCGGACCTTCGCGCTGGGTTGCTACTCGGGCGCTGACCGACCGTGCCTGGCAGGCCGAGACACGTAGCCTCCTGCAGGCGCGCGGCCAGCGCCTGGCGGAACGGCTGCGTGCGCACGGGCTGGCGCCCACCGGCGGCACCGCGCTGTTTCAGTGGTGCCGGGTGGAGGATCCCGCGGGCTGGCAGGACCATCTGGGCCGGCAGGGCATCCTGGTGCGTCGATTCGATGCGCCCGGGAGTCTTCGGTTTGGCCTGCCGGGTGACGCGGCCGAGTGGCAGCGTCTCGAAGCGGGGCTGCAGCGGGCATGACGGGCACGACGCTGATGGTGCAGGGGACGACCTCGGATGCTGGCAAGAGCGTGCTGGTGGCGGGGCTCGCGCGGGTGCTTTATCGCCACGGACTGTCGGTGGTGCCGTTCAAGCCGCAGAACATGGCGCTGAACAGCGCCGTCACCGCCGATGGCGGCGAGATTGGCCGGGCCCAGGCCCTGCAGGCCGCCGCCTGCGGCCTGGAACCGCATACGGACATGAATCCCGTACTGCTCAAGCCCAGCTCGGACGAGGGTGCGCAGGTGATCATCCACGGGCGGCCCGCGGCGGAACTGGATGCGCGGGCCTATCACGACTACAAGCCGGTGGCCCGCGAGGCGGTGCTGGCGTCGCACGGGCGCCTGACCGATCAGTACGACCACGTGCTGGTGGAAGGCGCGGGCTCGCCGGCGGAAATCAACCTGCGCGCGGGCGATATCGCCAACATGGGCTTCGCCGAGGCGGTGGACTGCCCGGTGATCCTGGTCGCGGATATCGACCGGGGCGGGGTTTTCGCGCATCTGGTGGGCACGTTGGCGCTTCTGAGCGAGACCGAGCGTGCGCGGGTTCAGGGCTTCGTCATTAATCGTTTTCGCGGCGATATCAGCCTGCTGCAGCCGGGGCTGGACTGGCTGGAACAGGAGACCGGCAAGCCGGTGCTCGGCGTGATTCCGTACCTGCACGGGCTTTATCTGGATGCCGAGGACGCCCTGCCGCGCGAGGCGGTGCCGGAGAAGGCTACGGATGCGCTGAAGGTGGTCGTGCCGGCCCTGCCGCGCATCTCCAACCACACCGATTTCGACCCGCTGCGCCTGCACCCGGCGGTGGATCTGCGGTTTGTCGGGCCCGGCGAGTCGTTGCAGCCGGCGGATCTGGTGATCCTGCCGGGCTCCAAGTCGGTGCCCGACGACCTCGTCTGGCTGCGCGATCAGGGCTGGGAGGCCGCGCTGCAACGGCATGTGCGCTACGGTGGCAAGGTGCTGGGCATCTGTGGGGGCTTTCAGATGCTGGGGCGCGCCGTGCACGACCCCGACGGCGTCGAGGGCCGGACCGGTTCCACGCCGGGGCTTGGCTGGCTCGATATCGAGACCCGCCTGGCCCCCGAGAAGCGTCTGGAGCGTGTTCACGGGGATCGTGTGCTGGGCCGGGAGGCAGGCGTGGAAGGCTACGAGATTCATGCGGGCATCACGACCGGGCCCGGACTGGAGCAGCCGCTGCTGCATCTGGCGCACGGGCCGGATGGCGCGTGCAGCGAGGACGGTACGGTGGCCGGTACCTACGTGCATGGCGTATTCGACCGTTCGGAGGCCGCCGATGCCTTGCTGCACTGGGCGGGTATGCGGGCCGGTTTGGGACAGGGAGAAGACCTGGCCGCGGCGCGCGAACGCGGTCTTGCACGCCTGGCGGATACGCTGGAGGAACACCTGGACATGAAGCGTGTACTGACCCTGCTGCGGGCGGAATCGGGAGAGCCGGTGGCATGAAGACCCTGGTCCTGGGCGGCGTGCGTTCCGGGAAGAGCCGGCTGGCCGAACGCCTGGCGGCGGAATCCGGCCGGCCGGTCACCTATGTCGCCACGGCACGGGCCGACGATGCCGAGATGGCGCGCCGGATCGAGCGTCATCGTGCCGACCGCCCCGGCGACTGGGGCCTGGTCGAGGCGGACACGGGACTGGCGCGGGCACTGGAACAGGCCGCTGGCCCGGGCCAGTGCCTGCTGGTCGATTGCCTCACCCTGTGGCTGACCCAGCTCCTGTGCACCGATGACGAGGCCCGGATCGAACGCGAGCGCGAGGCCCTGATCGAGACGATCCCGGGCTTGCCGGGCACGCTGGTGTTCGTCTCCAACGAGACGGGGATGGGCATTACCCCCATGGATGCGCTGTCCCGCCGCTTCGCTGACGAGGCCGGCTGGCTGCACCAGCGCCTGGCCCCCGAGATGGACCGCGTGGTCCTCACTGTCGCCGGTCTCCCGCATGTGCTCAAGGGTGACCTGCTGTGATCCAGGGCGGGCTTTGCTGTAGCCAGGGTGACGAGGGTTCGCGGGCAAGCCCGCTCCCACAGGGCTGTCGCACATGCCTTTGTGGGAGCGAGTTTGTTTGTGGGAGCGGGCTTGCCCGCGAAGACGGATCGAATAGGGAGAACATGTGACCGAAGACTGTGACTGGCTGCAGGTGCCGCCGGCGCCCCTGAGTGCCGAGGCGCGCCGCGCAGCGGCCGAGCGGCAGGCCCAGCTGACCAAGCCGCCCGGCTCACTGGGCCAGCTGGAGGCGATCGCCGAACGCCTGGCCGCCATGCAGGGCGTGGGCCAACCGACGCTGGAGCAGGTGCACATCGCGGTGTTCGCCGGTGACCACGGCGTGGTCGCCGAAGGGATCTCGCGATTCCCCCAGGCGGTGACCGCGCAGATGGTCGCGAACTTCGCGAACGGCGGCGCGGCAATCTCGGTGCTGGCACGGCACCTGGGCGCGTCCATCGAGGTGATCAATCTGGGTACCGTGGCTCAGCCACCGGCCGTCAGCGGCGTGCAGCAACTCAATCTGGGTCCCGGCACCGCCAACCTGGCCCGCGAACCGGCGATGATGCCGGCGCAGCTGGAGCGCGCGCTGAACGCCGGCCGCCAGTGCGCCGAGCGCGCCCGAAGGGGCGGGGCGCAACTGTTCATCGGTGGCGAGATGGGCATCGGCAATACCACGGCGGCCGCCGCACTTGCCTGTTCATTGCTGGACCTGCCGCCGGCCGATCTGGCCGGGCCCGGCACGGGTCTGGATGCCAATGGCGTGCGCCACAAGGCCGAGGTGATCGAGCAGGCATTGAGCACTCACGTCGATGTGCGCGGCGATGCGCTGGGCAGCCTGCGTTGTCTGGGTGGCTTCGAGATCGCGGGCCTGGCCGGCGCCTATATCGCCGCGGCACAGATCGGGTTGCCGGTACTGGTGGACGGCTTCATCAGCACCTCGGCGGCGCTGGTGGCGGAACGCCTGTGCCCGGGCACCGCGGAGTGGTTCTTTTACGCCCACAGTTCGGCGGAGCCGGGCCACCAGCGACTGCTGCAGGCGCTGGCGGCCGAGCCACTGCTCGATCTCGGCATGCGCCTGGGCGAGGGGAGCGGGGCGGCCACCGCCGTGCCCCTGCTGCGCCTGGCCTGCGAGCTGCATTCGGGGATGGCGACTTTCGCCGAGGCGGGTGTGAGCGGGGAGGGCAGTTGAGCACGGACGCGACACGTATCGGCCTGCTGCGGCACGGCGAGACGACGGGCCAGGGGTTTTGTGGGCGTGGCAGCGATGTCCCGCTGACGGCAGCAGGCTGGCACGCAATGCGCGAGACACTCGCGCGTGACGCCGACTGGGATCGCGTCGTCTGCTCGCCGTTGATGCGATGCCTCGGGCCTGCCGAGGCGTTCGCCGAGCAGGCAGGCGTGCCACTCGCCGTGGACGAACGCCTGGCCGAACTCGACTTCGGCGACTGGGAAGGCCGAACGGCGGCAGCGCTGATGGAGACGCAGGCCAATGCCCTGGGCCGTTTCTGGGAAGACCCGCTGAATCATGCGCCGCCCAATGGCGAGTCGCTTCGAGCGTTTCGCGAGCGTGTGGTCGCCGGCTGGAATGATCTGGCGCCCAACGAAGGGGAGCAGGTCCTCGTGATCGCCCACGGGGGTGTCATCCGCCTGATCCGCGCCCTGCACGAGGGCTGGCCGCTGGAAAAACTCCTGACTATCGACGTCCCGCTCGCGTCCCTGCATATTGTCGAGCCATGGCAGGTCTACTGATGATTACCCATCCCGCACTGCAACAGGAGCCCGAGCCAACCCGCGCCCGGGCACTTGCGTGCGGTTCTGTGGGAGCGTGCTTGCACGCGAAGCCCCGGCCCGCGCCCGACTCTGGCAGGGGCTTCGCTGCCCGCGCGAACGGGCAGGATCCCCGTAGGAGGCCAGCCCCCTGGCCGATCGGAACTATGCCAGCGCCCCATCGGCCAGGGGGCTGGCCTCCTACAGCTAGGGGTGACGGAGGGGGCCGTATGAACTCGGTATTGGCTCGCTTCTGGCCGATCGGGAAAATGCCGCCCCATCGGCCAGAGGGCTGGCCTCCTACCGGCAGGAATGACGGAGGGGTTGCATGAACCCCGTGATGACGCCCCTCTGGCTGGCCATCCAGTTCCTCACACGCCTGCCGACCCCCGCGCTGGAGCCGCGCCCCGAGGATCTGGGGCGTTCGGTACTGACCTATCCACTGGTCGGGCTCATCCTGGGGTTGATCGTGGTGATCGTCGGCATCGGGCTGTCCGCCATTCCCGGCGCGCCGACGCTCCTTGTCGCGGCATTGGTGCTGACATTCTGGGTGGCCCTGACGGGCGCACTGCACCTGGACGGTCTGGCGGACACGGTGGATGCCTGGGTCGGGGGGCAACGCCATCCGGAGCGCGCCCGCGGGATCATGAAGGACCCGGCCTGCGGTCCCATGGCTGTCGCCGCGCTGATCCTGATACTGGCGCTGAAGGGCACGGCACTGGTGGCCGTGGTGGAAGCCGGTGCGTGGATTGCCGTCCTGCTCGCCATCGTGCTGGCGCGCCTGGTGCCGCCGGTGCTGTTTCTGACCACTCCCTACGTGAACCCGGTGGGGCTGGGCGCGGAGATGGCGCAGCACCTGCCACACCGGGCCGCGAAGGGCACCGTTGGTGTCGCGGCCCTGCTGGTACTGGTGCTGGGGCTGGTGTCCGGACTGTGGGGCGTGATCGTGGCCCTCCTCGCCGCCGGAGCGTTGATGTGGGGTGCCACCCGCCTCCTGAAACACTGGCTGGGCGGCTTCACCGGCGACACCGCCGGTGCCACGCTGGAGCTGGTGGAGACCTCCGTGCTGGTCATCCTCGTGCTGGCGCTCGGGCTTTACTAGCCCTCAATCCGGCGAGGGCCCTCCCATCGCCTTGTCCAGCAGTGCCAGACCTTCCTGTTCCCGGCCCTGACCACGCTGGGCGCGCACTCGGAAACGAGTTTCCGCATCGTGTTCAGCAATCATCAACGTGGCCATCTCGTCCACAAGGCGGTTCACGCTGGTCCCGCGTTCGCGCGCCAGCGCCTTCAGCCGTTCGTACTTCTCATCAGGCAAACGTACGGTTAAAGCCGTCATGTGCGGATCTCCTTCAGCAGTTCGGCGGGATCGAGGATACGAATCTCCGGAAACTGCAGGTCCATCTGGACAAAATCGCGTTGGTTGCGCGTCACAATCATCTGGCAGCCGGCCGCTACCGCGAGTTCAATCAGGTGATTATCGCCTTCATCACGGAGGTTGGGTCGCCATCCAAAGTAGATTCGTGACCACATGCACCGCGCGGCGAAAATATCCAGCAACCGTTCCCGTTCGGCGGTCTCCAGCAGGCTCCCTTCAAAAAGCTCCGAGCGACCCAGCACATCCTCGTACTCCCGGAACAAGGCAGTGCCCATAACGGGCGTCACGCGCCCTTCGATACAAGCACGGATGGCTTGATTCGCCGGGCCGATGCCCATACAGGCGCCGACGAAGACGTTGGTATCGAAGACCACCTTCATGTCGAAATGGTATCATTTATGCCACCAGCGATGAGTGTGTCGGTGTGTCATGTGATGGTCATGTTTTTGCCACATACTCTCGAAATGACCGTGAGCGGCCAATTCAACCCACTGCGCTGGACGTCGCGTGCGCTCATCAACCCTCTGGGCGCGGTGCGTGACGCGCAGGCGATCGAGCAGGCGCCGCCCTGGTGGCAGACCTTCCTGCGACTTGTCTTACCGGTCCTGCTGCTCAGCGTGGTGATCAGTCAGGTCCTGTACCAGATCATTCCCACCGGTCTGCCGCCCGAGGCGATGCCCGGGGTGTGGGGGTTTGGCGTCTACAGCGTGCTTGCCATGAGTATCGGTGTGCTGGGCCTGGCGTGGTCCGCGCACTACCTGGCCGAACTCTTCCAGGGGCGCGGGGACCCGGACCGGGCCATGCTGGCGGTCAGTATCGGCCTGCTCCCGGCCTGGGTCGCCAAGGTCGCCGCCGCCTTTCCCTGGCCGTGGGGCAACGGCATCAGCCTGCTGCTGATCCTGTATTCGCTGTGGCTGCTGTACTGGTCGCTGCGTGGCATCCTCGGGCTGCGCCGCGGCAACCGCATCGGCCTGTTCGTGGCCACCGTCTTCTGCGGCGCCTTCATCACCCTCATCTTCGGCTGGGCCCTGATGGACCTGATCCCCGGCGCCACACCCGAGCACCGCATCGGCACCACCTGGCTGATCTGAGCCCCCGTTGTCGGGGCAACACTTGTAGGAGGCCAGCCCTCTGGGCGATCGGGTCGGACATCTGGCATTGATTAAGGAAATCGCCCAGGGGGCTGGGCTCCTACAGGAGCGGGACCGGCGGTGGGGGCTATCGCGTTGCGTGGGTGGTGCGGAGCCAAGGTTGAGTTCCGGGGCCTGTGTACAAAGCCTCTGAAACGCCGAGCAGGTGCTCGTCCTCACGATCCACCAGATCAAACAGCCGCGCGAGCCGCTGCGGTGGCGCCGTGACGGTCACAGGGCGACACCCGTGCAGTCGGCATGCGTATCGATGGGGCGGCGCGCGGTGCCTCGAGGATGCACCACGTTGTCCACGCGGCGTTCGCCCAGACGGCGTTGCAGTGCGACGTACAGTCGAAGTTGCCGGTCCAGCAGTTCATCCGGGGTGCCGTCCGCCTCGATGTAGAGGTCAATGTCGCCACCGCGTGCGGTAGCGTCCACGCGCGAGCCGAATAGCTTCACGTTTGCATCCGGCCCGAATGCACGGGCCACTTCCTCGCGGATAACCGTCTGTTGTTCGTCGCTCAGGCGCATCGCTCAAGTATATCAAGGCCCTGGGTCACATACCCGAACCGTCTCGCCTCCAACCACCACCGTCATCCTGCGAACCCGCCGCGAATCCACCACACCCCTGTCATTGCGAGGAGCGCAGCGACGAAGCAATCGCTCGGAATGAGCAAGTGTGCGGGAATCAAACGGCTTGCCACATGCAGCCGATTGCCACGTCGCCTGCGGCTCCTCGCAATGACGGGATGTGGTCGCTACCCTGGGGTGGCCGGCCCGTGGTCCCCGTTTCCGTAACTTTCTTCCACAGAACCGTCACCCCGGAAACCGCGCAGCGGTTATCTGGGATCTCTGCAGTGCGGGCTGCCCGTCGGTTGGAGTCTGGTCCGGCGTCTGGAGGTCCCGGCTCTCCGCTGCGCTGTGGCCGGGGTGACGGCGGGGTGTTTGGTGTGGATGATGGCGTGGCTGTGGCGGGTTGGAGGGCGCATGCGGTGCGGGCGGCAACGATTTGCCACCCGCGGTGAAAAAAATTTCAACGATGGGCTAAAGGTTCTGTAGGGCAGGTCGTTAAGGGTCCTGAGAGCGGGGATTGGCCCGTTCACCAGAACCGCCCGAGGCGGTGACGAACGACTCTACAGGAGAGCGATCATGTCCCAAGTAATCAACACCAACGTTCTTTCCCTGAACGCGCAGCGCAATCTGGGCAACTCCCAGGGCGCGCTGGCTCAGAGCCTGGAGCGTCTGTCCTCGGGCCTGCGTATCAACAGCGCCAAGGACGACGCGGCCGGCCTGGCCATTTCCGAGCGTTTCACCTCCCAGATCCGCGGCCTGAATCAGGCCGCGCGCAACGCGAATGACGGGATTTCCTTCGCCCAGTCTGCAGAAGGTGCGCTGGGTACGATTGGGGATGCAATGCAGCGAATCCGCGAGCTTGCTGTGCAGGCCGCTAACGACACCAATTCCTCTTCCGATCGTCAGGCACTGAATAACGAGGTTCAGCAACTGGTAGAGGAAATTAACCGGGTTGCGAACTCCACTGAGTTCAACGGGGAAAACATCCTTAATGGCGAGCTGGAAGACTTGGTCTTCCAGGTGGGCGCCAACCAGAACCAGACCATTTCGGTCGACGGTGTAGATGCGCGCGGCTCCCAGTTGGGTACTGCTAGCCTTGGTGGGGAGAGTCTCCTTCTGTCTGACCTGCCAGACGACGACGGGGACTTGGATCTAACCGATATTGTCATTAATGAACGCACCATCAATCTTGGTTCAGCGGAAGACCTTGATGATGTCGTTACGGCGATCAATGCTGCGACTGATGATACTGGCGTATCCGCAGCACGCGCCGAGGAAGTTGTACAGACGATTGGCGCAATCGATTCCACCGGTGGCGCGACTGTAACGATCAATGAAGTTGATATTACGATCGCTGATGGCGCTACTGACGAGGAAATACTGGATGCGATTAATGCCGAAAGCGCACAAACCAACGTTACGGCATCGTTTGATGGCGACGGCGAATTGGTCCTTACCGGGAGTGGTGATGATATCGCGGTTGATGTGGACGGTGGGACTGACTTCAGCTTTGGAGATCTCGGCAATGACGGAGAGGAAACTTATCTTCGTGCAATTGAATTGAGTGCTTCTCCGGCGGACGGTATCGATGTTGGTGGCACTAATGCGGAAGTCTTGGCTCTGGATGGCGACGTGAATGTGAATACCCTCGATGGTGTCAGCGTGGCGAGCCGCGAAGATGCCACCGAAACGATCGGTACGATTGACGCGGCCCTCCAGCAGATTAGCGGTCTGCGTTCGGAGCTGGGTGCGGTGCAAATCCGATTCGAGAACACCATCGCCAACCTTGAGATCTCCTCGGAGAACCTCTCGGCCGCCCGTTCGCGCATTATGGATGCCGACTTTGCATCCGAGACGGCGGAGCTGACCCGCGCCCAGGTGCTGCAGCAGGCGGGTACCTCGGTGCTGTCGCAGGCCAACGCCGTTCCGCAGAACGTGCTGGCCCTGCTGCAGTAAGCTCGATCACTCGGGCTTCTGGTTGAGGGTGGATGGCGCGAGCGCCATCCACCCCTTCTGAAGAGGACAGCGATATGAGTGATGGAATTGGCAATATCACATCACCGTTGGTTGCAGTGAACCCGCGCGGGGGGGAGGGGGCCAAGGTCCCGGGTCCCGGTGCGGGTTTTGTTCGTGGCGAGGGGCGGCCGGAGGCCGTTGCGCGTACGGGCATTAGCACGGAATCTTCGGCTCGTGGCTCCACCGGACCGGCGATCGAGGCCATGGATATGGACGAGGTCAATCAGGTGGTCGAGTCGATCAATTCCTACCTGCAATCCACCAAGCGGGCGCTGGAGTTCAGTGTGGACGACAGTAGTGGCCGAACGGTGATCACGGTGATGGACGGAGAACGCGAAGAGGTGATCCGCCAGATCCCGCCGGAGGCCGTTCTGGCCCTGGTGGAGCAGTTCCAGACCGAGCAGGAGCTCGGCGGGACGGGGCTGGCGGACAAGGCCTGAGGGCTTCGTAGACCTGCAAGCGTGATGTTGAGTTAAGCCGGGCCCGGCAGCGGGTCCGGCTTTTTTCGTTGTGCCCGCATCAGCCAGCCGCAGATCCACGGTCCGCTGGCACCTTTGCTGTCATTCGTGCCGCGGCCCCTTTGGCGTCATCCCGGCCGTATCGAAGTGGAGAGCCGGGATCTCCGGCGCCGGAATGCCCCCGACGGCTGTGCCACCTTCGGCGGTGGAGATCCCGGATAACCGCTGCGCCGTTGCCGGGATGAGGGAGGGGGGAAGCTCGTTGCAGGTTCGAGTGGTGGATGGGTGCCAGATTCTGGAGATTGAGTAGTGTGCTGAGTTATGTGCAGAAGCTGGCAGGAGGTGAGCGGCCATGGTATTCGGGTTGGTTAGCGACCACCGGAACCCCTCAAGGAGGGCGAGACCATGACCACTCACAAGAGCCAGGCTACTGCGGATCGCACGTCACTGCGAGCGTTATTGGGGACAGACGAGGAACTGATGCGCACGCTGGTGCGCGAGGCGGTCCAGCAGGTTCTGGAAGCCGAGATGAGCGACCAGCTCCAGGCGGCACCGGGCGAGCGCACCGAGGGCCGCCTGGGTTACCGGGCCGGGTACTACCCGCGCACCCTGATCACGCGCGTGGGCAAGCTGGAGTTGAGGGTCCCCCGGGACCGCAACGGCCAGTTCTCCACCAGCCTGTTCGAGCGCTATCAGCGCTCGGAGAAGGCGCTGGTCTCGGCCCTGATGGAGATGTATGTCCAGGGCGTGTCGACGCGCAAGGTCAAGGCCATCACCGAGGAGTTGTGCGGTCACGGGTTCTCGGCCTCGGCGATCTCGACCATCAACCGGGGGCTGGACGGCCGCCTGGCGGAGTTCGCGTCGCGGCGCCTGGAGGAGCCCTGCCC
>NZ_KB897931.1:31141-204028 GCF_000377285.1 Thioalkalivibrio sp. ALE25 | reverse complement strand
CACCGACCGCCTCGGAGAAGCCGGGCTCCAGCCCTCGGTGGGCCGGGTCGGTGACTCCTACGACAACGCCCTGGCGGAGACCCTCAACGGGCTGTACAAGACCGAGGTCCGGGCCTACTGGGGACGTCTTAACGATCGACGCGACGTCGAGTGGGCTACGCTCCAGTGGGTCGACTGGTTCAACCGGCGACGCCTGTTGGAATCCAACGGGTATCGACCGCCGGCAATGATCGAAGCGCAGTACCATCAACCACTTCAGGGGTCCGTTCGTGCAGCGTGACCCAAACCAACGGGTCTCCGGGAAACCCGGGGCGGTTCATTCCTGGGCGAAATCCGGGTGCCCTTCTTTGGGTACTTTCTTGGGCAAGCAAGAAAGTGCCTCGGGGCGCGCTGGCGAGTCAGCGCACGGCAGTATGTAGACCGAAAGCACGTAAACACCGGATGCCGAACCCAGACCAGCCACCACGAGGCAGGCGACCTAACGAAGGGACCGTCAACCACCGAGCGATGAACAAGGGTCCGCCATGATCGGGCAGGACGCCGGGCCGACGCCACTGAGCATACCGGCGCCAAATGCAGGTCCAGTCAGCGCCATGGCAGGCGGGCGGCTGCGCGATTCGGGCGGGCGCGCTCTACCGCGCGGGTTCGCGGTGCTACACTAGGCGGCCTTTGCAACTCGGCCCCGCGGGTCGGCCCCGAACGGCCGCCTCGTCTCCGTCTCAATCGGAATGAAACCATGCACGACATCAAGACCCTGGAAGGCGTATTCACCGACGCCGCCGACCATCGCTATGGCCTGCTGCTGGCGCGCTTCAACAGCCTGATCGTCGAACGCCTGCTGGAAGGCGCGGTGGATACCCTGAAGCGCCATGGCGTGCAGGAAAAGAATCTGACCATCGCCCGTGTGCCGGGGGCCTACGAGCTGCCGCTGGCGGCCCAGGCGATGGCGCGTTCCGGGCAGTATGACGGGGTCATTGCCCTGGGCTGCGTGATCCGCGGCTCCACCCCGCATTTCGACTACGTCGCCGGCGAGGCGGCCAAGGGCCTGGCCCAGGTGCAGATGGCCGAGGACCTGCCGATCAGCTTCGGTGTTCTGACGACGGACTCCATCGAGCAGGCGATTGAACGCGCCGGCACCAAGGCCGGCAACAAGGGCGCGGATGCCGCGATCGGCGCGATCGAGATGGTCAGCCTGATGCGCCAGCTGCGCGGCGGCGCCTGAGCGAGCACGAGCACGAAACCGACGTGACCGAACCTGGCAATCCCTCCCAACCCGACCGTCCCGCCGCCAAGGGCGCGGGCGGCGCCCGCGGCAAGCGCCCGCGCAGCACGCCCGAGCAGCGGGCGCGCCACGCGCGCTCGTTCGCGCGGCGTCGCGCCATGCAGGCGCTGTACTCCTGGCAGATGACCGGCGCCCATCCCAAGGACATCCTGGCCGAGTTCCGTGACGACGAGGAACACGCCAAGGCGGATGCCGAGTATTTCCGCGAGCTGCTGATCGGTGTGACCCGCGATCGCGAGGCCCTGGATGCTCGCATGAAGCCGTACCTTGGCCGCCCGCTGGACCAGCTCGACCCGGTGGAGCATGCCTTGCTGTGGCTGGGTCAGTGGGAGCTGGCCGAGCGTATCGAGGTGCCCTACCGCGTGGTGATCAACGAGGCCGTGGACCTGGCCAAGCGCTACGGTGCGGAGCAGTCGCATCGCTATATCAACGGCGTGCTGGACCGGCTCTCCGCCGAACTGCGCGGTCCCGAGCGCGCCACGCCGCGCTGACCCCGCGCGGCTCCGCAGCACGGCCATGGCCGGCCCCGACTCCGAGTTCGACCTGATTCAGCGTTATTTTGGCGCGCCGTCGGCGGACGTGAACGCCGAGGGCGTTCGGCTTGGCATCGGGGACGATGCCGCCCTGTTGGCTGTGCCGGGGGGGAACGAGCTGGTCGTCACCGTCGACACGCTGGTCGAGGGTACCCATTTTTTTCCCGATCATCCGGCGCCGAGCGTTGGCCACAAGGCCCTGGCTTCCAACCTCAGTGACCTGGCTGCGATGGGGGCCGAGCCGCTGGGCGCGCTGCTGTCGCTGACCCTGCCACGGGTCGATCATGACTGGCTGGCGGGTTTCAGCGAGGGCTTCCTGGCGCTGGCCGAAGAGGTTGGTATCCCGCTGGTAGGCGGGGATACCAACCGGGGCCCTCTGGCAATCAGCGTGACCGTGCTGGGTACCGCGCCCGCGGGCCAGGCCCTGCGCCGGGCCGGGGCCCGGCCCGGCGACCGACTGGTGGTATCCGGTGCGTTGGGCGGGGCGGCCTTCGGGCTTGCCCACGAGACCGCCCGGCGGGCGCGGGGCGCCGCGGGCGCGGCTCTGCCCGCCGATGCCCGGGAGCCGGCCTGCGACCGGCTGTTCTGGCCCCGGGCGCGGCTGGCCCTGGGGCGCGGCCTGCGGAACCGTGCCCGGGCGGCTATCGATATTTCCGACGGCCTGCTGGCGGATCTCGGGCACCTGTGTGCCGCGTCGGGCTGTGGCGCGCGGGTCGACTGGCCCGCCGTCCCCCGCGATCCGTTGCTGGCACAGATCCCGGACGATCAGGCCCGCGAGTATGCGCTCGGCGGAGGCGAGGACTACGAACTGCTGTTCGCACTGCCGGCCGGGGAATCGCTGGATCTGCTGGCCTTCAGCGTGGATGTGCCGCTGACCGTGATCGGGGAATGCACGGAGGGTGACGCGGTGGTCGTCGAGGACGCGGACGGGCGGCGACTGGACGTGACGCGGGCGGGGCACGATCATTTCGCGGACACCGAAGAACACTAGGGACAGGGTAGCCATGACGGAGCAGAAGAGCCGCAAGCCGCAGATGCCATCGGCGAAGACCGTATTCGGCGATCCGATCCACCTGCTGGCCTTCGGCTTCGGCAGCGGCCTGTCGCGCTGGGCCCCGGGCACCACCGGCTCGCTGGGCGCGCTGGTGCTGTACTTCGCGATCATGAATTTCCCGGAATGGGCCTACATCGCCGTGACCGTGATCGTGGTCATGGCCGGCTTCCACATCTGTGGCGAGAGTGCCCGCAAGCTCGGTGTGCACGATCACCCGGGCATCGTCTGGGACGAATGGGCGGGCATGCTGATTACCCTGGCCTTTGCCCCCGCGGGGCTGATGTGGGTGGTGGTCGGCTTTCTGCTGTTCCGGATTTTCGACATCCTCAAGCCCTGGCCGGCGAACTATTTCGACCACAAGTGGCAGGACGGCCACGGGATCATGATGGACGATGTGGTCGCCGGCCTGTACGCAGGCTTCGCCCTGGTGATCCTGGGCGGGTTGTTCCAGCAACTGGTGGTCGAGGCGTAGGACAGCGCTGGGGTGGGCCCGGGTGTGAACGGGTCGGCAGAGTCGCGCGATGACGGGAACTCGTGCGGATACGGCAACGCCTCAGGGTCAGATATCCACCAAAGGAGTGTGTGGCATGAAGATCTCCATGCGTCATTGGCTTCAAGTCTTGTTCGTGAGTGCCCTCCTGGCGTCTGGCGGCGCCCAGGCGCAGCCGGCGGGCGGGCCGCCTTCGGGCGCCCCGGGCGCCAGTGGCGACACGCCGGCCGCTGGCGACCTGCCACCCGGACACGGCGGTACTCCGCCCGGGCAGCGCCGCGGCGACCCGCGCCCCGATCGGGGGCCCGACCTTCCGCGGGCGCCGGATCCGTCCTCGCCGCCGTCCCCGGACGACGCGCCGCTGCCGGACCCGTCCGATCTCCCCGAGCCGCCCACCCCGCCGAGCCCGGATCTCCCGGGGCTCTGACCGAGCGCGGCGGATCCGCCCTGCGCACGTGTTCCCGGGGTGGGGCGGTCTCCGTTTGACCGTGTAGTGGTCAATTCATTTCGGACGTCCCGATCGGTGCTCCCGTCCTTCGCTCAGTGGGAGGTCGTTGGGGTACACACAGGCCGGCTGGATGGGAATGGTCCCCAAGTGCACCGACTGGTCGGTTACTTCGCCTGGCGGCCGAGCGTGCGCAGCTGCTGCAGCCAGCGCTCGCGCGCAGCCGCGTTGCCGCCGTTCTGGCCGATCAGGGTGTGGCGGACGGGGCCGAAGCCACAGAAGCGCAGGATGTTCCGCTCCAGGCTCTTCAGGCTGTGGGCGCCGAACCACCAGCGGTAGGCGAGGGCCGGCATGCCCATGGTGACCACGATGCGTACGGAACGGCCCTTCAGCCGCGTGTGGCGCAGACGGTTCATGTCGCCATCGGCGACAAAGGCTGGCCTGAGGGTCTGTTCCAGGAAGGCCTTCACCCCGGCCGGCATGTCGCCCAGCCACAGCGGGTAGATCAGCACAATGTGGTGGGCGGCCTCGATCAGGGTCTGGGCCTCGAGGATCGCGGGCGGGACGCTTGCGTCGAGGAACTCGGCCTGGCTCCTGAGCAGCGGGACATCACGATGGGCGATGGTGTAGGTGTCCACCGCGAAGCCGCCCTGTTCGGCCCCCTCGCGGTAGGCGTCGGCGAGGGCGTGGTCGAGATGGCCGCCGGCCGGGTCCGGGTGCCCCTGGAGGATCAGGATTCGCGTCATGCGTTGGCCCTCGTGATGGCTAAGCCCGTTTCCCAAGCGTAGCCCAGCCGGCGGACGCGGTGGTTCCGGTACGGGCCGTGGTGTGAGGGGGCGGTTGGTTGGCCGCCAAAAACGCCTCCGGAAACCGGTTCCCTGGCACGAGGGTCTTGCCTACCATAACGGGGTGCGCTGCGGTGGCTTGTAGCGTCGGGACGCGGAGGCGAAATGGCATTCGATCCGGTTGTGCTGTTCTTCCTGCTGGGGGCGATCGCGGGTCTGGCGAAGTCGGACCTCAAGATCCCGATGGCGATCTACGAGGCGCTGTCGATCTACCTGCTGCTGGCCATCGGCCTGATGGGCGGGGTCAAGCTGGCGGAAAGCGAGTTGCTTCCGTTGCTGCTGCCGGGCCTGGCGGTGCTCGCCGTGGGTTCGCTGATCCCGCTGATCGCGTTTCCGGTGCTGTACCTTCTCGGGCGGATGCCGCGGGCGGATTCGGCTTCCATTGCGGCCCACTACGGTTCGGTGTCGGTCGTGACCTTCTCGGTCGCGGTCGCGTTTCTGGCGTCCCGGGGTCTGGACTACGAGGGGCACATGGTGGTGTTCCTCGTACTCCTGGAGATGCCGGCGCTGGTCATCGGGATCCTGCTGGCGCGCATGGGCAGCCGGGGCCCCACTCGCTGGGGCAAGACCCTGCACGAGGTCATCTTTGGCAAGAGCATCTTCCTGCTGGCCGGTGGGCTGGTGATCGGGTTCATTGCCGGCCCGGATCACATCGAGCCGCTGGAGCCGATGTTCTTTGATCTGTTCAAGGGGGTGCTGGCGTTGTTCCTGCTGGAGATGGGGCTGGTGGCCTCCAGCCGCATCGCGGATGTCCGCCAGTACGGGCTGTTCCTCATCGTCTTTGCGATCGTCATGCCGATCGTCTCCGCGATCCTCGGGATCCTGCTCGGATGGGGCCTGGGCATGAGCCTGGGGGGCACGCTGCTGCTGGCCACCTTGTATGCCAGTGCGTCGTACATCGCGGCGCCGGCCGCGATGCGCATTGCCGTGCCCAAGGCCAACCCCGCGTTGTCGATCGGGGCCTCGCTGGGTGTGACGTTCCCGTTCAATATCTTCCTGGGCGTTCCGCTGTATTTCTGGATGGCCCAGACCCTTTATTCGCTCGGAGGCTAGCTCGATGCAAGGCGATGACATGTACCTGCTGACGGTGGTGGCCGAGGCGATCCTGGAGGAGATGCTGATCGACGAGGTACGCGCCATGGGGGCGGCCGGCTACACGGTGACCGACGCACGCGGCTGGGGCCGGCACGGCAAGCGCCGGGGCAACTGGCGGGCCGGCGGCAACATCAAGCTGGAGGTCGTGGCCTCGTCGGAGCTGTGCGAGCGGATCGCGGCCCGGTTCAAGGAACAGTACGAGTCGGACTACGGATTGCTGATGTTTACTGTGCCCGTCGCCTTGAAGAATTGATCCGGCGGGGCAGTCAGGCAGCCTCCATGCAGTGAAGTACTTCACGAAATGCCCGGGAACTCGCCCCTGCGCCTTGGGGGGCGCGGGGCTCGGCTGCTATCACCGGGGGCCTGAACCAATGGCTTCACGGCCGCAAGGAGTTTCCCATGACCCGGTTTCGCAGTACCGCATTGATCATTGCCCTTGGCTCGCTCTTCGCCGTGGGAACGGCCCATGCCCAGGCGCCGCAAGGCGGCCAGCAGGGGGGCATGGGCCAGGGTACACCCCCCGCCGAGCGGGGTGCCCCTCCGGCGGGCGGGCAGGACACCCCGGGGCACGGCGGCATGCCGCGCGGCCAGGGCCAGGAGCACGGTCAGGGTATGCCGCGCGGCCAGGGCCAGGAGCGTGGTCAGGGCATGCCCCCGGGGCAGCCACAGCAGGCACCCGGCCAGCCGCCGGGCCAGGGACAGCAGGCCCCGAGCCAGATGGAGCGTGGTGGTCAGCCGGCCCCCGGTCAGGGCGGCGCGCCGACCGCGCCTCAGGGGCAGGGCCAGCCGCCCGGTGGCCAGGGGCAGCCGCAAGGACAGGGGCAGCCCCAGGACGCGCCGCCGCTGGGCCAGCAGCGTCAGCCCCGCGGCGCGGATGCGCCTCCGCTGGGGGACCAGACCCCGACGCGGCCGGACACCGGTAACCGCCCGGCCGAACCCGCCGATCCGGCAGAGCCGGCGGACCCGGCAGAAACGGGCAATCTCCCGCCGGTGGACTGATCGCGGCGGCCCGGGACATCGCGCTTCGTCCGGGAGGGCCCGAAGCGGGCCCGCCTTACGTCCGGGCGAGGATGCGGTAAGGCCCGGGATGCCCGTCGCGGCCGGACTCGATCAGGGCAATCGTGTCCGTCGCCCAGTGCAGCGGCGTTTCGATCCGCTCGCGGGCGGGCGGCGCCGCGTGGCGGCGCAGCGAAACGTGAGGCCGGAACGGGCGGGGCGGGCCGGTGTCGATGCCGCACTCCCGGCAGAGGGCATGGGCCCGATCCGCGAGGTCCAGGAGGGCCGCCGGCGGATCGTCGGGGCCGACCCAGGTGATGCGCGGCCGCGCGAAGTGCCCCAGTCGGTCCAGAGTCAGTTCCAGTGGGTCGCTGGCGAGGCTCCCGAGGTGACCGGCCAGGCAATCGGCCTGCCCGGCGGGAACCGTGCCGGCGAAGGCCAGCGTCAGATGCAGATGTTCGGGCGGGATCGGACGGCCGGGACCATCCAGGGTGCGTCCCAGCCGATCCAGTCGTTCGCGTGTGGCCGTGTCGGGCCACAGGGCGAGGAAGACTCGTCGGAACTCGGGGGCCTCGGCCACGGCGGCGGGTTCAGGTGCGTGGTCGCGGCAGATTCTCGCGCTGACGGCGTTCCCACAGGGTCTTGCGGCTGATGCCCAGCGCCCGCGCGAGCTCCGTTTCGGTCATGCGGTCCTGGTTCTCCTGCACGAACTGGCGGAAGTACTCGTTCAGGCTCGAGCCCCGGGGTTTGCGGCGCGTCGGGAAGGCCGGGTTGGGGTGTTCCCCGGCCGCGCCGGCCTCCGGGGCCTCCAGGCCCATGTGCTCCGGCGCGATGTGTCCATCGGGGCAGAGGACCCATCCGCGCTCCAGGGCATTGGCCAGTTCGCGCACGTTGCCCGGCCAGTCCTGGGCCTCCAGGGCATCCCGCGCCGCTTGCGTCAGGCGGGGGACCGTTCCCGATCCGGCCAGCCCCTCGAGGAAATGCTGCGCCAGCGGCAGGATGTCCTCGCGCCGCTCGCGCAGGGGCGGGATCGCCAGCTCCAGTACCCGCAGGCGGTAGTAGAGATCGGCCCGAAAGGCCTGATCCTCGATCATGCCCTCCAGATCGCGATGGGTCGCGGCCAGCAGGCGCACGTCGACCTTCTGATTCTCGTTGGCGCCCACCGGACGGATCTCGCCGTCCTGCAGCACGCGCAGCAGGCGCGCCTGGGCCGCCGGCGCGAGTTCGCCGATCTCGTCCAGGAACAGGGTGCCGCCATGGGCGCTCTGGATCAGGCCGGTGCGGGCCTTGACCGCCCCGGTGTAGGCGCCCTGGGCGTGCCCGAACAGCTCGGCCTCCACCAGGCCCTCCGGGATGGTGGCGCAGTTGACGGCCACGAAGGGCCCCCCGGCGCGCGGGCTCAGTTCATGCAGGGCGCGCGCGGCGAGCTCCTTGCCGGTGCCGGATTCCCCCCGCAGCAGCACGGTGGAGTGCGTGGCCGCCACGCGCCGGATCTGGTCGCGCAGCCGCTGCATCGCGGGGCTGTCGCCGATCAGGCCCAGGCCCGGGTGACTGAGGGTTTCGGTCCCGGCGTCGGGCGGCTCGGGCGGGAGGCGGTCGCGCGCCTCGCGTTCGCGCAGGGAGGCGCGCAGGGTCAGCAGCAGGGCGTCGTGGTCGAACGGCTTGGCGATGTAGTCGGCCGCGCCCTCTTTCATCGCGTTCACCGCCGAGGGGACCGATGCGTAGCTGGTCATGATGACCGTGGGCGAGCGGGTGAACTCGGGCAGCAGCTCGATGCCCTCGCCGTCCGGCAGGCGCAGATCCACCAGCTGGAGGTCGTAGGGGTCGGCCGCGGCCAGGGCGCGCGCCTCGGCCAGGTTCTCGGCCACGCCGACCTCGAAGCCGTGATGCTCCAGGAACCGGCGCACGGCGCGGCGGATCGGGGCTTCGTCGTCTACGAGCAGGATGCGGGTCATCGGTCTTGGTGCGGCAGCATGAGCAGGAATCGGGCCCCACCCTCGGGGCGGTTGGCGGCCATCAGGGTACCACCGTGGTCGCGCACGATGCTGTAGGCCACCGGCAGGCCCAGGCCGGTGCCCTGACCGGCCGGCTTGGTGGTGAAGAAGGGCTCGAACAGGCGCTCCAGACTGGATTCGTCGATCCCGGGGCCGGCATCGTCGATGGTGATCTGGATGTGGCGGCCATGGACGCGCGCGGCGATCACGACCGTGGAGCCCTCGGGCGAGGCCTGCTCGGCGTTGGTCAGCAGGTTGATGAAGACCTGCAGCAGCGTGGCATGCGACCCGCGGACATGCAGCCCCTCCAGACCGGTGGTGGAGAACTGCAGGTCCTTGCGCCCGGCCAGGCGCGTCAGGCGAATGGCCTCGGCCAGGAGTTCGTCCAGCGCGATGGTCTCGAAGTGCCCCGCGGACGGCCCCTCGTCGGCGTGGGCGAAGGTGATCAGGGACTGCACGATTGCATTGATGCGCCGGGTCTGCGCGAGGATGTCGTCGGCGATGCCACGGATCTCGTCGGGATCATCCTCCAGCGGCAGGGTCTGGGCCAGCGAGGCGATCCCGGTCAGCGGGTTGCCGATCTCGTGGGCGACCCCGGCGGCAAAGCGGCCGATGGAGGCCAGGCGGTCGCCGTGGGCGATCTCGGACTCGAGCTGGGCGCGCTCGGTTACGTCCTCGATCAGGACCACGCGCCCCTCCACCTGGCCATGGGCATCCTGCAGCTCGGAACGGTGCAGGTTCAGGCGGCGATTGCCGGCGGGCAGATCCACGTTCAGCTTGTACCACTGCCGGTCCGGGCTCTCGAGGAAGGCCGTCAACAGGCCGCTCCAGGGGCTGTCGAGCCGGCCGATGTTCTGGCCCACGGCGTCCTCGGTGGCCACACCGGTGAGTTGCGCCAGCGCCTGGTTCCAGCCGGTAATCTCGCCGCTATTGGTCAGGCTGGCCACCCCCAGCGGCAGCTCGTGCAGGATCTGGCGATGAAAGCGGCGCAGGGCATCCAGTTCGGCGGCCAGACCGGAAAGTGGCAGGGAACGGGTCTCCAGCTGCTCCTCGATGCGCCGCAGGCTTTCGCTGAGTGTCTGGCGGCCGGCGGCATCCAGGCGCAGGTGCTGGTCGACGATCATGCGCGCGAGGACCGGCCCGAGCAGACCGGACAGGTTGCGCTCGATACGTTCGCGCAGGTGGCGCAGGTCGCTGCGCGAGCGCGTGTGCCGCGGCAGGCCGAGGTCGTCAAGTGCGCGCTGGACCTCGTGATGCGCGGCACCCGGCCCCAGGGTGGCCGCCAGGGCGGTTTCCATCTCGGTCACGTCGCCAGCCAGGGGCAGGCCGGCCCCGGCCCCGGTGGACTCGTTGGGGCAGCAGGCTCGGCCGGCCTCGATCTCCTCGCGGTTGGGGCGGGTCAGCAGCGACCCGATCACGAACAGCAGGGCGTTGATGCCCAGGCTCAGCATCAGGGCGAAGGTCCACGGGTCCAGCATCCCGGCCAGCAGCCACTGTTGCGGGTCCGGCAGTCCGGTGGCGATGCCGGCATCCGACAATAGCGGCATCACCAGGGTGAAGGCCCAGCCGGCGATGCCTGCGGCCAGTCCGAGCAGGAAGCCGACCCGAGTCGCCTGTTTCCACAGCATCAGACCGATCAGGCCCGGCAGCAGCTGGGCCACCGCGGCGAACGAGATCAGCCCCAGCTGCGCCAGCCCCTCGACCACCTGCAACAGGCCGTAAAAGGCATAGCCCAGTCCGATGATGAACACGATCCAGATGCGCCGCCCCCAGAGCAGGCGGGTATAGATGTTGGCGCTGCGTTCCTCTTCGTGCAGCCGGGTCAGCGGCGAGAGGTAGTTGGTCCCCATGTGGGCCAGCGCAAGGGTGGTCACGATCATCATGGCGCTGGCGGCGGACAGGCCGCCGATAAAGACCAGCAGCGCCAGGCTGGGCGACTCCAGCAGTCCGGCGATCCCGATGGCGTAGTAGTTCGGCGAGATGCCGAGGCCGACCGCCTCGCCGGCCCAGTAGAGGATCGGCATCGGCAGGTTCAGCAGCAGCAGGAACGCCGGGAAGGCCCAGGCGGCGGTGGTCAGGGCCTGCGGGTTGATGTTCTCGGTAAACAGCATGTGGAACTGGCGCGGCAGCAGGAAGGCCGCGGCAAAGGCGAGAATCATCATCGCGAACCAGCCACCCTCGCGTACCGGGGCGTACAGCGCATCGACCGCCTCGGGGTGCGCGGCCAGCCAGTCGTCGAGGCCACTGAAACCGCCGAACACCGCGTACAGGGCCACCGCCGCGATGCCGAGGATGGCGATCAGCTTGACGATGGATTCGAAGGCGATGGCCAGCACCAGGCCGGCGTGCTTCTCGCGCGGGGCGATGTGGCGGGCCCCGAACAGGATCGCGAACAGTGCGATGGTGGCGCTGAAGGTCAGGGCGAGCAGGTGGGGCGGGGTTTCCGCGGTCAGGACCGCGGCGGACTCGGCCACCGCCTTGATCTGCAGGGCGATGTACGGAAGCACCCCGGCCAGCATGAACAGCGCCACCACCGGGCCGGTCAGGCGGCTGCGGTAGCGAAAGGCGAACAGGTCGGCCAGCGAGGTCAGTTGCTGTTCGCGGGTCACGCGCAGGATCGGGCGCAGCAGCCAGGGCGTGGCGGCGAAGGCCAGGGTTACGCCCAGATAGATCGTCAGGTACAGATAGCCCTGGTCGGCCAGAAAGCCGAGGTTGCCGTAGAAGGTCCAGGAGGTCGCGTAGACCCCCAGCGACAGGCTGAAGACCCAGCTGTTTGCCGCCAGCCGGCCGACCCGGGGGACGCGGTCGGCCAGGAAGGCGATGCCGAACAGCAGGGCCAGGTAGGCCACGCCCACGGCATAGAGCAGGCCGAGGCTAAGGGTCACGGCGACCGCCCCGGCTCAGGGCCGCGATGGCCAGGATGAAGACTGCCCAGGCGGCGAATGGCCACCACCAGGCGGGGCTCAGATGGGCGACCCAGATCACCAGGGGGCTCAGGAACAGCAGGGCCCCGAGGAGGGCGATCAGGATGGCGCGCGGGGCGTCCATGGTCAGATGTTCCCCCGTGCCGGGCCGCTGCGGGGCACGGGTTCCTGCGGGGCCTTCCGGATTGGCGCGCGGCGGGACAGCATGCGGCGAGTCTACACCGCGGCGGTGGCTCCGGGCAGCGCGGCGTGCAGCGGCAGGTATGCCGCGAGCGGCCGGCGCCGTAGCTGTTCCAGGGCCTCCGCCAGCTGGGCACCGGGCGCGTCCGGGGCCTGCCGGTCGGAAGGCGCGAGTCCGATCTGCCCCAGGGTGTCGGCGAGGTGGCGCCGCGCCGCATCCGCTCGAATCCCCGTGGCACCCGTGGCCTTGGCGAGTTTGTCGCCGCCGGGCGCGACCAGCACCGGATGGTGGGCATAGGCCGGCGGGGGGTGTCCCAGCGCCCGGTAAAGCTGCATCTGGCGCGGTGTAGAGCCCAGCAGGTCGATCCCGCGGACCACATGGGTGACGCCCAGGTCGAGGTCATCGACCACGGTGGCGAGCTGGTAGGCCACGATGCCGTCCGCGCGGCGGATGATGAAGTCACTGCCCAGGGCCTCCAGGTCGAAGGCGACCGCACCGAGAAAACGGTCCTTGATGGTCCAGTGGCGTCGGCTGGCGCGGGCGCGAAGGGCGCGGGGCTCGCGACCGGGCGGCAGGCCGTGGCGGCAGGTGCCCGGATAGACGGGGCCTTCCCAGCCAGGGCGGCCGTGGGTAGCCAGGTCCTTGCGGGTGCACCCGCAGGGGAAGGCCCGGTCGGTGTCCATCAGGGTATCCAGGGCCCGCTGGTAGGCGGGGCCGCGCTGGCCTTGCCAGACAATCGGTCCGTCCCAGCCCAGGTCGAAGGCCTCGAGGGTGCGCAGAATGGCATCGGCCGCCCCCGGGCGAACCCGGGGGGCGTCGATGTCGTCGATACGCAGGTGCCACTCGCCATTGGCACTCCGGGCGTCCAGCCAGGAGATGACGGCGGCCAGCAGGGAGCCCGCGTGCAGCGGGCCGGAAGGGGTCGGGGCAAACCGGCCGACGTAGCCGTCGACCGGGGACTGCGGTTCGGGCGTGGGGGTCACGGCCCGGCCGGGATCAGGCGCGCTGCTTTTCCTTGATCTCGTCGAGCTGCTTGCAGTCGATGCACATGGTGGCCGTCGGGCGGGCCTCCAGGCGACGAATGCCGATCTCCACGCCGCAGGTCTCGCAGTAGCCGTAGTCGTGGGTTTCGATCTTGCGCAGGGCCTCGTCGATCTTCTTCGACAGCTTGCGCTCGCGGTCGCGGGCCCGCAGTTCCAGGCCGAACTCTTCTTCCTGGGTGGCGCGGTCGGCCGGATCGGCGAAGTTGGCCGCGTCCTGGCGCATGTGCCCCACGGTGCGATCGACTTCCTCCGCCAGTTCCTGGCGCCATGCCCGCAGCAGGCTGCGGAAATGGTCCAGCTGATCCGGATTCATGTACTCTTCGTCCGGCTTCGGCTCGTAGGGCGCAATGCCCCCGGCGACCATGTGCTGGGTGGAGGGCTTGTCGGTCTTTTCGTCTGCAGCCATGCGGGCTTTCTCCGGCTGGAAAAATGAGGCGCACTTAGTACCAGAGTCGGACGGGGCGGGCAAGTCCCGTGCCATGACGGTTTGCGCCCGGTCGCCTCCGGACCTGCATGGGCTGCGAGCGGCGGGGCACTATTTTCAGCGAGATACGGGAAGGGACCGGGAATCACGATGGCGGAATTGCAGGCACTGATCTTTGACGTCGACGGCACGCTGGCGGACACCGAGCGGGACGGGCATCGGGTGGCGTTCAACAAGGCGTTCGCGGAGGCGGGCCTGGACTGGGACTGGAGTGTGGCGCGCTACGGCGAACTGCTGCGGGTCACCGGCGGCAAGGAACGCATTCGTCAGTACCTGTCGGAAGATCATCCCGAGGCCCTCGAAGAGCCGGGGATCGATGCCCGCATCCGCGAGCTGCATGCGGCCAAGACGCGTCACTACGTGGCCATGCTGGAGTCCGGCGCGATCCCGTTGCGCCCGGGCGTTCGCCGCCTGCTGGACGAGGCGGAGGCCGAAGGATTGCGTCTGGCCATTGCGACCACCACCACCCCCGAGAACGTGACCGCGTTGCTGGAGGCCACGCTGGGGAGCGCGGGGCCGTACCGCTTCGAGGTGATCTCCGCCGGGGACGTGGTGCCGGCCAAGAAACCCGCGCCGGATATCTTCACCCATGCGCTGGAGGCGATGAACCTGCCCGCCAGCGCCTGTCTGGCCCTGGAGGATTCCGACAACGGCGTCCGGTCCGCGCGCGCCGCCGGGCTGGAGGTGGTGGTCACCACCAACGACTACACCCGGGAACAGGACTTCGATGGCGCGCTGGCGGTGCTGGACGGGTTCGGCGAGCCGGACGCACCGGCGAGGGTTCTGGCCGGTCCTGCGCTGTCGGGCCCGGCGGTGGACGTGGCCACGCTGCGGGCCTGGCTCGCCAGCGCCCAGTCGTAGCGGGGGAGGCAGGTCAGTCGTGGTCGCGCGGCGGGATGCGCGGGTCCTCGATCTCGGTCTCGTCCAGCATCTGCGTATCCAGCATGAAGCCGATCGCGGCGTCGCTGATGCCGTTGATCACGAACTGCACGGCCAGCACCGCGAGGATCAGGCCGAAGACCTTGGTCAGGATGTCCTTCCCGGTATCGCCCAGGTACTGGACGATATAACGCGAGTAGACCATCGCGTAGTAGCAGGCGACCATGCAGGCCAGCACGCCGAGGAACACGAGCCCCGTGTGGTAGACCGTCGGGGCCTCGCTGGTCAGGATCATCACCGTGGCGATCGCGCCTGGGCCGCTCATGAACGGGATCGCCAGCGGGATCACCGAGATGTCCTCGGTCACGTGCCCCTTGTCGGCCTTCACCTCTTCGGCGGTCTCCTTCTCGGTCGCCCCCTTCTGCCGGATCATGCCGATCGCGATACCGAACAGGATGATCCCGCCAGCGATACGAAACGCCGCCAGGGTGATCCCGAACAGCTGGAAGATCACCCCGCCCAGCAGGGCGAAGGCGAACAGCAGGGAGGTGGCGACCTTGACCGAGCGCAGCGCGATCGCCCGGCGCTTCTCCTCCGATGCGCGCGGCAGCATCGCCATGAAGATGAACGCCGTGGTCAGCGGGTTCACGATCACGAACACCGCCAGGAAGGTGACGACCAGGTATTCGAGTAACACAAGCATGTGTTCGAGCTTAGGCCGGAACCCGGGAGGTTGCGAGATGGGCTTGCGCAGGTGGCCCGGTCACACCGATCGCCACGGCGCTGCGCGCCGCGCGATGGCGGTGCCCCCTTCGCGTCATTGCGAGGAGCAGCGCGACGAAGCAATCTCCATGGGAAGCCCCGACGCCGGACCGTCGCGTGCGTGGGCAGGAACGGGGCCCGGTCGTTATACTCTGCGCGCATGAAGAAACGCCTGCACCCTGAATCCTTCCCGACCCTCGAGCACTTTGTCGGCAACACGCCGCTGGTGCGCCTGCAGCGCATGGCGGCGGATCTGCCGTCCACCGTGCTGGTGAAGCTCGAGGGCAACAATCCCGCCGGTTCGGTCAAGGACCGGCCCGCGCTGAACATGATCCAGGCGGCCGAGCGCCGCGGCGACATCCAGCCCGGCGATACCCTGATCGAGGCGACCAGCGGCAATACCGGCATCGCGCTGGCGATGGTCGCGGCGATGAAGGGCTATCGCATGATCCTGGTGATGCCGGACAACATGTCCGCCGAGCGCCGCGCGTCGATGAAGGCCTTTGGCGCCGAGCTGGTGCTGGTCTCGCGCGAGGAGAGCATGGAGGGCGCGCGCGATCTGGCCGACCGCATGGAGGCCGAGGGCAAGGGTCGGGTACTGAACCAGTTCGGCAACCCGGACAACCCCGAAGCCCACTACATCGGGACCGGGCCGGAGATCTGGCGCGACACCGAGGGCACGGTGACCCACTTCGTCTCGGCGATGGGGACCACCGGCACCATCATGGGCGTGTCGCGCTATCTGAAGGAGCGCGATCCCAGTGTGCAGATCGTCGGTGTGCAGCCCACTGAGGGATCGTCGATCCCCGGCATCCGGCGCTGGCCGGAGGCGTACCTGCCCACCATCTTCGAGGCCTCGCGGGTCGACCAGACGGTGGATGTGACCCAGGAGGAGGCCGAGGACACCATGCGCCGGCTGGCCGCCGAGGAGGGCATCTTCGCCGGGGTCTCCTCCGGCGGTTCCGTGGCCGCGGCCCTGAAGCTTGCAGCCGCGACCGAGGGCGGCACCTTCGTCGCGATCATCTGTGACCGCGGCGACCGCTACATCTCCACCGGCGTGTTTCCGTCATGAGTGCCCCGATCCTGATCTTCGATCTCGAGACCGTCCCCGACATCGACGGCGCCCGGCGCCTGCACGACTTCGAGGGCCTGAGCGATCACGAGGTGGCCGAGGCGCTGTTCGCCCTGCGCCGGGCGCAGGCCGGCACGGAGTTCCTGAAGCACCCGCTGCACCGCATCGTCTCCATCGGCGTGCTCTACCAGGGTGGCGATGCGCTGAAGCTCTCTGCCTTCGGGCGCGAGGGCGATGACGGCCAGGCGCCGACCGAGGCCGAGCTGCTGCGCCAGTTCTTCGACGTGATCGACAAGCGCACGCCGCAGCTGGTCAGCTGGAACGGCGGCGGCTTCGACCTGCCGGTGCTGCACTACCGCGCGCTGGTCAATGGCGTGCAGGCCCCACGCTACTGGGAGCAGGGCGACGACGACCGCGAGTTTCGCTACAACAACTACCTGTCGCGCTTCCACTGGCGCCATGTGGACCTGATGGACGTGCTGGCCGGCTTCCAGGGCCGCGCGGTCACCAGCCTCGACATGATGGCGAGCCTGCTCGGCTTCCCCGGCAAGCTGGGCATGGACGGCTCCCAGGTCTGGCCGGCCTGGCGCGACGGCCGCGCCCGCGAGATCCACGACTACGTGGAGCACGACGTGCTGAACACCTATCTGGTCTGGCTGCGCTTCGAGTACATGCGCGGCAATCTGACCGACGCGGCCCTGGCCAGCCGGCAGCAGCAGCTGGCCGAGTATCTGGAGGCCAGCGGTGCCGCACACCACTGCGAATTCCTCGACGCCTGGCAGCCGGCCGGACGCGCGGACTGATGGCACGCATTGACAAGACCCCCTTCGAGGCCACCATCGAGGAGGTCACGCTGGATGGCCAGGGCGTGATCCGCCGCGAGGGCAAGGCCTGCTTCATCCACGGGGCGCTGAAGGGCGAGCGCGTGATGGCCCAGCAGACCGGGCGCAAGCGCCGTTTCGATTCCGCCGAGGTGGTCGAGGTGCTGGATCCGGCCCCGGGTCGGGTCGAACCGCCCTGCGAGTTTTTCGGCCTGTGCGGCGGCTGCAAGCTGCAGCATGCATCGATCGAGACCCAGCGTGCGATCAAGGAGCAGGCCCTGTTCGATGCCCTGGAGCGCATCGGCCACGTGACCCCCGAGGCCCGTTTCGAGCCGCTGACCGACACCACCCTCGGCTACCGCCGCACCGCGCGGCTGGGGGCGAAGTACGTGCCGAAGAAGGGCGGGGTGCTGGTTGGCTTTCGCGAGCGCGGCAGCCCGTATCTGGCCGAGATGACCCATTGCGAGGTGCTGCACCCGGCCGTGGGGCAGCGCATCCTGGCCCTGCGCGAGCTGATCGGTGGCCTCGAGGCGCGCGACCGCCTGCCGCAGATCGAGGTGGCGGTGGATGACGACGAGCGCGTGGCGCTGATCTTCCGCAACCTCGATCTGCTGTCGGAGGCGGACAGCGCGCGCCTGTCCGCCTGGGCGGAGGGCGAGGGCATTCAGGTGTATCTGCAGCCCGGCGGCCCGGAGACGGTGGAACCGCTGGCCGGGCCGATCGAGCCACTGGTCTATCGCCACCCGGACTACGGCGTGTCGGTCCCGTTCATGCCCACGGACTTCATCCAGGTGCATGCCGGCATCAACCGCAAGATGGTCCCGCAGGCGCTGGCCGCGCTGGACCTGCAGCCGGGCCAGCGGGTGCTGGATCTGTTCTGCGGGCTGGGCAACTTCACCCTGCCGCTGGCGCGCAGCGTGACGAACGGCGAGGTGGTCGGCGAAGTAGTTGGCGTCGAGGTGGACGACGCGATGCTGGCACGGGCGCGCGCCAATGCCCGCGACCAGGGCATCGCCAACACCCGCTACGAACGCGCCGATCTGGATGACGTCGAGGCCCTGAAGAACGCCGCATGGCTGGCCGAACGCTTTGAACGCGTACTGCTGGACCCGCCGCGTACCGGCGCGGCTGCGGTAATCGAGGCCCTGGCGCCGCAGCGGATCGAGCGCATGGTGTATGTGTCCTGCAACCCGGCCACGCTCGCCCGTGACGCCGAGCGCCTGGTACATCATCATGGCTATCGCCTGGAGCGGGCCGGGATCATGGACATGTTCCCGCATACCGCCCATGTGGAATCCATGGCCGTGTTCCGGCGCGACTGACGCGCCGGCCCGACGAGCCAAGAGGGAGAGACCGAATGCTGGAGATCGTACAAGCGGGCGGGTGGCTGATGCTGCCGATCCTGCTGTGTTCCGTACTGGCCGTCGCCATCGTGCTGGAGCGGCTGTGGACGCTGCGTCGCTCGCGCGTGGTCCCGCCGCGCCTGCTGACCTCGGTGTGGGAGCAGATGCGCACCCAGGGGCTCAAGCTCGACGACATCCAGCGCCTCCGGGCCGGCTCGCCCCTGGGCGCGATCCTGGCGGCGGGGCTTGCGACCCATGACCGGGCCCGACAGATCACGCAGGAGAGCATCGAGGAGGCCGGCCGGCGCGTTGCGCATGAGCTCGAGCGCTACATGAACACGCTCGGCACCATCGCGATGATCACGCCGCTTCTGGGTCTGCTCGGCACCGTGGTCGGGATGATCGAGGTGTTCACCGTAATCACCGAGATCGGCGTGGGCAGCCCGCGCGATCTGGCTGGGGGGATCTCCCAGGCCCTGATCACCACCGCCGCCGGTATCGGCGTGGCGATCCCGGCACTGGCCTTCCACCGCTACTTCCGCGGGCATATCGACGAGCTGGTGCTGGAGATGGAGCAGGAGGCCACCAAGCTGGTCGAGGTGATCCACGGCGAGCGCGCGGCCGGCACGGCCGAGGGCGAGGCCACGGCGTGAATTTCCGTACCCCGCGACGACAGGAGGAGCCGGGCGTCAATCTGACGCCGCTGATCGACGTCGTCTTCCTGCTGCTGATCTTCTTCATGGTCTCCACGACCTTTGACCAGCACGCGGACATCGAGCTGACCCTGCCCTCGGCCGACCGCGAGGCCGAAGCGGTGGAGCGCGCCTGGATCGACATCGTGGTGGATGCCAACGGCAACTACTTCATCAACGGCCAGGAGCTGATCAATCGCCGCGCCGAGACCCTGGAGCGTGTGCTGTCCGAGACGCGCGAGGGTCGCGAGGATGACCCGGTGCTGATCCGCGCGGACGCCAACGCCAGCCATCAGTCGGTCGTGCGAGCCCTGGACGTGGTGGGCCGCCTGGGCATTACGTCCGTGTCGATCGCCACGCTGGGCGAGGCTGCCGATGACGACTGACGAGCAGCATGCGCAGCACTTCGATTCCGGCTGGACGGTCTACCGTCGCCTGCTGAGCTATGCCTTCGTCTACTGGCCATTGCTGGCGATTGCCACGGTCGCGATGCTGGGCATGGCGGCGACCGAGGCGGGCTTCGCCGCGCTGATGAAGCCGCTGATGGACGAGTCCTTCGCCGAGGGCGAGGGCCATCCCCTGGTGGCGTGGATTCCGCTGGCCCTGATCGGCCTGTTTCTGGTCCGCGGTGTGGCCGAATTCGGGTCGGTCTATGCGATGCGCTATGTCGGGCGGCAGGTGGTCAAGCGCCTGCGCGAGGAGCTGTTCGAGCGGCTGCTGCACATGCCGGTGCAGCGCTTTCAGGAGCAGAGCAGCGGCGAGCTGATCTCGCGCGTGACCTACAACGTGGAGCAGGTGGCGACGGCCGCGACCGACGGCTTCAGTACCCTGGTGCGCGACACCCTGACGATCATCGCGCTGCTGGCCTGGATGTTCTGGCTGACGCCGACCCTGACCCTGACCATCCTGATCATCGCCCCGGTGCTGGCCGTGCTGGTGCGCGTCGTCACCAAGCACTTTCGCCGCATCTCGCACCGCCTGCAGTACAACATGGGCGACGTGACCCACGTGACCCAGGAGGTGATCGAGGGCCACCGGGTGGTGCGCATCTTTGGCGGCGAGACCTACGAGCGCGGGCGCTTCGAGGACATCAACGAGCGCAACCGCCGGCTGCATATGCGCATGGAGGGCATCAAGGCCGCCTATACCCCGACCATCCAGTTCCTGGTCGCGGCAGTGCTGGCCTTCGTGATCTGGGTCGCGACCTCGGATTTCGGCGACGACACGGTCACGGCCGGCACGTTCGTCTCCTTCCTGACCGCGATGCTGCTGCTGTTGAGCCCGATCCGCCGGCTGTCGATGATCAACGCGACCCTGCAGCGGGGTATCGCGGCCGGGCAGAACATCTTCGCGGTGCTGGACGAGACGCCGGAGCGCGACACCGGCCACGTGCCGCTGGACCGCGCCGAGGGTCAGCTGGCATTCGAGGACGTGGCGTTTCGCTACAGCGCGGACGGCCCGGATGTGCTGAAGGCCATCTCCTTCGCGGTGGAGCCAGGCGAGAACGTGGCCCTGGTCGGGCGCTCGGGCAGCGGCAAGACCACGCTGGTCAATCTGCTGCCGCGTTTCTATCACCCGACCGAGGGGCGCATCCTGCTGGACGGCCACGACCTCGAGACCATCCGCCTGCGCGACCTGCGTCGGCAGATTGCCTATGTCGGCCAGAACGTCACCCTGTTCGCGGACACCGTCGCCGCCAATATCGCCTATGGGCGCCCCGAGGCGACCGAGGCGGAGATCCGCGAGGCGGCGCGCGCCGCGCATGCACTGGAATTCATCGAGCGCCTGCCCGACGGGATGCAAACCCTGGTGGGGGAAAACGGTACCCGTCTCTCCGGGGGGCAGCGCCAGCGTCTGGCGATCGCCCGCGCCCTGCTGCGGGACGCCCCGATCCTGATCCTGGACGAGGCCACCTCCGCCCTGGACAACGAATCCGAGCGCCAGGTGCAGGCCGCGCTGGATGCGCTGGTGAGCACGCGCACCACGCTGGTCATCGCCCACCGCCTTTCCACGGTCGAGGGCGCCGACCGCATCCTGGTGATGGACAACGGCCGCATCGTGGAGAGCGGGCGGCACGAGGAGCTGATCGCCCGAGGCGGGGTCTACACCCACCTGCACCGCCTGCAGTTCCGCGAGGAGGCGGGGGATGGGGGCTGATGCCGGGGGCTACGGGGATCGTCCGCTCCCGGTCTGGCGCGCGACCTGGCGGGATTACCGCCGCGGCGATGGCAGCCGGGCACGCGCCCGGCGGGGTTTCCTCACCCCGCCCGTGGATCGCGGTCGGCTGATCTGGATCAAGGCCGGCGGCAGCCCCGAGGACGTGCGCCTGGGGATCGAGCTGCTGGGTGCGGTGCGCGACAAGCGCCAGGACGTGCGCATCGTCCTGACATTCGAGCAGGATTACCCGGAGCTCTTCGAGCGCCACATGCAGCCGTTTCGCAAGGTCGGGGTGGGCTACGGCCCCTGCGACAGGCCGCGGGTGGTGCGCCGGGTGCTGCGGCGCTTTCAGCCCCACGGCATCCTGCTGGCCGGTGGCCGGGCGCCGGTCCATCTGTTGCAGGAGACCGAAGCGCCGGTGATCGCGGTGAACACCGCGCCGGCTACCGGGGCCATGTCCCCGGTGGCCTGCCACTGGCCCGTCGATCCTGTCGCCGCCGATGGCTGGCCGGCCGCCCGCGTTCGGGCGCTGGACCCGGCCGACCCCCAGGCCCGGTTCGTCGAGGCGCAGGCCGATGTGGTGCTGCGCTCGCTGGTTGGGGGCGGGGTGGAACGCCTGTGGTGGTGGCATGGCACGCCGGCGCAGTGGCCGGCCTGGCGGGCGGCCTGGGAGGCCTCCGGCTGGGGTCAGACCGACATCCTGCTGGCCAGCCTGCGCGGGGAGACGGACGCCGCCCCGTTGCCGGGTGCCGATCAGGTGGTCTCGGGCTGGGACCGGTCGGCGTTGCCGCCGGGGACCATCCTGCACCTGGATGATCGGCGCTGGTTCGCGGCCGCGGCCAGTGCCGCCCATGCAGTACATCTGGCCGCGCCGGATCGCCAGGCCCTGTGGCAGGGCCTGGCTGGCGGGGCGGCCGTGAGCCTGGGCGAGGCGCCGGCCGCGGAGGTGCCCTGCCCGGTGCTGGGCGAGCCGGCCGCGGTGCTGGCGGCCTGGCAGGCACTGCGGGACGACCCGGCCGCGCGGCGCCAGCAGGGTGACGCGGCCCGCCGGCGCTTCTGGGAGGAGCGACGCCAGGTGGATGCAAATTTCGACGCCGTACTGCAGCAGGTCTGGGACTGGTAGCCATGGGCTCGCTGCAGGCATGGCTTGGTGCCCGGCTGTGGGATCAGTGGAGCCAGCGCGGGCCGTTTGCGGCGGCGATGTTTCCGCTGTCGCTGGTGTATGCCGGGCTGGCCGAGTGGAACCGTCAGCGCCAGGAACAATTGCGGCGCGACATCACCATCCCGGCCAAGGCGGTGATCGTGGTGGGGAATCTCACGCTGGGTGGCAGCGGCAAGACGCCGATGACCGTCTGGCTGGCCAAGCGTCTGCGTGCCGCCGGGTATCGGCCGGGTATTGTCAGCCGTGGCTACGGCGGGCGCGGGGACGTCGCCGGGATTGCGGTGACCCCCGATTCCGATCCGGTGGTGGTGGGGGATGAACCCCTGCTGATCGCGCGGCGCACCGGGGTGCCGGTGCAGGTGGACCGCGACCGGGTCCGCGGGGCGCGGGCCCTGACCGAGCAGGGGGTGGACGTGGTCATCGCCGATGACGGCATGCAGCATCACCGCCTGCCGCGCGACATCACCATCCTGATGGTCGACGGCAAGCGCCGCTTCGGTAACGGGCTGTGCCTGCCGGCGGGGCCGCTGCGCGAGCCCAGGCGGGCGCGCGAGCGGGCGGATTTCGTGATCGTGACCGGGGGCGAAGCCGGCCCCGGCGAGATTCCGATGGAACTGGTCCCGGCCAGCCGGCTGCTGCGGGTGGATGGGGCCGACGAGTCACGCAAGCCCCACCGGTTTGCCCGGCGCGATGCCCACGCGATCGCCGGTATTGCCGATCCGGAGCGCTTCTTCCGTACCCTGGAGGCGGCGAAGATCGGTATCATTCGACATCCGTTTCCCGACCATCATCGCTTCCTGCCGCACCAGATCCGCTTCGACGACGAACTGCCGGTTCTGATGACCGAGAAGGATGCCGTAAAATGCCGGTCGTTTGCGCAGGACAATCACTGGTACTGGCCGATCGCGGCCCGGTTGCCAACCACTTTCGAGCCGGCGCTGCTCGCGCGTCTGGAGACCGTCAGTCGGCTCAAACACCTGGGGTAATGCATGGACAAGCGTCTGCTCGATATTCTGGTCTGCCCGGTCACCAAGGGTCCGCTGAAATATGACCGCGAGAACCAGGAGCTGATCTCGGTCTCCGCCGGGCTCGCCTATCCGATCCGCGACGACATCCCGGTCATGCTGGAGGACGAGGCCCGCGTGCTCTCCGAGGACGAGAAGGAACGCTGGCGCGAGGCCTGAGTCGCCGCATGACGGGCTTCGTCGTGGTGATCCCGGCCCGCATGGCCTCCAGCCGGCTGCCGGACAAGCCGCTGGCGGCGGTCGCCGGGCGCCCGCTGATCGCGCATGTGATCAGCCGGGCGCAGGAGAGTGCCGCGGGCCGCGTGATCGTGGCCGGGGATGACGACCGCATCCTCGCGGTCGCGCGCCAGTGCGGGGCCGAGGCCTTCCTGACCGATCCCGCGCTGCCCTCGGGCACCGACCGCATCGCCGCGGTCGCGGCCGCCGAGGGTTGGGGGGACGAGTCCATCGTGGTCAACCTGCAGGGCGATGAGCCGCTGACACCTGGACCATTGCTGGATGACCTGGCGGCCCTGCTGGCGCAGACCCCGCAGGCGGACATGGCCACCCTCGGCGTGCCCATCCGCTGCGCACAGGACCTGGCGGACCCCAACCAGGTCAAGTTGGTGACCGACCGCAGAGGCCGGGCGCTGTACTTCTCCCGTGCCCCGATCCCCTGGGATCGCGAGGCCCACCGCGCCGGGCAGGTACCGGCAGTAGAGCAGGCCACCCGCCATCTGGGGCTGTACGCCTACCGCGCCGGGTTCCTGCGGCGTATGAGCGCCGAGCCGCCGGCCCCGCTGGAACAACTGGAGCAGCTGGAGCAACTGCGTGCCCTCGACATGGGCGCGTGGATCCAGGTCGGCCGCCGTGCCGAGGCCCATCCGCCCGGCGTCGATACCCCGGAAGACCTGGACCGCGTCGACGCCTTCCTGTCCGGGCGCGCCCGCGCCTGATCCCCGCCCGCGGACTCAGTTCGAGCGCAGGCCCGCCTGCATGCTGCGCGCCAGGGCCTGGCCGTCGCGGGTCGCGGCGTCCGGGGAGGGGCTGAAGGGTTGCAGTGTGGCGATCACCCGGTGCTCGAGGGTGGTGTCACTGTTGGTCGGTTCCGGGTCGATGTAGCCGTGCTCGCCGAGCCATGCCTCCAGGCGCTCGCGCGTCGCGCTCTGGAAGCGCTTGACCGCGCCCTGCTCCAGTTCCCGGACCAGGGCCTCGGCGTCTCCGTCCACCTGCGCGGCCAGTTCACTGACCGCTTCGATAAAGGTATCGCTGATCAGGCCGGAGACCTCCAGCGCGGCACGGTCCACGGGGCGCCCGCGGCCCTGGCGCCAGGCGCGTAGCCAGGCGCGCGCGCCCTCGACCCGGGCCGCAAGCTGCTCGCGCCGCGCCGGGTCCCCCAGGAGTTCGGCATCGGGCCCGCGCAGGACGGTCTCCAGCGTGCCGATGCTGTCCACCCCCAGGGTGAGCAGCCGGTGCAGGGCGTCAAGGTCGTCGCGCAGCAGATGGAACGGGTGGATCCGCGCCGCATCCTGCCACGGGTCGATCGCGGGCACGCCGAGCGTGGTGGCGTAGTCCTCGGGGCGGGCGTCGCCCGGGCTCGGGATCGCCAGGCGTTCGGGCAGGGCCAGGTCACCGGCATCGGTGATGGCGTGCTGGGCGCCGCGCACGGCCGGCAGGTCGATGATCCGCACCGTGGCGTCCCGGGCGGACCAGTAGCGCGCATCCTCGGGCTGGGCCGTAAGATAGAAGACCTGCCGATCATCCTCCTGTGCCAGTAGCTGGAGGCTTTCGGCGACCGCGCGGAAGCGCTCGGGGTCGGCGGTGCCCAGGGCCTCGTCCAGGAACAGTGGCAGGGGCGTGCGCCCGCGTTCGGCCTCCAGCGCGAAGGCGATGCGCACGGCCAGCACGAGCTGCATGCGCGTGCCGCTGGAGAGTTCCGACAGGCCGCGGGTGTCGCCACTGGCGGTCTCGCGCGCGCCAAATGGCGTGGCCGTCTCGCCGGGGCTGAACAGCAGCTCGTATTGATGGCGCGTAAAACGCTGAAACCAGTCACGTGCCCGGCGCAGGGCAGCGGGCTGCGCGGTCTCTTCGTGCTCGATGGTGACCTGGTCCAGCAGAAACTGGCCCGCGGTGGCGAACAGGGCCTCGTCCAGACGCGTGTCCAGGGCGTCGCGGGCCTGGGCCCACCGGGCGCGCGCGGTCTCCAGTGCGCGATCCCGTCCGGCGCGGTCGATCTCGGTCTCGATGCGGGTGATTTCGCGGGTGAGCTCGTCGCGCTGCTGCGCCTGGTGTTCGCATTCGGCCAGCGCTTCGCGCAGCGCCGCCTCGGCGTCCTGATCGACCAGCGCCACCAGGTCCGGTTGTGCCTCAAGGTGACGGCTGCGATCGCCTTCGCGGGCGCGGACGTCGCGCAGCTCATCCTGCAGGCGCTGCCATTCCGGCCGCAGCCGCAGGTGTTCGCGCAGTCCCGCTTCGTCATCCTCTTCCAGCCCGGCCCGGGCGTACAGTTCGGTGACGCGTGCGCGCGTGGTGTCGGCCTCGACTTCCAGGCGCTCGAGCTCGCGCTGCGCCTCGTGCTGTTCGCGGCGTGCCTCGTCCCGATCCTGCAGGCGGCGGGCCAGCCGTTCCAGACGCTGCGCCAGGGCGTCGGCCGTGGGCTGCGCGTCCTCCGGGGCGGCCGCGTACGCGTCCAGGAACCGCACCAGGGCCGTGCGCAGTTCGTCCATACGGGCCGTCAGTTGCTCCTGCTCGCCCCGGGCCGTGGCCTCGTCGCGACGGGCGCGGTCCAGTTCCGCGCTCAGGTGGATCCAGCGCTGCAACGAGGCATCCAGACACTCGGGGTCGAAGCCGACCGCCGCGGCCGTCTGGCGCAGTTGTTCCCGAGCAGCTGCCAGCGCGTCGTGCTTCTCCTCCAGTTCACGCTCCAGCCGGGTGCGGCGTTCGGCCGCGTGGCGGTCGGCCTCGGCTGCGCGCAGTTCCCGTTCCACGGCCTCCAGGCGTTCACGCACCGCCTCCGGCGTCCAGGCCGAGGGTGGCTCGATGCCGGTATCGCGGTAACGCGCCTCGGCCGCCTGGCGCGGGACGGCGTCGTGGTTCGGTCGTGCCAGTATCCAGCCCGACCAGGCCACGGGGAGCGCCAGGACGAGGAAGCCCCAGTGGACCCACAGGGCCGCACTCCCGATGGCCGCCGCAGCTGCGGCCAGGGCCGTGATCCGCGCCGCTCGGTGCAGGACGGAGTTCGCCGGCGGGCGCGGGGCGCCGAGCCAGTGCAGCAGTTCGTCCCGTGCGCGGCGCAGCGCCTCCGGGTCGGGCCGGTCGGGGTCGGCCGCGGGCAGGCCGGCCAGTTCGTCCTCGCGGCGGCGGATCGCGGCCTGCAGCTGGCGCTGGGTTTCGAGGGCCTGTTCCGTCGTGTGGACCGCGGTCGGGTCCAGCGTCGGGACGGCAGCCGGGTCGGCGCCCAGAGCGTCAGCTGCCGAGGCGACGGCCGAACGGGCGGACTGCAGCTCGCGTGCGGCCTGGTCGGCGCGGCTCTCCAGTCCCTGCAGTTCGCGTACGCGGGCGCGCGGGTCGTCGAACGCGGCGGCTTCCAGGGGGCTTTCGGACAGTCCACTGGTATCCAGCTGGTCGCGGGCCGCATCGAGCCGGGCCTGGGCCTGCTGGCGCTCGTGGTCGAGGCGGCGCAGCGTCTTGCGCAGCTGTTCCAGGCTGTCCAGTTCGTCGCCGCGCAGCCGGGCCAGGCCCTCCGGGAAGGCCGCCAGCCGGGTCTCCAGGGACTGGCGTTCGCGGCGGGCCTCCAGCAGCTCCAGGGCGCGTTCGTACTGGGCGGCCGCGTCGCTGGCCCGCTGTGCGTCCTGGCGCTGCGCCTCCAGTTCGGCGAGACGTTGTTCGTCCTCCTGCAGGGCGCGCTGTTCGCGCGTGCGCTGGCGCAGCTCCTGCTCGGCGGTGGCCAGGGCCTGTGCTTCGTTGCGGGCATGAGTGGTCTTCAGGGCCAGGGCGGGGTCCGCGCGCAGGGCGGGGAGGTCGTAGCCGCCGGCCAGTTCGCGCGCCAGCCAGTCGCCGATCGCCCGTTCGGTCGCGTGGTCCGCGGCCAGCAGGTCCTCGATGTGCAGGGTGTAGCAGTCGATGAAACGATGATCCGGCAGCGGCGGCGGGTCGTTGCGCTGCCCGTCACGCAGCCAGTACAGGTCGGTGCCGACGCGCTGCGCCTCGAGCCGGCCCTGTGCGTCGTTGAAACGGGCCGCGACCTGCACGCCCCTGTTGCGCTGTTCCTGTGGATAGAGGGCGGCGCGCAGGCCGCGCAGCAGGCTGGACTTGCCCGAGGCGTTGGGGCCGACCACGACGTTCACGCCCGGTCCCAGGGCCTCCAGCCGGAAGCCCGGATGGATGCCGGGGAGGCGGTGGATGTCCAGGGATTCCAGCTTCACTGGTCGCCCTCGCGCTGCAGCAGCAGGCGGTCCAGTGCGTGCAGGGCCGCGGCCTCCAGGGTCGCCGCGAGCGCGGTGTCATCCGGGGCCTCGCGCCCCAGCGCGCGGTAGTGCGGGGCGCGGGTTACCTCGGCGAGGGGCTCGCGCGCGGCGTCCAGCAGGGCGCGGCGCGCCTCGCTGTCCGCCCCCTGCAGCAGCAGAAGCTTGCGCGCGAGCAGGGCGGCCGGGTCATTCCCCGCGGCCAGCGCCTCGAGATCCACGGCCGGCTGGGCCTCCAGGCGCCAGTCGTGGACGAAGTACAGGCGATCGCCCAGGGTCTGCACCGTGACGCGCGGATCGTCCGCATGCAAGACACGCTCCAGTGCCGCGCGCTGGTCGCTGCGGCCGGTGAATCGCAGCCGGCAGCCGACCGCCCGTGGCCGCTGCGGCCATTGCTCGATTTCGGTGTGCAGGCGTTCCAGGGCCTCGGTTACGCGGTGATGGATGTCCGCGGCGACGTCCAGGCCGTCGACCGGGATCTCCAGGGTGTCCCAGTACAGCGGTGCCAGCGGGACCTGCTGGATGGAGAGCGTGCCGTTCGCGGCCAGTTCCAGCTGCCAGGGGCCGTGGCGCCCGGGCTCGCCCGGGTCCATGCCGGTCAGGGAGCCGAGGTAGCCCATCGGGCGTGGCGCGGCGAGGGCGTCGGGGCGGTGAATATGGCCGAGCAGCCAGGCCTCCGCCGGGGCCGCCTCCAGCGCGCTGCTGCGCACCGGTGCATGCGGGCTGCGCATCTGGTCACGATCGCAGTGCAGCAGACCGAGGGT
Source organism: Thioalkalivibrio sp. ALE25 (assembly GCF_000377285.1). Lineage (NCBI taxonomy): Bacteria > Pseudomonadati > Pseudomonadota > Gammaproteobacteria > Chromatiales > Ectothiorhodospiraceae > Thioalkalivibrio > Thioalkalivibrio sp. ALE25. Next base: position 175,543 of record NZ_KB897931.1, on the reverse strand, counting down.
GGGGCAGTCGACGGGCTCGGGAAAGCCGGACTCCAGTGGGCTTTCGCTGACGCGGGCCTGCGGGAATGACCAGCCCGCGATACGCGCGCGGCCGCCCTCGCGGCCCTGAAGCTCGCGGGTCTCCCACTGACCACCGGCGCCCAGCAGCTCGAACGCCGGCAGGGCCTGCGCGAGGCGCGGGAGCACCTGGACATCATGGTTGCCGGCGACCCCGAGTACGCGGATGCCGGCAGCGGTCAGGCGCTGAACGCCTTCGCGCAGGTCGCGGTAGGCCTCGAAGAAGTCGTCCTCCTGTTCCACCACGTCGCCGGCCAGCAGGACGGCGTCGACCGGCTGTTCCAAGGCGTAGTCGACGCTGCGCCGCCAGGCCGCCGCGGGGCCGAGCGCCGCAATGCCGACCGCGTCATCGACCGCGGGCGGGATGCGCGAGGGCTGGCGGCCCAGGTGGATATCGCCCACGCACAGGAGCTTCATGGGCGCAGGGAGGCAGTCGGGATCATGGCGGCAGTTTGGAAGAATCGCGGGGCAAAGCCAATCCCGGATCGCTGGATGGGCCCGCATCCCATGGGTCTCCCCCCCTGTAGGAGGCCAGCCCCCTGGCCGATGGGGAGCTGATGAACACCGAATCGGCCAGGGGGCTGGCCTCCTACGGAAGGCGGTGCAGGGTCAGGTGGGGATGCCGAGTTGGCGGGGCAGCTGGCCGAGACGCCCGAGGGTCAGGCAGGGGCGCGGCTGGCCGTGCTCCCAGGGCAGGGACGCCGGGTTGAACCAGGCGGCGCGAAAGCCGGCCTGCAGGGCACCGAGGACATCCGCGGTGCTGTCGTCGCCAACGTGCAGGATGGCGTCGGGTTCGACTCCGGCCTGCTCGCGGGCCTGGTGGAAGATGCGCGGGTCGGGCTTCGCCGCACCCGCTTCGCCTGCGGCGATGGCGAAGTCGAAGTGCCGCCCGAGGGGGGTGCGGAATACGTCGGCATTGCCGTTGCTGATTGCGCCCAGACGGAAGTGGCGGGCCAGGGTAGTCAGCACGCCCGCGGCCTCGGGGTAGGGCGTGACCTCGTTGCGCGCCTCCCAGAACACCTGGAAGCCTTCACCCGACAGACGCTCCGGGCAGCAGCCACAGGTCTCGGCCAGTTCGCGCAGCCAGCGCTTGCGCAGGCGGGTCAGGTCGTGGCGCTCGTGGTCGGGGGCCGCGCGCATGAAGGCCGTGCGGGACTGGATCAGGGCGTCTGGATCAAAGCGTTCGCAGACCGCGGGGGCCTGTTCCCGCAGCCAGGCGTAGAAGCGCGCCTCGGCGTGGTGGATGACCGGCATCACCGGCCACAGGGTGTCGTCGAGGTCGAACGTCAGGCAGCGGATGCGGGTCGGGTCGAGTGGATGTGACCGGGACGGTCCGCTGATGGGGGAACGGTTCATCCACGCAAGGGTAGCGCGGGCACCGCACGCAGCGGTTATATGGCCGATGTCGTTGGGGATACTTCGGGCGTGGCGGACTGATAGGGTGTTTCCTTCGGACAGCAAAGCCGACTCGAGGAGGTGGTTCGGGATGCGACAGCAAGGGGATGCGGCCGTCTGGCCGCGCTACAGCCTCGCGCAGCGGGTGTTGCACTGGCTGGTGGCCGTGCTGGTGCTGGGGGCGCTGGGGCTGGGCGGGACCATTGGCTGGTTCGGCTTCGAGGGTCTGCAGGCGCGCTTTGGCGAGGCGGCGACCAACACGCTCTATACCTGGCACAAGAGTTTCGGGGTGCTGATTCTGGTCTTGATGCTGGTGCGGATCGGACTGCGCCTGCGGCGCGGCAAGCCGGAGTATGCGGTCGCGCTGGCTCGCTGGCAGCGGATGGGTTCCGAGGCCGTGCACGGGCTGTTGTACGTCTTGCTGATCCTGATGCCGGTGATCGGGTGGTGGGCGACCGCGGCCGGTGGCTACCCAGTGCAACTGGGGCCGCTGATCCTGCCGGGCCTGTTCCCGGAGAACGAGGCGTTGTCGGAGACGCTGTTCGCCTGGCATCAGGCCCTGGGCCGGGTGACCCTGATCCTGGTGGCGGGACATGTGGTTGCCGCGTTCTACCACTGGCGCATTCGCCGCGACGGGGTGATGCAGCGCATGACCTTCGGGCGAGGCCGATCCTGATCCCGGCATACCGATGACGCGGTGGCTGCTGACGCTGGTGGCGCTGAACGCGGTCCTTCTGGGGCTGGAGATTCCGCGTCATGCGGGGCTCGCGCCGTACGGGCTGGCCTGGGAGGCCTTCGTGCTGGTCGGCCTGTTCGCACTGTTGCCGGCGGGCCGGCTTGCGCGGGGGCTGGCCTGGCTCGTTGCTTCGGTGCTCCTGATCCTGGTGGTGCTGGCGTTGTTCGATGCCCTGACCCGCGCGAGCCTGTCCCGACCGTTGAACGTGGTGCAGGACTGGGTGCTGCTGGACGCCGTCTACCGCCTGGTGACCGGCAACTTGGGCGCGCTGGCGACCGGGCTGCTGGGGATTTTACTGGTGACCCTGCTGGTGGCGGTCATCTGGGGAGCCGGGCGGGGGCTCGGTGCCCTCGCGGCGCCTGCGGGGGGCGGTCGTCGTGTTCCGCTGGCCATCGCCATCGGGGCGTTTGGCGTCGGTCTGGGGGGCGTGCTGGCAGCCGAGCGCGGAGCAGCACCCCCGGGAACGGCTGCGCCGGGTATGGCGATGATCCAGCAGCAGGTCGCGGCGGGGCGGTCGGCCCTTGCCGAGAACCAGCGCTTTCGTGCCCGTCTGGAGGCGACCCGCGAAGAGGCCGCTGCGGCAGCCCTTCCGGGGCTCGCGGGGGTCGACGTGATCCTCGGGCTGGTGGAGTCCTATGGCGTCTCCGCCGTTTTCGACGCGCGCTACGCGCCGGTCATCGTGCCCGCGCTCGACCGGCTGGAAGAGGACCTGGAGGCCGCGGACCTGCACGTGGTGAGCGGCGTACTGGAGGCGCCGATCGCCGGCGGCCAGTCCTGGCTGGCCCATGCCTCCCTGCTCTCCGGCCTGCAGGTGCGCTACGCCGGGCATTACGAGGCGCTGCAGGACGCGCCGCGGGACACCCTGGTGCAGGACTTCGTGGCGACTGGCCATCACACGGCGATGTTGTCCCCGGCCATCCAGCTCGACTGGCCCGAGGGACGCTGGTTCGGCTGGGATCGGATCGTGGACAAGCATGGCTTTGACTACGCCGGCCCGCCGTTCTTCTGGGTGACCATGCCGGACCAGTACACCTGGTCGTTCTTCGAACAGCAGGTTCGGTCGCCTTCCGATGCACCGGTGTTCGCGATGCTCGCGCTGGTCAGTTCGCATGCGCCGTGGACCCCCATCCTGCCGGTCCTGGAGGACTGGGAGGGCATCGGGGATGGTGAACGGTTCCACGAGTGGGCGGGGAGGGGGCCGGAGCCGGAGGTGCTCTGGCGCGACTTCGACCGGGTGCGCGATTTCTACGCGGAGTCGGTGCGCTATTCGCTGGAGGTGACCGGGGACTATGCGGCCCGCTATGCGGACGAGGACACGCTGTTTTTCCTGCTGGGGGACCACCAGCCGGCGGCGTTGATCACCGGGCAGGACGCCAGTTGGGCGGTGCCGGTGCATGTGATCTCGGGCGATCCAGAGTTGCTGGAGCCGTTCCGCGCGCGCGGCTTTGTGTCGGGGATGCAGCCGCCGTCCGAGTCTGCCGAAGACGGGTTTGATGCCCTGCGAGGTTGGCTGCGCGAGGCGTTCGGCGCGTCATCCGAAGTGGACGGGTGACGCGGCTTGTCCGCCGTCGGCCGAGCACCTCGGTTGCCCGGCCCCATCAAGACCCTGGTTCGGCATCGGGTGTATCCGGGGACTTCGTTCAGCCGCATGCCCTTCTGTGGCTGGTCCTGGTTCGTCCTCCGGTGTTTACGTGCCTTCGGTCCACATACTGCCGTGCGCTGACTCGCCAGCGCGCCCCGCCCGTTTTTGATCAACAACTGGCTTTCTTGCTTGCCCAAGAAAGCACCCAAAGAAGGGCACCCGGATTTCGCCCGGGAACCTTGCTCCAGGGTCCTCGGGCCGGCGGCGCTGAACTCGCTATGCTGCGCTTCGCTCAGACACCCAGCGCCCCGAATTTATAGAAAACGGGCCGGCCCGAGAACCCTTCCGCAAGGGGCTCTATACGGGAAGCGAAGGTCAAATCCGAACAAATCCCCACCTTTATGCCTAACCATAGGCAACGCCGTCCGAAAGCCCCTGGCGCCCGCTGCGCGGGCGCGGCAAGCAACGGCCGAAGGCCGAGCGTGCCCAAGATGTGCGAAGACCTTGCCATCCTTCACTGGCACGACCGTCGGGACGGCTGTTGTCTTGACCTTGAACCCCCGTTGTCGTCGCGCCGAGTGGAGAGGGTTTTCGCGGGGAAAAGGCGCTGGATGTCTGAGCGGAGCCGCAGGCGCAGCGAGTTCAGCGCCGCCCGCGAAAACCCTCGGAGCGAGGGAAACCCAGCCCGCGCAGCGGGCCGGGGTCGCGGCAGTCGGGCGTGTTTCTTGGGTACTTCTTTGCACGAGCAAAGAAGTACCTCGGGGCGCGCTGGCGAGTCAGCGCCTGGCAGGTGGCCGGACGAAGGCACCATAAACACCGGATGCCGAACCAGGCCTAGCCAACAATCGGCGGTACGCGGACCGAAGGCTCGTAAACACCGGATGCCACTCCAGGACCAGCCACCACGAGGCAGGCGGCGGGTAGAAAGCAAGGAAAGGTAGGAACCCGAAGAAAACCGGCTCCCGCGCTAGCGATGGCGGAAGCCGGTGGGCCTAGAAGTTTTCGGTGGAGGTGAACAGGCCGACGCGGAGGTCGTGGGCCTCGTAGATCGGGCGGCCGTCGACCTTGACGATGCCGTCGCCGATGCCGAGGACCAGCTTGCGCGAGATCACCCGCTTCATGTCGATGTGGTAGGTGACCTTCTTGGCCGTCGGCAGGACCTGCCCGGTGAACTTGACCTCGCCCACCCCCAGGGCGCGCCCGCGTCCCGGATTGCCGAGCCATGCGAGGTAGAAGCCGACCAGCTGCCACATGGCGTCGAGGCCGAGGCAGCCGGGCATCACCGGGTCGCCGGGGAAGTGGCAGGCGAAGAACCAGAGGTCGGGATTGATATCCAGCTCGGCGATCATCTCGCCCTTGCCGTACTGGCCGCCGTCGCTGTTGATCTCCAGGACCCGGTCCATCATCAGCATGTTGGGGACCGGCAACTGGGCGTTGCCCGGACCGAACATGTTGCCGTAGCCACAGGCCAGGAGTTCGTCGCGATCGTACTGATTCTTCTGCATGGGAGCGCCGCTCGGGGAAAAGGCCGGTATTGGACCGAAACCCGCGCCCAAAAGCAATTACGGCGGGATTCGGCGGTGCGCCGATGGTCCCGGGGGTGGGGCTGATTAGGTTGTCCTCGGAACGTCCTGGGACAACCTGTCGAGAGCTCTGCGTGCCCCGGATCAGGCGTCGGAGGGATACCGTAGCAGTTCCGCGAGGGTGAAGAAGCGGTCGCCGCGCAGGTAGCCGGCCTGGATGTCGGCGATCAGGGCGCCGGGGCGGCCCTGATCGTCGTGCTCGGCCACCCACGCGGTCGGGACCGTATCCAGGATGTGGGTACAGGCCAGGCGCCCGTCTTCCAGGTGGCTGGCGCGAACCTCGCCGGTGCGGCGGTTGCGGAAGGCCGGGAGCCAGCCGGCGGTGAAGCCGGCGTCGAGCCAGGCGGGGTTCTCGGTGCGGGCCGGTTCGGGTGCCGGCATGAGGTCGAGGCTGAGCATCGCGAGGTCTCCGGGGATTTAATTCGGGTATCGGCGCGGGCGCGGCAAACTTGAGCGTGATTGGCCCGGCGTGGAGACGGGAACCGGAACGATTCGACATAATCAGGTAACCGGTTGGTGGGGCCCGGAGTTGCGCCCGAGGTGGCGGGCGCGGACCATGCCTGAAAGAACAACAAGCGAGGGGGAGTCGTGGCCGTCACTGTAATGCTGTGGGTGCTGGGGATCGTGGTCGCAATCGTGGTGCTGGACCTGGCACGGCGGCCCTTGCGCCGCCTGCTGGTGGGGCTGACCGGCGGCGTGACACGCCTGACGTGTGCCCTGCGGCGGCAGGTGCTGCATCTGCGCGACGCGACCCAGCGCTGGCACCACGCCCACCTGGCTCGGCTGGAGGCCGAACGCGTTCATGTGGCGGTCCATGCCCTGGAGCGGCGTTACGCTCGCCTGGTGGGCCACGATCTGGCCGAGATCCCCGATCTGCGCCAGCAGGTTCACGAGACCCTGCGCCAGCTGGAGGATGCCTATGCCCGCGACGAGGGGCGTCTTTCCGCCGAGCCCGGCTGGGTCAGCCGCCTGGAGGCGCTGGTCAGTACGCCGGTAAGTGAAAGCCCGCAGGGGCAGCGCCTGGCGCAGGACATTCAGGAAACGGTGTTGCGGATTGCACGGCTCGGCATGGAGGAGCACCGACAGATGGCGCGTGGCCTGCTGTCGGCGCGGCGACGCCTGGAAGCCCCGTTGCACGAATTGACCGGGCGCCTGGAGCAGGTACAACGGCGCCTGGCCGACCTGCAACGCCAGGGCGAGCGCCTGGATAACGGTCTGGCGAACTGCGAGAACCGGGACCATCCGGCGCAGCGGCACCTGCCCGCGTATGCCCAGGCCGGCAGTCAGTGGCTGCTGGGTGCGGCCGGGCTGGTGCTGACCGCGGTGGCCGTGGTGGTGTACCAGCGGCTGTTCGATCCGGCCCTGGGGACGCAGTTTCCGGCCTCGCTGGAGGCCGGCGGGGTGGCCTTCCCGAATCTGGTGGTGGCGACCCTGCTGGGGGCCGCGGCGGTCGCGGGCTGGCTGCTGGCCGAGGCCCGCGGCGTTTCCCGTCTGCTGCCGCAGGCGATGATGGACGGCAGTGAGGGCGTGCGCCGGGCACTGGTGGTGGTGGCAGGCCTTGCGCTGGCCGTGCTCGCGCTGATCTCCGCGCTGGGCGGCTTTCATCTGGAGTGGGTGGCGTATCGTCAGGAGTTGATGGAAACCCTGCTGGCCGGGGGCGAGGCGCTGCCGCCGACTCTGAACCTGTTCGAGCAGTCGGTGGGCGCGGTTCTGGGCCTTCTGGTACCCCTGATCGTCGCGCTGGCGCCGATCTGGCTGGTGGGGGTGCTGCAGGCGACTCGGGTCATGCTGGGCGGCCTGCTGACGCTCGTGCTGGCGGTGCTGGCGGGTATCCTGTACCTGCTGGCGGTCGCGGCGGCGCAAGTGCGGCGTCTGCTGCCGGTGGCATTTGATCTGATCACGTTCCCCTCGCGGGCCGTGCGTGAGCGGTTCGCTTAGGAAACACTGATCTCAGTGTTTCCCCGGACGCCCGGGAGCCGGAATGTGAACTCGATCAACCCCCGGTACGGCTTTGCGTGCGCTGCTTTCTGCCCCCTGTAGAATGCGGCGCCGGAGATCCCGGCGAATCAAGAGATGGCAGCAGAGATGACAATGAAAGGGTGGTCGATGCGCTCGATGGCGCTGATTCTGGGTAGCGTGATGCTGGTGGCCTGGAGCGGGGCGGCCGCGCAGCAGACCCGCTATGTCAGTGAGGAACTCGAGGTCGGCGTGCGGGGCGGCCCCTCGAACCAGAACCGCATTGTCAGTGCGGTGCGCGCCGGGCAGCCGCTGACGGTGCTGGAGGCATCCGGCGATGGCTGGAGCCGGGTGCGCCTGCCCAGCGGCAACGAGGCGTGGATCCTGACCCGCTATCTGCAGGACGAGCCGCATTCCCGCGAACGCCTGGCCGAGGTCGAGGCCGAACTGGCCGAGATCCGTTCCGGTGCGGATGATCAGGAGGGCCGGATCGCGGAGTTGCTGGACCGGCGCAACGAACTGACGACCGAGCGAGATGAACTCCAGGCCCGGATCGCGGATATGGAGTCGGAACTGGAAGAGCTGCGGGATATCGCGGAGCGGCCGCAGGAGATTCAACGCGAGAACCGCCGGCTGGAGCAGGAACTGATCGAGTCCCGCGATTCGGCCGACGAGTATCGGCGTCAGGTCGAGGTGATGCAGGCCGACAGCCAGCGCAAGTGGTTCATGACCGGGGCCCTGGTCACCGTGGGTTCGGTGATCCTGGGCATTATCCTGACGCGCATCCCCACGCGCAGGCGGCGCAGCGACTGGGTCTGACCGGCAGCGCGTTTCCCGGAACGGTCCGCGCGAGGAACATCACGTTTCTTGCGCGGTCCCACCCAAGTCAGTAGGCTTCCGCGACCGTTCGAGACGGGCAGGTACCGGCCTGTCTCGGTTGCGACGGAACGATTTGTATGCGTGGCCGCGGGCCGCGTCCTTGGCCCGGAACCAAAAGGACTGAGCTGGCCGGATGCTCTACGCAATTCTCTCAACGTTCCTGCTGGCGGCAGCCGCCCCCGCGGTGCACCGCCTGGCCGGCCGTGCCAGCGGCTGGGTGCTGGGTCTGTTGCCGGCGGCGTTGTTCGTCTACTTCCTGAGTTTCCTGCCGGCGGTCTCCAGTGGCGAGTCCATCGTGCTGGCCTGGCCGTGGCTGCCAGGGCTGGATATCCAGCTCTCGTTCCTGGTGGACGGGCTGTCGCTGCTGTTCGCGCTGCTGATCTCGGGCATCGGCTTCTTCATCGTCACCTACGCCGGGCGCTACCTCGAGGGGGACCGTGACCTCGGGCGCTTCTACGTGATCATCCTCGCCTTCATGGGCTCCATGCTGGGGCTGGTGCTGGCGGACAACCTGGTCGCGATGTTCGTGTTCTGGGAGCTGACCAGCATCACGTCCTATCTGCTGATCGGTTACAACCACGAGAACGCGGACGCCCGGAAGTACGCCCTGCAGGGCCTGTTCGTCACCGTGGGCGGCGGTCTGGCACTGCTGGCCGGGATCATCATGCTGGCGATGGCCGGCGGTTCCTGGGAGCTGTCCGAGATCCTCAACAACGGCGACGTGGTGCGCGAGCATGCGCTGTACCTGCCGTTGTTGCTGTTGATCCTGATCGGGGCCTTCACCAAATCGGCGCAGGTCCCGTTCCATTTCTGGCTGCCGCGCGCGATGGCTGCGCCGACCCCGGTCTCCGCCTACCTGCACTCCGCGACCATGGTGAAGGCCGGCGTATACCTGCTGGCGCGCCTGAACCCGTCGCTGGGTGGCACTGACATCTGGTTCACCACGCTGGCGTTGTTCGGTGCGGTGACCATGTTCACCGGTGTGTTCCTGGCCTTCCGCTCGACCGGGGTGAAGAAGGTGCTGGCGTACTCCACGGTGATGGCTCTGGGTACGCTGACCATGCTGATCGGGATCGGCACCGAGACCGCATTGATGGCGGCAATGGCCTTCCTGCTGGCGCACTCGCTGTACAAGGGTGCGCTGTTCATGGTCGCCGGCATTCTGGATCACGAGGCCGGGGCGAAGGACTTCCTGCAGACCGGGGGGCTGCGCAGCGCGCTGCCGGTGACGGCGGCGTTCGCGATCCTCGCGGCGCTGTCGTTGGGGGGTGTGATCCCGCTGTTCGGGTTCGTCGCCAAGGAGTTGATGCTGGAGGCCGTGCTCGATGCCCCGAGCCTGGGCGGCATCCTCGCGCTGCTGGCGGTGCTGACCGCGATCCTGGGGGTCGCGGTGGCCGCGATCGTCGGTATTCGCCCGTGGTTCGGGCCCAAGGTGGATACGCCGAAGACGCCGCACCATGACGCTCCAGTGGCCATGCTCGCCGGCCCGGCGGTGCTTGCGAGTCTGGGGCTGATCTTCGGTCTCGGCCCGGGACTGGCGGACGAAGGCCTGATCAATGCCGCGGCGGCCAGCGTGCAGGGCGCGCCGGTGGATGGCTACCTGGCGCTGTGGCACGGGATCAACTGGCCGCTGGCGATCTCCGCGTTCAGCCTGGTGGCCGGTGGGGTGCTGTACTGGCGCTGGGAGCAGGCGCGCCGCGCGCTGGCGTGGGTGGATCGCGCGGCCGAATACGGCCCGGAGAAGGGCTACTTCAAGATGATGGACGGCCTGGTGGCACTGTCGGAGTGGCAGACCCGCGTGCTGCAGAACGGCTATCTGCGCTATTACGTGATCGTGATCGTCGCGATGACCGCGGGCCTGGTCGGGGTGACGGCGCAGCTGTTCGACGTCGGCGTGGGCGGCCTCGACTGGGCCGCGCTGAAGATCCACGAGGTCGCGATCCTGGCGATCCTGGTGGCCTCGATGCTGTTCGCGGTGCTGACGCGCTCGCGTCTGGGGGCGGTGGCGGCGCTGGGGTCGCTGGGCTTTACCGTGGCCCTGGTCTACGTGCTTTACAGCGCGGCGGATGTCGGTATTACCCAGGTGCTCGTCGAGACCCTGACCGTGATCCTGCTGGTGCTGGTGCTGTTCCGCCTGCCGGGTTTCTTGAACCTGTCGTCCACCGCGCTGCGGGTGCGCGATGCCGGGATCGCGCTGGTGATGGGCGGCATGATCACGCTGCTGATCCTGAGCACCCTGGATGCGCGCCTGTTCCCGTCGATCTCGCAGTACTTCATTGACGAGTCGGTGCCCTCCGGCTACGGCCGCAATATCGTCAACGTGGTCCTGGTGGACTTCCGTGCGCTGGATACGCTGGGCGAGATCTTCGTGCTGGCGCTGGCGGCGATCGGGGTGTACGCGATGCTGCGTTTCCGCGCGGAGGACCGCCGATGAACATGCATTCCCTGATCCTGCGCACTGCGGGGCATTTCCTGCTGCCGCTGCTGCTGCTGTTCTCCGTGTTCCTGCTGCTGCGCGGTCATGACGAACCGGGCGGCGGCTTCATCGGCGGCCTGGTCGCGGCCGCGGCGATCGTGCTTTACCTGTTCTCGATGGATATCCAGTCGGCGCGCAAGGTGCTGCGCGTGGACCCGCGCGACGTGCTGGGCGTTGGCATGGTGCTGGCCGTGATCAGCGCGATCCCCGGGGTGTTCCGCGGGGAGGCCTTCTTCACCGCCCAGTGGTGGGAGTTCACCGCGCCGCTGTTCGGCGAGATGAAGCTCTCCACCGTGCTGATCTTCGATATCGGGGTGTACCTGGTGGTAATCGGGTCCGTGCTGACCATCATGCTGAACCTCGCGGAGGCGGAAGACTGATGGAAGTCGTCATGGCCTTTGTGGTGGGCGGCCTGTATGCCGCGGCCATCTACATGATGCTGCGCCGCTCGATCGTGAAGCTGGTGATCGGGCTGGTACTGCTGTCGAATGCCGCCAACCTGCTGATCTTCACCGTGGCCGGCATGACCTCCGGTGCGCCGCCGCTGATCGCGCCGGGCGACACGGTGCCCGAGGGCGTATCCGCCGATCCGCTGGCCCAGGCCGTGGTGCTGACCGCGATCGTGATCGGGTTCGGGGTGCTGGCGTTCGCCGTGGTGCTGATTCACCGCGCCTACGAGGTGGTGCAGGCCGATGACATGGATCAGATGAAGGACACCGATCGATGATGATGTCGGTAGCCCTTCCGGTCGTGCTGCCGCTGCTGTTCGGCGCACTGTCCGTAATGTTCTGGCGCTCGCATTTCGCGCAGCGCTCGCTCGGCGTGCTCGGCACCGGCGCAATGCTGGCGGTCTCCGTCTGGCTGCTGGCGGATACCTGGGAGCACGGCCATGTGGTGATGGAGATGGGCTCCTGGCCCGCTCCGTTCGGGATCGTGCTGGTGTCCGACATGCTGGCCGCGATCATGGTGGTGCTGACCGGGATCATCGGCTTTGCCACCGCGCTGTATTCGCTCTCCGGCATCGGCAAGATGTCGGAGAAGTTCGGCTACTACCCGCTGCTGCACCTGCTGCTGGCGGGGGTGAACGGCGCCTTCCTGACCGGCGACATTTTCAACCTCTACGTGTGGTTCGAGGTGATGCTGGTCGCGTCCTTCGCCCTGCTGATCCTGGGCGGGGAACGCGCGCAGATGGAGGGGGCGATCAAGTACGTCACCCTGAACCTGCTGTCGTCGATGATCTTCCTGACCGCGATCGGCCTGACCTATGGTCTGACCGGCACGCTGAACATGGCCGACATCGCGGACAAGCTGGCCACGGTGGAGGACACCGGGCTGATCACCGTGATCGCGATGCTGTACCTGGTCGCGTTCGGGGTGAAGGCGGCGGCGTTCCCGTTCTTCTTCTGGCTGCCGGCCTCCTATCACACGCCCAAGGTCGCGGTATCCGCGCTTTTCGCGGGTCTGCTGACCAAGGTCGGGGTATATGCGCTGTTCCGCGTGTTCACGCTGATCTTCAATCAGGACGTGGACTACACCCACGAGATCCTGCTGTGGGTCGCGGCCGCGACCATGCTGACCGGCGTGCTCGGGGCGGCGGCGCATTACGAGTTCCGGCGCATCCTGTCGTTCCACATCATCAGCCAGATCGGCTACATGATCATGGGGCTGGCGCTGTTTACGCCGCTGGCGCTGGTCGGCGGGGTGTTCTACATCATGCACCACATCATCGTGAAGGCGAATCTGTTCCTGATCAGCGGGATCACCTTCGTGATGAAGGGCACCCACGAGCTGAAGCAGATGGGCGGGATCTACCGCACGAATCCGATGCTGGGTGTGCTGTTCCTGATCCCGGCGTTGTCGCTGGCAGGGCTGCCGCCGCTGTCCGGGTTCTTCGCGAAGTTCATCATCATCCGCGCGGGCATCGAGGCCGAGGCCTACTGGGTGGTGGCGGTCGCGCTGGTGGTGGGGCTGCTGACGCTCTACTCGATGATCAAGATCTGGGCCGAGGTATTCTGGAAGGCGCAGCCGGAAGGCGTGGAGACCGATGACGTGACCTCCGGTCCGATGATCTGGATGTGGCTCCCGGTGATCATGCTGGCGCTGATGACCGTGGCCATTGGCCTGTACGGCGAGCCGATCTACCAGATGGCCCTGATGTCGGCCGAACAGCTGCTGGATCCGTCGCAGTACATCGAGGCGGTACTGGGGGCACAGCCATGATCGCGCTGACCTGGAATATCGCGCTGGCCCTGATCTGGGTCTTCCTGACCGGCACGTTCAGCACCGGCAACCTGCTCGTGGGGTTCTTCCTCGGCTATGTGCTGCTGGCCTTCGCGCTGCGCGACAAGCCGGGTTTCTCGAGCTACGCGCGGCGGGTGCCCAAGTTCATCGCGTTCATTGGCTACTTCCTCTGGGAGCTGTTCCTGTCCAATCTGAAGGTGGCGTATGACGTGATGACGCCGACCCACCACATGGTGCCGGGCGTGATCGCCTTCCCCCTGGATGCCAGGACCGATGGCGAGATCACCATCGTCGCCAACCTGATCTCGCTGACCCCGGGAACGCTGAGCCTCGACGTGTCCACCGACAAGAAGGTGCTGTACATCCACGTGATGTACATCGAGGATCGGGACGAGGTGATCCGCTCCATCAAGTACCTGGAACACCGCGCGCTGGAGGTCCTGCGCTAGGCGCAGGGGATGCAGATGTTCGATATCGCCATCATCGCTTCCAATGTGCTGCTGAGTATCGCCCTGCTGCTGGGGTTCTGGCGGCTGTATCTGGGGCCGACCCTGCCCGATCGCGTGGTCGCGCTGGAACTGATCGCATCGCTGACGATTGGCTTTATCGCGGTGTATGTAATCTCCAGCGGCCGCACCCCGTTCATCGACGTGGCTATGGTGCTGGCGCTGACCGCGTTCCTCGCGGCGGTCGGCTTTGCCCGTTATCTGGAGAAAGGGGGGCATCGCGACGATGACTGAGTTCTTCACGGGGCTGTTTCTGGTGGTGGGTGCGGCGTTCATGGTCGTGGCGGCGCTGGGCCTGGTGCGCATGCCCGACCTGCCGATGCGCCTGCACGCGACCACCAAGGCGGGCGTGCTGGGGGCTGGCCTGATGATGGTCGGGGTCGCGGTGTACTTCGGTGACGGCGGCGTGACCACGCGCGCGGTGGCGGTGATCGGCTTCCTGCTGCTGACCGCGCCGGTGGCCGCCCATGCGATCGGGCGCGCGGGTTATTTCGTCGGTGTCCCGCTGTGGGAACACAGCAAGACCGACGAGCTGAAGGGACGCTACGACGAGAAGACTCACACCCTGTCTTCGCCGCCGGAGATGCACGAGCCCGAGGATCGGGACGACGCATCGCGCTGAGACCGATGCTTTTCGGTATACCCAGTGAGCCCCGTGGCCATGCCGCGGGGTTCGTTCGTTTGGGGCTGGCGCGGCCGGGGCGAGAGGACACCCATCTGCGTTCGGAGGCCATGCGGTCACCCGGCCGGGGTGAAGCGCAGAGCCGGGATCTCCGGCGTCAGAAAGAGCCCGGATGCTTGAGATGACCCCCGGTTCAGCACACCCCAAACATCGTAGGAGCCTGCTCGCAGGCGAAGCCCCTGCCAAAGTCAGACGTGGTCAGGGGAATTCGCCTGCAAGCAGGCTCCTGCAGGGCGCTATGGAGGCGCGACCAGGGCGGCCGACAAAAAAGCCGGGGCGTTAGGCCCCGGCAATGGGTACAGTCGTTGGAGAGACGACAGTTCCTTGTTCCGGGATCGCTCCCGGCATGCAGCCGTCAGGCCGCGTGGGTTTCCTTGGCCTGGCGGGCGGCCTTGGCCTGTTCCGGGTCGTAGGCCGCGCCGGACCAGAGCATCTCGTAGGCGATCTCCTCGTTCCCGTTCTCGCAAAGTTCCAGGACCTGCTGGAACAGGGGCTGGAAGGTCTCGCTCTGATGCGACGCCTCGTGTTCCTCGAAGCTGTTCCAGAAGGTAATGATCAGCGCTTCCTTGTCCTTCATCGGGCTCTCGACCGCTTGACCGATCGTCGAGCCCTCGTTGGAGACCGCGCCGGAGTTCAGGGCGACAAAGCCGCCGACAAAGCCGGTATCCGAGTGGTAGGTCTTCACGTTCTCGCAGAGGACCGCGACACGCTCCTGCAGGTCGTCGATGGTGTACTCCGGCTTCAGAATCACGCGGTTGATGGTGACCACGCCGTCGGCCGGGAAGTTGTTGATCAGCTGACTCATGACGTCCTCCTTTTGCAGGGGAAGGGTGCCCGTGGGCACGGGATAGTCATTCAGTTAGTAAGCAACTTCTAATCGAAGTTCCCGAGTACCGTACTCAGGAATTACTTCGTTCGCCAGAATGCCCCAAAAACCGGAGGGTCCGGTCCCGCGCGGGTGCGTAAGCAGGGCTTGCGTTGGCGGCGCGCGTTGGTTAGCTTATATTCCAACGAATATTGGAATGTGTGCGGTGTCCGGACGCGAACTCAAAGATCTCCTGTACGAGCAGGTGGCCCGCATTGCCCGCGCGGCCGCCAGTCCCAAGCGGTTGGAGCTGATCGAGATCCTCGTGCAGGGGGAGAAGAGCGTCGAACAACTGGCGTCGGACGCGGAGATCAGTGTGAAGCTGGCCAGTGCCCACCTGAAGGAGCTGCGCCTTGCGCGGCTGGTGGAGGCCCGGCGCGAAGGCCGGTACATGTTCTACCGCCTGGTCGATCGGCATGTCGCCGATTTCTGGGTGATGCTGCGAACACTGGCCGAAGAACGGCTGCTGGAGCTGCAGGCCGCCACTCGAGAGATCGCCGAGGGTGCGGGCGATCTGGCCCCCATGGCGGGCGAACAGCTACTCGAGCGGGCGCGGCGCGGCGAGGTGATCGTGCTCGACGTACGTCCGGGCATGGAATACGCCAGCGCCCATCTTCCCTATGCCCGATCCATCCCCGTCAGCGAATTGCGCGACCGGCTGGGCGAATTGCCGACTGACCGCCCCGTGGTGGCGTACTGCCGAGGACCGTACTGCCTGATGGCGAGCGAGGCCGTCCAGATCCTGGGTCGGCACGGCATCCGGGCCAGCCGGCTCGAGGACGGCATCGCGGAGTGGCGCTACCACGGTCTGCCCGTGAGCGCCGATGAGGACAACCGACAAAAAGAACGCGACCGGTGAACGGTCCAGGAGGAGTGTCATGTTTTTTCATCAATTGCCCACCCGGGAGTCGTCGCTGTCCTACCTGTTCGGCTGTGGATCGCTGGGCAAGGCCATCGCGGTGGATGTCGTGGACGGGGACCAGGAATGGTTCCTGGAGCGGGCCGCCGAGGCGGGTGTTGCCATCACGCATGTGATCGACACGCATGTGCATGCCGATCACTATTCCGGTGGCCGTGACCTGGCCCGACGTGCCGGGGCGGAGTATTGCCTGCATGCGTCGGATCGTTCGGTGGTGGAGTTCGACTTCCATGCGCTGGAGGATGGCGATCGGCTCGAGGTCGGCAACGTCGAGGTCGAGGTGATCCATACCCCCGGTCACACGGAGGACAGCCTGTGTCTTCTGGTGACCGACAAACGCCGCGGGGACCAGCCCTGGTTCGTTCTTACGGGCGATACGCTGTTCATCGGCAGTGTTGGACGCCCCGATCTGGCCGGGCGGGAGCGCGAGATGGCGGGACGGTTGTTCGACAGCCTTCACGAGCGCCTCCTGGGCCTTCCGGACGAACTGGAGATCTATCCCGGTCACTATGCCGGCAGTGCCTGCGGCGCGGGGCTGTCCGGGAAGCCGTCGTCGACGCTCGGGTTCGAAAAGCGCTTCAACCCGGGGCTTGCGATCGGTGAGCGGGAGGCGTTCGTCGATTTTCTGACCCAGAACATCCCCCCGCGCCCGGTGGGAATGGATGCCTACGTCGCGGCGAATATCGCCTCCTGATCCGATAGCAGAGGGACTCTTCATGACGGACCATCACAAGACCGCGGAGGCCTACGCCCATCTGACGCACGGGATTCGGGAGAACCTCGGGCAGTTCGGGCAGCAACTGATCCAGGTCTTCTTCGTTGGTCTGACCATCGGGATGATGCGCACGGTCGTGCCGGCGCTGGCGGAGAGCGAGTTCGGTGTGGCCGAGGGCTCGTTCATGCTGCTGACCGCGTTCGTGGTCGCCTTTGGGGTCGTGAAGGGGGCGCTCAACTTCGTTGCCGGGCGCCTGTCCGAGCGGCTGGGGCGCAAGACGGTCCTGATGCTGGGCTGGGTGGCGGCCATCCCGATCCCGTTCATGATCCTTTACGCACCGTCCTGGAGCTGGATCGTCGCGGCGACCGTCCTGCTGGGCGTGAACCAGGGGCTGGCGTGGTCGATGACGCAGACCGCCAAGATGGATATCACCCGCGCCGACGAGCGCGGTTTCACCATGGGCATGAACGAGTTCTCCGGGTATGTCGGGGTTGCCGTGGCGGGGATCGTGACCGGCTATATGGCGGCCGGGTTCGGGCCACGCTGGGGCCTGCTGATCTTCGGCCTGGTGGTGATCGCCCTGGCGATCGTGATGACCGCCGTGTTCGTGCGCGAGACCCTCGACTGGGCAAAGGCCGAGGGTGCCCGGCATGCGGCCGGTCAGTCCACCGGCCCGGTGCCGCGTTACCCGACGAATATCCCCGACACGCCGACGACCTGGCAGGTGTTCACCCTGATGTCCTGGCGCGACCGGCGCATGGCGGCGTTCAGTCAGGCCGGGCTGGTGGAGAAGTTCGTGGATGCGCTGGTCTGGGTGTTCTACCCGGTGTTCCTGTATCAGCAGGGGCTCAGTCTGGCGGCGATCGGCTGGGTCGTCGGGATCTACGGCTTCGTCTGGGGCGGTTCGCAGTTCCTCACCGGGCGCCTGTCGGATCACGTGGGGCGACGCCAGCCGATCATCTGGGGGATGTGGATCTGTGGCGGCGGGGTCGCCCTGACCCTGCTCGGCGAGGGCGTACTGTGGTGGTCCTTCGCGGCGGCGGTGACCGGGTTCGGCATGGCGCTGCTGTACCCGAACCTCAGTGCGGCGGTGGCGGACATTGCGCACCCGAACTGGCGCGGCTCGGCCATCGGTACCTACCGCTTCTGGCGCGATCTCGGCTACGGCGTTGGGGCCCTGGGCCTGGGCATCGTGGCCCACCTGGGCGGCTCGGTGATCTGGGGCTTCTGGTTCGTGGTGATCGCGATGTTTGCATCCGGTGCGCTGGTCTGGTGGTGGGGTGACGAGACGCATCCGCGCCTGAACCCCCGCGACGAGTAGTCCCCGCGTCGCGATTCGCCCGGCACAGCGTTACCAGCGGGCCTTGTCCCACATCTCGGGGTTCGCCCAGAACCGGGCGTTCAGCCAGTCGGGAGTGAGCTTGTAGTCGTACAGGCTGGTGCGATAGACCGCGTGATCCGGCGCGGCGGTCTCGGCTTCGGGGTCGCGCCGGAATCCGAGCGCCAGGAAGTCGTTCAGGTCCCAGCGTTGGTCGTCCAGCCGATGCAGAATCAGCACCTCGTCGGCCCAGCGGTCGCGCAGGCCGCCCAGCAGTTGTTGTCCGGTGGTCACATCCAGCGCGCTGAGGGTGTCCGGGAGCAGGACCAGCGGCACTCGTGGCTCGGGCGGATGCTCGAGAAACGCTGCCACCGTTTCCTGCTCCACATCCGGTGGACTGTCCGTGGTCTCCGGGGCGGCGACCAGCAGGAGGGTGCGCCCCTCGCGCAGGCGTCGCGGCAGGTTACGGCGCAGGACGTCGATGTCGATCAAGGGCTACCTCCCCGGCGTTCCGTGGCGTGTCGGCCCCGTCCCGGGGCCGTGTTCGTTATACTCTAAAGCACTCTCACTTCTACCGCGGACCCGTCAGAAGGAACCCTCTCCATGTCCAAGGAACTGCTGACCGAATTCCTCTCCAAGCACCCGATCTCGGCGTCCCTGACGCCGGCCGAGGTCGAAGTCCTGCTCGAGTACCTGGAAGTGGTGGAGACCCATCACAAGCAGGTGATCGCGGACATCGGCGAGGTCGGGGAGTCGCTGTTCTTCGTGGTCAGCGGGACCGCTGCGCTGTACCACGACGACGGCAGCCAGGAGATCGAGGTCGGCCGCATGCAGACCGGCGAACTGGCCGGGTCCATGTCGTTCTTCGACCGCGTGCCGCGCGGCGTGCGCATGCGTGCCCTGAGCGACAATACCCGCCTGTTGCGCCTGTCGCGCTCCATGTACGACCGCCTGCGTGTCGAGCAGCCGTACATCGCGGTGAACCTGCTCGAGTTTGCCATCATCAGCCTGGATCACCTGATCCGCCGGGTCTCCGAGGACGTGGCCACCTACGCCCACTATCTCTACTCCCCGGGCAAGAAGTAACCCCGGTCGCGGGCGGAGACTCTCGTGCTCGCCACCCTGCAGACGATCGCCGAGCACCTGCTGCTGCCGCCCGGGCTGGGCATCACGCTGACCCTTGTGGGCGTGGCCTTGTGGCGCGCCGACTGGCGGGGCGGGCGGGCGCTGCTCGCCCTGGGCCTGCTGGCGCTGGTGCTGCCAAGCCTGAACATCGTGGCCCAGCCGCTGGCCCACAGCATCGAGCGTGATCTGCGCGACGGCGTGATCGCGGTGGGTCGGGCCGATGCCATCGTGGTGCTGGGGGGTGGCCGCTGGCCCGGGCGCGCCGAGGACGGCGGGCGTGACGCCTTGAACCCGCAGACCCACGAGCGCCTGCGCCATGCGGCGCGGCTGCACCGCGATACCGGCTTGCCGATCCTGGTCTCCGGCGGGCGTCCGGGTGCCTTGCCGGGGCGGCGCTCCGAGGCCGAGCTTATGGCGGCGAGCCTGCAGGGCGATCTGGGGGTGCCGGTGCGCTGGCTGGAGAACACCTCGCGCAACACCTGCGAGAACGCCACCCACACCCGCCAGCGACTCCAGAACAGTGATGTGCAGCGGGTACTGGTGGTGACCCAGGCGCTACATCTGCCGCGGGCGCTGGCCTGCTTCGAGCGCGCGGGACTGGCCGCCGACCCGGCCCCGGCCGGTTTCCGCGGCCCGACCGGTGACCCGATCCGGGTCGAGGACTTCCTGCCGCGACTGGACGCCCTGGAGACCTCCCGCTTCGCCCTGCGCGAGTGGCTGGCGCGTCTGGCGCGCCCGCTGCGCGATCGCCTGCCGGAGCGGGGCGACCCGGCCTGATGCACGCGCGGCGCGGTGCACCGGGCGCAGTGGCCGCGGCGGCCGGGTTGGTGTTTTTCCTGCTGGCGGGGTCGGTGACGGCCGCCGAATCCCCATCGGCTGCCGGCGGTGTCCAGCTCGACCTGCAGATCGAATCCCTGCTGCGCGAGGATCTCGATGCCCGCGGCCTGAGTACGCGGGTGCAATGGACGCGCGAAGGCCTGTCGCTGGAAATCCGCGCGGAACGCGTCGAGCTTCCCGCCCCGATCGGGACCCTGCGACGACTGCGGGTGGAATGTGGCGACCTGCGGCTCGGCCGTACCGAGGTCCGCTGCGAGGCCGCCCGGCTCTGGGGGGATGCCGGGGATCTGGACCTGCGCGGCGCGCGGGTGCGCCTGGTCTGGGGCCGCGAGAGCGGTCAGCTGACCCTGGCGGGCGCCTGGCCGGGCTGGTTCGGGGCCAGCGGGGATGTTCGTGTGCACCGCGACCCGGCGCGCGGCTGGGATGTGCGGGCCGATCTCGACGGCATTGATCTGGCGGCGCTGGCCGCCTCCCCGCGCCTGCCGATGGAGCTGCCCGTGCACCTCGGGCAGGGCCGGGCGGATGTTGCGCTGCGCTGGCGTGAACGCGGCCGTTCGGAAGGCACCCTGCGGGTCCATGACCTCGCCTTCAGCGATGACCTCGGGCTGCAGGCGGGCGAGGAGCTGGATGCGCGACTGTGGGTCGCGGGGGACGCGAACGGCTGGGATGTGGAGGCGGCCGTGACGGCAGGCGTGGTGTTCGTGGATCCCTGGTTCGTGGATCTCGACGCCGAGGGGCCGGTCGTGCTGGAGGCCCGTGGCCTGGTGGCGGACGCCGACAACGGCTCGGCGCGCACGGATTCGCTCTCGCTGGACTATGGGGCGGCGGCGGCCCTGCAGGGGCAGGACCTGGCGTTCGCGCCCGGGCGCGG
Organism: Thioalkalivibrio sp. ALE25; assembly: GCF_000377285.1. Lineage (NCBI taxonomy): Bacteria > Pseudomonadati > Pseudomonadota > Gammaproteobacteria > Chromatiales > Ectothiorhodospiraceae > Thioalkalivibrio > Thioalkalivibrio sp. ALE25. The sequence goes on along the minus strand of NZ_KB897931.1, from coordinate 154,800 downwards.
GCTGGAGGGCCGGGTCCAGGCGGAGATCGCGGCGCTGGGGGTGATCTACGACACCCTACTGTCGCCCTGGCTGGTGGGGACCCCGCTGGGCGAGCTGGATGTCGCGGGTCACCTGGCGGGCGAGATCGAACTGCAGGATTCCATGCCGCGTTACATGCGTGCGGAGTGGTCCGGGGTGGAGGCGCAGGATCGCCGGGGACGCTTCGGTCTCAGTGGGGCGCGGGGTGGTCTCGACTGGTCGGACACGGTGCCGGGCGGTCCGGGGCGCATCGAAGTGGATGCCGCCCATCTCTACGGGCTCCCGTTCGATGCCTTCAGCGCGCAGGTGCGGGCGCGGCCACAGGGACTGGAGTTACTGGAGGCGACCGAGATCCCGATCCTCGATGGTGGGCTGCGGGTCGGGGCCTTCAGTCTGCAGCAGACGGAGACCGGGCCGGATGTGCAGTTTCAGGGCGGCATCCGGGCCATCAGCCTGGAGCCGTTGACCGAGGTGCTGGGATGGCCCCGGTTCTCCGGGCAGGTGGCGGGAATGATCCCGCGCGTCCGCCTGGAGGATGGCGACCTGAACGTGGACGGGCGGTTGCTGGTGCAGGTGTTTGACGGCGAGGTGGTGTTGCGCGATGTCTACATCCACGATCTGTTCGGCTACGCCCCGGAGCTGGGGCTGTCGACGCAGATTCAGCGCCTGGATCTGGAACTGGTCACCCGTGCCTTCGATTTCGGGCGTATCCAGGGCCGTCTGTCGGGCCACGTGAACGACCTGGTGATGGTGGACTGGTCGCCGGTGCATATGGATCTGGAGCTGATGACGCCGATGGACGCGCCGGGGCGGCGGCGCATCAGCCAGCGCGCGGTGGAAAACATCACCGAGCTGGGCGGCGGGATCCAGGCGGCGGCGTCGTCGATCTTTCTGCGCTTCTTCGAGAACTTCAGCTATCGCCGCCTGGGTTTCCGTTGCGAGCTGCGCGGGGACGTATGCACCGCCTCTGGCGTCGCCGATCGCCCTGATGACGGGTTCGTACTGGTCCAGGGTGGCGGGCTGCCGCAGATCCAGGTGATCGGGTACAACCGGCGGGTCGACTGGCCGGAGCTGATCAACCGCCTGGCCACGATCCAGGCGGGCGAGGACCCGGTGGTGCAGTAACCACGCATTCAGCGTTTGGTTGCCATTCAGGATGATGGTGTAGATTGGGCACATGCGGGACGGACCCGCTCGAACAAGGGATGACAGGCATGAAGGCTTTGTGGAGTGTTCCGGGACTGGCGCTGGTGTTTGCCCTGCTGGCCGGCTGCGTGACCATCAATATCTACTTCCCCACCGCCGCGGCGGAGGAGGCGGCGCGCGCCATCGTGCGCGACGCGCTGCAGGTGCCGGACAGCGAGGCCGCGCCGCAGTCCGAGTCCGGCGCGCAGCTTCCGGCCCAGCCGCGTCATGCCGGCGCCGCGACGGGCAGCACGCCGGTGCTGGCCTGGGTGCTGGAGCGTCTGGTCAGCCCGGCCGCGGCGCAGAGCCCGGACCTGCAGATCGAGACCCCGGCGATCAATCGCATCCGGGCCTCGATGCGTGAGCGGGCGCCGCAGCTGGCGCCGCATTTCCGCAGCGGGGCGATCGGGTTCGGCAACAACGGCGACGTGGTGATCCGTGACCTCTCCGAGGTGCCGCTGCGGGACCGCAGCACCGTACAGCGCCAGGTCAGCGAGGAGAACTCCGACCGCGATTCGCTCTACCGCGAGATCGCGCGCGCCAATGACCGCCCGGACTGGGAACGCCAGATCCGCGAGACCTTTGCCCGCGTCTGGGTGGAAGAGGCCCCGGCGGGCTACTGGTACCAGGACCGTAACGGCCAGTGGCGGCAGAAGTAGGGCCTGGTGACGGGGCCACATACCCACGGGAGTAATGCGTGGCGGGCGTAGCCTGGGCCGAACGCCTGGATGCCCGCCGGCGCCAGCTGGTCGAGCTGGTCCAGGACATGGAACTCTCGGCGCTGCCCTGGTGGAAGGCGGTCCCGCTGGGTGTCGTGCGGGGCCTGTTCGGCCTGGCCCGCGAGGTCTCCGAGGGCCAGCTGACGCTGCGGGCGATGAGCCTGGTCTACACCACCCTGCTGTCGATGGTGCCGCTGCTGGCGCTGTCGTTCTCGGTGCTCAAGGCCTTTGGTGCCCACAATGCGGTGGAGCCGTTCCTGCTGGGCGTGCTCGAGCCGCTGGGCGAGCAGGGGGTGGAGATCGCCCACAACGTGCTCGACTTTGTCGACAATATGCGCGTGGGCGTGCTCGGCTTCGTGGGCCTGCTGTTCCTCGTGTACACCGTGATCGCACTGGTGCAGAAGATCGAGCTGGCCTTCAACACCATCTGGCGGGTGGAGAACAGCCGCAGCCTGGCCCAGCGCTTTTCCAACTACCTGTCGGTGATCCTGATTGGTCCGGTGCTGGTGGTCTCGGCGCTGGGGCTGACCGCCACGGTGATGTCATCGGCCGCGATGCAGGCGATTGCCGGGGTCGAACCCTTCGGCATGCTGATTACCGAGATCTCGCGGCTGGTGCCGTACATCCTGATCATCTCCGCGTTCGCGTTCATCTACGTGTTCGTGCCGAACACCCGGGTCAAGATCCTCCCGGCGCTGATCGGCGCGGTGGTGGCCGGTTTCCTGTGGCAGAGCGTGGGCTGGGTATTCGCCAACATGGTGGCGGGTTCAACGCGCTATGCGGCGATCTATTCCAGCTTCGCCATCATGATCATGCTGCTGATCTGGATCTACCTCGCCTGGCTGATCCTGCTGATCGGGGCCAATGTCGCCTTCTTCGTCCAGCACCCGGAGTACATGAACGTGCGCGGCATCCGCCTGCGCCTGTCCGGGGCGGCACGCGAACGCATGGGGCTGCACCTGATGCAGCAGGTCGGCCAGCGCTTTCACGACGGGCGCCCGGCACCCACCCTGGACGAGGTGGCCGCGACCCTGGCGGTGCCGGGCAATGCCCTGGGTGATGCGGCGCGCCGGTTGGAAGAGGCCGGTCTGCTGTTGAAGGCGGGAAGCGAGGGCCAGCATCTGGTACCGGCCCGCGACCTGGACGCGATCCGCGTGGACGAAATCCTGGAGGCGCTGCGCGAGGACAGTGATGACCACGCCATTCGTCGTCTGCGCGGCAGCCTGAGTGTGGAGACGACGCTGAAAGAGGTGGATCAGGCGCGCGAGGAGCGCCTGAACGGGCGCACCCTGCGCGACCTGCTGGCGCGCCCCGATGCCAGTGCCGCGGCGGAGACCGCCTGACACCCGGCCACGCTGGGTTCAGGTTTGGGGTCAGGAACGGGCCGCCTCGGCGTCCAGCCGCTGCTGGGCCCGTGCCATCAGCTGGCCCGACACCCGGTCGACCAGCGACTGGGCCGCGCGCCGCACGGCCGCGTCGAGCAGCGGGTTCAGCTTGTACTCCAGTTCGAACTCCACGCGCGTGCGGTCCTCGCCCTCGGGGCTCAGGCGGTAGCTGCCCCGGTTCTGCACCCCGCGGATGGAGCGCCAGGCAAAGTGCTCCGGCGCGATCGCGGTGCAGACCTCGACATCGAAATCCATGCGCATCCCGGCGGCCCGAATGGTCCAGCGATAGCAGTCGTCACCCAGGCACTCGATATGCTCGACGTGGTCGCACAGGTCGACAAAGTTGGGCACGTGACTCAGCAACTCGAAGACCCGTTCCGGCTCGGCGCGCAGGGAAGTGGCGTGGGAGATGGTTCGCATGGCGCAGTCTTCTTGGCTAAAGGCTTTCCGTTTAAGAGCCTGGCCCCGGTCGGGGGTTCCCTGCAAGCCATGCGGGAACTACACGAGCGTGTACATTCACCGCTGTTTCCCGAGGGAAACACTGATTAATGTGCACGCTCGCGCTCGAGTCGCTTTTGCGTGCGAACAAGGCGCGGTGACTGCCGTGCAGTCATTCTGCACAAGGGAGCCGCAACGCCGTTCCCGCGCCCGTTTTTGTCAACAACGGGCGGCCGAGCCCCTTCGTTCAATAGGTTGTGGGGTTGGCACCCCAGGTTCCCCGATCCTGCGTTGCGCCCCGAATCCATCAAAAACGGGCGGGTAGAACCACTACCCGCCGCACGACGCGCCTGGTCTCGAAGAACCTGGGGTGCCAACGCGAGTGTGTACATTGATCAGTGTTTCCCTAGGATAAGGGTCTTTTCCGGATAAACGGATCTCCGTATGAATCCAGCGTCCCAAGGGCCCGTGCCCGACTTCCTGCAACGTTTCGAGGCCGGTTCCACCGGCATCCTGTACTGGGAGCAGCTGGAGCGGCTGTGGACGCGGCTGCGCGACCGCGCCGATGGCGGCTGGTACATCTACGCGGTAGGGGATACCGTGCCCGTGGAACCGGTCTCCGCAGAGGATTTCCGGCGTTTCATCGACGAGGTCGACACCCTGCTGCGGCAGGATCACGACGAGGACTACTGCGGGATCGTCTACGTCGATGACCGCGAGGCGCCGGAATTCGTGAAGATCTTCGACCCCAACAACCTCGGCTCCAGCTGCGGCTCCTCGGGGCTGCGGGTGCTGCCGGGCTGGGTGCTGTCGCGCGTGCCGCCGGTGGACCTGGAGGCGGCGATGCCGCCGACCGGGAGCCGCCGGCGCTGGTGGCAGCGTCTGTTCGGCGGGGCGAAATGAGTACCGCCGGTACCCAGCGGAGGCGCGGCGATGGCTGATTCCTGGTGGCAGCGCCTGCGCGGGCAGGCGCGCGTGCTGATCGCGCTGGGCATCCTGCTGCTGGTGATCCTCTGGATCGCCTCGGGGATGTTCGGGCGCGAGGCCGACGAGGCGCCGCGGGCGGCCGAGCCGCAGCCGATGGCCGTGGCCGTGACCGCGCTGGAGGCGGAGCCGGTGGAGCGCCTGCTGGTGCTGCAGGGGCGGGTGGAGCCGGATCTGCGCGTGCTGGTGCGCGCCGAGACCGCCGGCCAGGTGGCCGAGTGGGAGGTGGCCCGCGGGGCACGCGTGGCGGCCGACGCGCCGCTGGCGCGGCTGCGCATGGATGACCGCGAGGCGCGCCGGCGCCAGGCGATCGCGCGGCTGCGCGGCGCCGAGAGCGAATTCGAGGCCGCCCAGCGGCTGCACGATCAGGGCCATGTGTCGCGCACCCAGCTGGAGGCCCGCGAGGCCGAGCGCGAGGCCGCCCGCGCGGAGCTGGAGGCGATCGAGCTGGATATCCGCAACACGCGCATCATCGCGCCGGTGGCCGGGGTGGTGAATCAGCGTCTGGCGGAACGGGGCGACTTCGTGGCCCGTGGAGACCCGGTAGCGGAGATCGTGGACAACGACCCGCTGCTGGCGGTGGTGCACGTGCCGCAGCACCAGATCGGGCGGGTGGAGTCGGGCCAGGCGGCGCGTATTCGCTTCCTCGACGGGCGTCGCGCCGAGGGCGAGGTGCGGTTCGTCTCGCGGGTGGCCGAGGCTGGCACCCAGACCTTCCGCGTGGAGGTCGAGGTCCCGAATGCCGACGAGGCGCTGCCCTCGGGGATCAGCGCCGGGGTCGAGATCCCGACCGAGACGGTCGCGGCGCACAAGCTGTCGCCGGCCTGGATGGGGCTGGACGACAGCGGCCGGGTCGGGGTGAAGACGGTGGATGACGACGACCGGGTGGTCTTCCACGCGGTCGAGGTGATCCGTGCCGCCACCGACGGCGTCTGGGTTACCGGGCTGCCGGAGCGCGCGCGGGTGATCACCATCGGCCACGGCTTCGTGACCCCGGGCGAGACCGTGCGGCCCCGGCCCATGGAGGCATCGACGGGCGCGGCCGGGCCGGAACCGGTGGGCGAGGCCCTGCGGTGAAGGCCCTGATCGCCTGGGCGGTGGAGCACGCCCGGACGGTGCTGCTGTTCCTGCTACTGATCCTGGTGCTGGGCGCGACCGCCTACCAGGTGGTGCCCAAGGAGGCGGCCCCCGAGATCGACATCCCCATCTTCTTCGTGTCCGTGCCCTATCCGGGGGTCAGTCCGGAGGATGCCGAGCGCCTGATGCTGCGCCCGCTGGAGCGCGAATCGCAGACCCTGCCCGGGGTGGACGAGATGCAGTCCTGGGCCGGCGAGGGCTTTGCCCTGGTGCGGCTGGACTTCGAGCCCGGCTGGGACAACCGCCGGGCCCTGTCGGACCTGCGCGAGGAGGTCGACCAGGTGCGCCCGGAACTGCCCGCCGGGGCCGAGGACCCGAGCGTCTCCGAGGTCGACCTGTCGCTGTTCCCGGTGCTCACGCTGAACCTGTCCGGGCCGCTGGACGAGCGCACGCTGGTGCGTCTGGCGCGCGACCTGCGCGACCGCGTGGAGGCGATCCCCGGGGTGCTGGAGGCGGATGTCGGCGGCGATCGCGAGGAGCAGATGGAGGTGCTGGTCGATCCGCTGGTGCTGGAGACCTTCGAGCTGTCGTTCGACGAGCTGACCCGGGCGATCGAACGCAACAACCGTCTGGTTGCGGCCGGGGCGCTGGATACCGGCGCCGGGCGCATCCCGCTGCGGGTGCCGGGCACCATCGATGACGTCGACGACGTGCTGGATACCGCGATCCGGGTGGAGGGCGACGCGGTGGTGCGAGTGCGCGATGTCGCCGAGGTCCGCCAGAGCTATCTGGACCCGGAAGGCTTCACCCGCATCGACGGCCAGCCCTCGGTGTCGCTGGAGATCCGCAAGGCCTCGGAGGCCAACATCCTGGAGGTGGTGGCGGCCGCGCGCGCGACCATCGAGGTGGCGCGGGCCGACTGGCCGGAGACGGTCGAGGTCACCTACCTGCAGGACATGGCGCGCGATGTCGACGACCTGCTGGGCGATCTCGAGAACAGCGTGATCGCTGCGGTGCTGATCGTGGCGCTGGTGATTCTGGCAATGATGGGCGCGCGCGCGGCCCTGCTGGTGGGGGTGGCCATCCCCGGGGCCTTCCTCGGCGGCATCCTGGCGATCTATCTGATGGGCTTCACGCTCAATGTGGTGGTGCTGTTCGGGCTGATTCTGGTGGTCGGCATGCTGGTGGATGGCGCGGTCGTGGTGGTGGAGCTGGCTGACCGCTATGTGGCCGAGGGCATGCCGCGGCGGGAGGCCTTCCGCGCCGCGGCGCAGCGCATGTCCTGGCCGATCACCACCGCGATCGGGACCACGCTGGCGGTGTTCGCGCCGATGCTGCTGTGGCCCGGCATGGTCGGTGAGTTCATCGTCTACCTGCCGGCCACGGTGATTGTGACCCTGATCGCCTCGCTGGCGATGGCGTTGGTATTTATTCCGGCGCTGGGGTCGGTGATCGGCCAGAGCCACCCGATCAACGCGGCCCAGACGCGCTACGTGCGCGCGGCCGAGGATGGCCGCTATGACGAACTGCAGGGCCTGACCCGCGCCTATATCCGCCTGCTGCAGCCGCTGGTGCGTCGCCCCGTCTGGACGCTCGCGGGCACGCTGGCGCTGGTCGCCGCCGCCTATGCGCTGTATGCCCAGCAGGGGCGCGGGGTGGAGTTCTTCCCGCAGGTGGAGCCCGACTTCGTGCAGGTGCAGGTACAGGCGCGCGGCGACCTGTCGGTGTGGGAGGCGGACGCCCTGGTGAGACAGGTGGAGGGGCGCCTGCAGGGGGTGCCGCAGATCCAGCATGTCTATGCGCGGACCATCGGTACCCAGCTCGGGCGGCTGCAGGGCGACTACCCGGAAGACCTGGTCGGCCTGATCCAGCTGGAACTGATCTCCTGGCGCGAGCGCCCGCCGGCGGCCGCGATCATCGAGGACCTGCGCGAGCGTACCGCCGACCTGCCGGGCATCCGCCTGCAGTTTCGCGCCCAGGAACGCGGGCCGCGCGAGGGCCGGCCGATCGTGGTCGAGGCCTCCAGCCGCCAGGCTGACCGCATCGCGCCGGTGATCCGCGAGATCCGCAGTGCGATGGACGAGCTGGGCGGCTTCGAGGACGTGACCGACGACCTGCCACTGCCCGGGGTGGAGCTGGAGGTGCGCTTCGATCGTGAGCAGGCGGCGCGCTTCGGCGTGGACGTGCCGCTGTTGGGCGAGGGGGTGCAGCTGCTGACCCGCGGCATCCAGCTCGGCAGCTACCGCCCGGACTACAGCGACGAGGAGGTGGATATCCGCCTGCGCCTGCCGGCGGAGCAGCGCCACCTGCAGCAACTGGCCACCCTGAACCTGCCCGGCGCGACCGGGCTGGTGCCGCTGGCGCATTTCGCGGAACTGGTGCCGGTACCGGCCACCGGTCTGATCAAGCGCCGCGACGGCGATCGCGCCTACAGCCTCGAGGCGGATGCGGCCAGTGGCTACCTGGTGGACGAGCGCCAGCGCGCGCTGGAGGCGCGCATCGCCGGCATGGACCTGGACCCGGAGGTGCAGCTGCGGTTTCGCGGCCAGGCCGAGGAGCAGGCCGAGGCGGCGCGCTTCCTGCTCGCGGCCTTTGCGCTGTCGCTGTTCCTGATGCTCGCGATGATGGTTACCCAGTTCAACCGGTTCTCGCAGGCGCTGCTGGTGATGTCGGCGATCGTGTTCTCCACCGCCGGGGTGCTACTGGCCCTGCTGCTGCGCGGCGAGCCATTCGGCATCGTGATGAGCGGGATCGGGGTGCTGGCGCTGGCCGGGATCGTGGTGAACAACAACATCGTGCTGATCGACACCTACAACGAGCAGCGCGGGCGCGGGCTGGATGCCCTGGAGGCGGCCCTGCGCGCGGCGGCCCAGCGCATGCGGCCGGTGCTGCTGACCGCGATCACCACCATCCTCGGCCTGATGCCGATGGTGCTGGCCTGGACCGTGGACTTCGCCGGAAGGGATTTCTACGTCGGGGCGCCGGTGACCGGCTTCTGGGTGCAGCTCGCGACCGCGATCGCCGGGGGGCTGTTTGTCGCCACGCCGCTGACGTTGCTGTTCACCCCCGCGATGCTGGTGCTGCTGGATCGGCTGGGACTGGACCGGCAGCCGGCGCCAGCCGAACAGTCGGCTACCGGCTCGCCAGGCGCTTGAGGCACTCGAGGTAGGCGTTCTCGTCCGGTGCGCTGTTGCTGCGCTGGGCCTCCCACAGGGTCTGGCCGAGGCATTCCATCATCCGGTGTTCCGCGTCCATCACGCCAAACCGGGCGCACAGGCCCTGGTGCAGTTCGCGGATGCCCGCGGGCCGGTCGGTACGCGCCTGGTCGCGCAGGCTCAGGTGCATCGCCATGTGCAGGAACGGATTGGAGGTGCCCAGCTCGGGCGGGAACTCGCCGGTCAGCGCGGTCTCGCGGTCCTTCAGGTATTCGTGGTACTCGGGGTGTTCCGAGATCACGTCCACCAGTTGCTGCTCCAGGTCGGTGACTGGCTCGCCGGCCTGCGCCTTCTGCCAGGCGTCGACGAACTGGGTGCGGATCTGGTCGCGGTTGCCGTACATGCGGGTTGTCCTCGGAGTTGGGGGTGTCAGGCGCCCGCGGGCGGTGGGGTCTTGGCCTTGTATTCGCACAGGTCGGCGATCGGGCAGCGCCAGCACTCCGGCTTGCGCGCCTTGCAGACGTAGCGGCCGTGCAGGATCAGCCAGTGATGGGCGTCCTGCAAGTAGGCCTTCGGGGTCAGGCGCATCAGGCGCTTCTCCACCTCGAGCACGGTCTTGCCCTTGGCCAGCCCGGTACGGTTGGCGACCCGGAAGATATGGGTGTCCACCGCGATGGTGGGGACGCCGAAGGCGGTGTTGAGGATGACGTTGGCGGTCTTGCGGCCCACACCCGGCAGGGCCTCCAGCGATTCGCGATCCCGCGGCACCTCGCCACCATGGCGTTCGGCCAGGATGCGGCAGGTCTTGATTACGTTCTCGGCCTTGGCGTTGTACAGGCCGATGGTCTTGATGTGTTCCTTCAGCCCGTCCAGGCCCAGTTCGAGGATGCCCTCGGGGGTGTTGGCGACGGGGTAGAGGCGGCGGGTGGCCTTGTTGACGCCGACATCCGTGGCCTGGGCCGACAGGATGACCGCGATCAGCAGTTCGAACGGTGTGTCGTACTCGAGCTCGGTGGTCGGCTCGGGATTCGCCGCCTTCAGGCGCTCGAAGATGGCTTCTCGCTTTGCGGCGTTCATGGATGCGGAGGCTCCAAACAAACCGGCCCCGCTTCGCGGGGCCGGCAACTCGCGTAGTGGCGTTGCTCAGACGTGGCGGAACATGCCGACATCCGGCGCGGCGTCGCGCGGGTTGGATTCGGCTTCCTTCTCCAGATCCTTGATCAGCTTGGCGTGCTTCTCTTCCAGATCATGCATCGCCTTCTCGTCCAGCTTCGGGAAGATGACGTCGCGGATGAACGAACCCAGTTCGTCCAGGCAGCTCGGCCAGTACTTGTCGTTCAGGTGGAACGAGTGGTGGGCGTGGGTGCCCATCGGGTAGCTGTCGAACTTGCGGATCATGGTGTAGGACAGGTCGCTGTCCTTCTCGACGAAGTCCTTGGCCCAGTCGTACCACCACTTGTAGTACTTCTCCTGCAGGTCGTCGTTGAACCCGTGGTTCTCGAAAAAGGCGGCGATCGTGCCGCGCGGGGCGAGGCCGTAGCGCGTGCCGCGCTTGCCAGCAAACGGGAAATGTCCAGCCATGCCAATCTCCTGGGACGTTTGAGTGTCCGGGGCGCGCGGCCCCGGTAGAACGGATTCGTGGCGCCGGAAGTTTACCGGCTGACGGCCAGGAATCAAGGCCGGTTCGGTTCAGGCGTTGTCGGGTGCGGCTTCGGATTCGGTGGCGCTCTCGTCGCGGCTGGCGGTCGGCTCCGGCTCGAACTGGCTGTCGATCCAGTTCTTCGCGGCGATCAGCAGGCCCATGGCCATGAAGGCGCCCGGGGGCAGCAGGGCCAGCAGGAAGCCGTGCTCGGAGGGATAGAGCTGCAGGGTCATCCCGTGCCCCCACTCGCCGAACAGCAGGTGGGCATTGGCCATCAGCGTGCCCTGGCCAAGGACCTCGCGCAGCGCACCCAGGGCGATCAGCACGCCGGTGAAGCCCAGTCCCATCATCAGGCCGTCCAGGGCGGCGCGCGGCACCGAGTTGCGCGAGGCGAAGGCCTCGGCGCGACCGATGATGGCGCAGTTGGTGACGATCAGCGGGATAAAGATCCCGAGGATCAGGTACAGCCCGTGGAACCAGGCATTCATCGCCAGCTCGATCGCGGTGACGATGGAGGCAATGATCAGCACGTACACCGGGATGCGGATCTCCGGGCGCGCGTGGTTGCGGATCAGCGAGACCAGCACATTGGACAGCAGCAGGGTCAGGGTGGTCGCGATGCCGAGGCCGATCGCGTTGACCATGGTGCCGGAGATCGCCAGCAGGGGGCACAGCCCCAGCAGCTGCACCAGCCCGGGGTTGTTGTGCCACAGGCCGTCGCGAATGATGTCGGTCAGGGTCGGGTTCATCGGCTTGCCTCGTCGTCCCCGTGGTCCTCGGGCTGCGGGAGCGGTTCCGCCATGGAGCGGGCGTCGTCGGGCCGGGTCGCCAGCAGCTCCTCGCGGTGTTCGTCGAAGTATTGCAGCGTGCGATAAACGGCGCGAACCACCGCACGCGGGGTGATGGTGGCGCCGGTGAACTGGTCGAACACGCCGCCGTCCTTGCGCACGTGCCAGTCCTCGGCCGGGGGGTTCCCCAGCGAGCGGCCGTCGAAGTCGTGGATCCAGTCGGAGCGCTCGGCCTCGATGGCGTCTCCCAGACCCGGGGTCTCGCGATGCGCGGAGACGCGCACCCCCTGGAGCTCGCCGTCGCGATCTACGCCGATCAGCAGGTGGATGTCGCCACTGTAGCCATCGCGCGCGATCGCGGAAAACACGATGCCGACCACTTCGTCATCGGCATCGCGGGCGAACCAGGCCGGCAGGTGGTCACCGCCCAGGAGGTCATGGCCGAGATCGATGGTGTCGTGCACGGGGTCGTTCCGGTAATCCAGGTCGCCGGTCAGCTCCGCGATGCGGTTGCGGTTGACCGCCATGCGGTTCTCCTCGATGCGGGCCTCGGTCGTGCCCTGGACGAGGGCGACGATCCCCGCCCCGGCGGCCGCAAAGCCGGCGAGCAGGGCGGTGGCCAGCAGGATGTCGCGGGGCTTCAGGTCAAGCATGCCCGTCCCCCGGCGGCGGTCCGCGGCGCGAGCGCCCGAAGATGCGCGGCCGCGTCAGGTGGTCCAGGGTCGGGGCGACCATGTTCATCAGCAGCACGGCGAAGGCGACCGCATCCGGGTAGCCGCCCCAGGTGCGGATAATGAAGATCAGTACGCCGATGCCGGCGCCGTAGAGGATGCGACCCAGCGGCGTGGTGGAGGCGGAGACCGGATCGGTGGCGATGAAGAAGGCGCCGATGATGACCGCGCCACTGAAGACGTGGAATGCCGGCGAGGCAAAGGAATCCGGGTCCAGCATCCAGAAGAAGCCGGCCGGGATGGCCACGCCCAGGATCACCGCCAGCGGGATATGCCAGTGGATGATGCGCCGGAACAGCAGGTACAGCCCGCCGAGGAGGAAGAAGTTGCCGATCCACTCCCAGCTGGTCTCGCTGAAGCTGCCGAACAGCGGGCTCGCGGTGACCTCGCTGACGGTCCGCCCGGCCCCCAGGCCCTCGCGCATTGCGTCCAGGGGCGTGGCGCGGGTGATCGTGTCCCACTCGAGTGCGGCCGGTAGGCTGCCGGTGAGCACGGTCTGCAGCGTCTGGCCCAGGCCCAGCGACAGGTCGGAGAGGGTGTCCGGCGCGGGCCACAGGGCCATCTCCCGCGGGAACGAGACCAGCACGACCACGTAGCCGACCATCGCGGGGTTGAACGGGTTGTAGCCGAGCCCGCCATACAGGTGCTTGGCCACCACGATCGCGAAGGCGATACCGATCAGGGTGACCCAGATCGGCGTCAGCGGCGGTACGGCCAGGGCGAACAGCCAGCCGGTCACGATGGCCGAGTTGTCGCTCAGGGTGGCCATGACCGGGCGCTTGCGGGCCGCCACGATCGCAGCCTCGAAGGCCACGGCGAACAGTACCGCCAGGACCACATTGACCAGGACGCCCCAGCCGAAGAACCAGGCCATGGCCAGGGTGCCGGGTACCAGGGCCATCTGGACCTGCTGCATGACCCCGCCCACCGAGTGGGCCGGGATCATGTGCGGCGAGGATTCGGTGCGAAAGCGCATCAGCGGCTGCCCGAGTCCGTGGAATCGCGCGGGCCGGATTCGCTGGATGTGCCGGCCTCCGCGGTGCCGGCGTTGTCCTGTCCGTCCCCCGGGGTCTCGGCGGGTTGTGCGGCCTTGGCGGCCTTGCGCGCGCGGGCGCGTTCCAGCGCGGCCTGGATGGCGGCCTGCTTGTCGTCGTCGGCGCCTTCCTCGCCCTCTTTCTTCTTCACCGCCGCCTTCTTCCTGGCCATGCGCTCGGCCTTCTCGCGTTCCTCGCGCTCGATGCGCTCCTGGCGGAACTCATAGCGTTCGCGGGCGATGTCGGACTTCTGCCGTTCCTTCTCGCGCGCCCAGATCTCGTTCTTGGCGTAGCGGTAGTACTGCACCAGCGGGATATTGCTGGGGCAGACATGCGCGCAGCAGCCGCACTCGATGCAGTCGAACAGGCCGTAGTCCTGGATCGCGTCGAAGTCCTTGGCCTTGGCCTGCCAGTAGAGCTGCTGCGGCAGCAACTGGGCGGGGCAGGCGGCCGCACACTCGCCGCAGCGGATGCAGGGCATCACCGGCCCCGGGGGCGGGGTGTCCTGGGGGCGAGTGGCGAGCAGGCAGTTGGTGCCCTTGATCACGGGTATGGCGTCGTCGTGGACCGCGAACCCCATCATCGGGCCGCCCATCACCAGGCGATCCACGCCATCCGCGTAACCGCCGGTCGCGGCGATGACGTCGGCGAACGGGGTCCCCAGCAGGGCCTCGACATTGCGCGGGTGCCGCACGCCCGGCCCGGTAACGGTGACGATGCGCGACAGCAGGGGGCGCCCCTGGATGATCGCGTCGCAGACCGCCTTGAAGGTGCCGGGATTGTTGCAGACCATCCCGATATCGGCCGGAAGACCGCCGCTGGGGACCTCCTGGCCGGTCAGCACCTTGATCAGCTGGCGTTCGCCGCCGGTGGGGTAGAGGGAGGGGACCGAGACCAGCTGGATCAGCTCGCGCAGTTCGCCCGGCAGGTTTTCGGTGAGGGCCCGCATCGCCTCGGGCATGTTGTCTTCCACCGCGAACAGCACCCGTTCGACGTCCAGCAGGTGGGCGACGATGCGAATGCCCTCGAACACCGCCTCCGGGGCGGTGCGCAGCAGCATGTCATCGGCGCTGATGTAGGGCTCGCACTCGGCCCCGTTCACGATCAATGTATGGATGCGCTGACCGGCGCGCGGGTTGAGCTTGACCGCGGTGGGAAAGGCGGCCCCGCCCAGCCCGACGATGCCGGCCTCACGGATGCGCTGGCGCAGCTTGCGCGGATCGCGGGTATCCCAGTCCAGCCAGGGTTCCATGCGGGTGTCGCCCCAGTCGTCGCGACCGTCGGTCTGGATGACCACACAGGGGGCGTTCAGACCGGAAGGATGGGGCACCGCGTGCGGGGCGATCTCGATCACCTCCCCGGAGCTGGGGGCGTGCACGTGGGCCGCGATATACCCCTTGGACTGACCGATGCGCTGACCCTTGGTCACGTAGTCGCCGACCCCCACGGACGGCTCCGCGGCCTCGCCGATGTGCTGGCCCAGCGGGACGATCAGCTGCGACGGCACGCCCATCACCAGCACCGGATCGCGGGTGCTGGCTTCGGTCTCGTCGGCCAGTTTCAGGCCCCCGTGGAAGCGATGCAGCTGCATAAGCGTATTCTAACGGTTCGCGGACATCCGACTCAGTCGGAAGCCCGCGAACCGTCCGCGATGGCGTGGATGGGCCGCTCGATGGGCCGCTCGATGGGTGAGGGTTCCGGTTCCGACCAGCGCCATTCGGTGATGTCGGTGCCGACCGGAACCATGGTGATGCAGTCGACCGGACAGGGCTCGATGCACAGCTCGCATCCGGTGCATTCCTCCTCGATCACGGTGTGCATCTGCTTGGCGGCCCCGAGGATGGCATCCACCGGGCAGGCCTGAATGCACAGGGTGCAGCCGATGCAGATGTTCTCGTCGATGATCGCGACGGCCTTCTCCTGCTCTTCTTCCTCCAGCGGGGTGGGCTCGCGGTCGAGCAGGTCGGCCAGGGCCTGGACCGTCGCCTGACCGCCGGGGGGACAGCGGTTGATGTCCGCCTCGCCGGCGGCGATGGCCTCGGCATACGGCCGGCAGCCGGGGTAGGAGCACTGGCCGCACTGGGTCTGCGGCAGCAGGGCGTCGATCTGGTCCACCACCGGATCGGACTCGACCCGGAAGCGCTGCGCGGCGAACCCCAGGATCAGCCCGAATGCAGCGGCCAGGCCGCCGATCGCGAGGATGGCGTAGAGCACGCTCACAGCCGCACCAGCCCGGAAAAGCCCATGAACGCCAGCGACATCAGCCCGGCGGTGACCATGGCGATGGCGCTGCCGCGGAACATCACCGGCACATCGGCCACGGCGATGCGCTCGCGGATCGCGGAGAACAGGATCAGCACCAGCGAAAAACCGACCGCGGCGCCGAAACCGTAGAGGGCCGACTCGACAAAATTGTGTGCCTCCTGGACGTTGAGCAGGGCGACGCCCAGCACCGCGCAGTTGGTGGTGATCAGCGGCAGGAAGATCCCCAGCACGTTGTAGAGCAGGGGCGAGGTCTTGCGCACCACCAGCTCGGTGAACTGCACCACCGCCGCGATCACCAGGATGAAGGCGATGGTGCGCAGGTACTCCAGCCCGAGCGGGGTCAGCAGGTATTCATTGATCACGTAGGAGCTGACGGCGGACAACGTCAGGACGAAGGTCGTGGCCAGGCCCATGCCGGTGGCCGTCTCGACCTTGCGCGAGACCCCCATGAACGGGCACAGGCCCAGAAACTTCACCAGTACGAAGTTGTTCACGAGGATCGTACTGATGAGGATCAGGACGTATTCCACGAAAAATCCGAGTCGTCAGGTCAACAACACAGTATCGGCGACGGGCGGTGCCCGCTCAACCCTGCCCGCGGCGGGGCGATTGCTCTTTCCCGGCGCGAAACCTAGGGAGACGCTGATTGAATCGCACGTCCGCGCTCGAGTCGCTTTTGCGTGCGAACAAGGCGCGGTGACTGCCGTGCAGTCATTCTGCACAAAGGAGCCGCAACGCCGTTCCCGCGCCCGTTGTTGATCATAAAAACGGGCGGCCGGGCCCCTGCTTTCAATAGCTTGTGGGGTTGGTGCACCCTGTTCCCCGATCCTGCGTTGCGCCTCTTGCGGGTAGAACCACTACCCGCTACACGACGCGCCTTGTCTCGGAAAACAGGGGGCACCAACGCGGACGTGCGATTCAATCAGCGTCTCCCTAGTCCGGCGCGTGGCAGAGGCCGGGAATGTCGAGTCAGATTAGCGCCCGTCGGCGGTGTCGGAGATGAGCGAGGTCAAGGGCCGCACCGGATGGTCGTCCTCGGCCTGGGGGTCCGCGGCCGGGCGAGCGGTCAGCAGCCAGGCCTGGTGGGCGGCGTCCAGCTCGTCACGGCGGGTGGACAGCACCAGCACGGTCTCCGGCGTCAGGCCGATCTCCTCCGCGAGACGACGGTAGCTGCCGGCATCGCGGCGGCCACCGATGCGGGTGTCGAACAGTCCGGTCAGGTGTTGTTCGACCTCCGGGTGCGGGCCGTGGCGCAGCCAGTCGCGCTGTACCGGTGCCGGGGTCGCGCCGAAGCTGTACAGGGCCACTCCGCTGCGGTGCAGCCGGTCCAGCGTCGCGGCGGTTTCCCGGGAGAGTTGTGGCTGCAGGGCCCCGGCCTCCAGCGCATCGGCCCAGACCATCCCCTGGAGCTGGCGCACCGGCGTGATGTCCTGCCCGCCCCGGATCCACGCGCGGATCTGGGACAGCAGCCCGTCCACGTCCAGCTCGCGCCCGGAGTAGGCGAGGATGTCCGTCAGCGTCCGCTGAACCGCGGTGGACTCGGCGTGACGCTCGAGGAAGTCGGGCAGCGCCTCGAGGGCGTGCGGTTCCAGCGTATCGCGCAGCACGCCGGACGGGGCGAGGACTCCCTCGAAGGCCAGGATGACGGCCTGGGGGGCGGGGTGAGCGGAGGTTGAGGTCATAGGGGTAGCTGGCGGGCCAGCGTTTCGCATTCGAACATGAACTCGAAGGCCTCGGTGCGCTGCATGGCCCGTTCCACCGTCTCGCCCCAGGTGTAGAGCCCGTGGCCGCCGATCAGGTAACCGGCAAGTGCCGGGTCGCGGTCCATGGCGGCGTCGACCCGGGCGGCCAGCTGCTGCATGTCCGGCTCGTTGGCGAACACCGGGATGCGGATGCCGCGCGCGGGGTGTTCGCAGCCGGGGAGTTCGCGCAGGGCCTCGTAGTCGCGCAGCAGCAGTGAGCCCGTGACCTGCCGCGACAGCACGGTACCCTGCACGCTGTGCGTATGCAGGACGGCGCCGAGCTGCGCGTCGCGGCGGTACATGATGATGTGCAGGAAGGTCTCGGGGCCGGGTTCGCCGCTGCCGGTGACCCGATGCCCTTCGAGATCCACCACCATGAAGTCGTGGGCGTCCAGCAGGTCCTTGCTGCGCCCCGGGGCGGTAATCACGATATGCCGGTCGTCCAGACGCGCGGAGAAGTGCCCGGTGCGCGCGGGGAGCCAGCCGCGGTCCGCGAGTTCGCGTCCGGCTTCGGCCAGCAGGCGAACCTGCGCTTTGAATTCGGGGCTTTGTTCCATGCGTCCGGGTGTCGACAAAAAAGAGCGGCAGCTTACGCGAGGCTCGGGTGCAAATCCATGGGCCGCGCGCGTTCCATGCCGTTCTCGTCGGTTGCGGTGGGCATCACTTGACGCGCATGCCGGGGCGGGCCCCGTCATCCGGGTTCAGGATGTAGAGCTCCGACCCACCCGGGCCGGCGGCCAGCACCATGCCCTCGGAGACGCCGAAGCGCATCTTGCGCGGGGCCAGGTTGGCGACCATCACGGTATACCGGCCGATCAGGTCCTCCGGGGCGTAGGCGGACTTGATGCCGGCGAATACCTGGCGCGTCTCGGAACCGATATCCAGGGTGAGTTTCAGGAGTTTGTCGGCGCCGTCCACGTGCTCGGCATTGGCGATGCGGGCGATACGCAGATCGACCCGGGCAAAGGTATCGAAGTCGATGGTCTCGGCAATCGGGTCCACGTTCGCCTCCGTGGCCTGTTCAGGGGCCGCGTTGTCGGGGCTGGCGGTCTCGCGGGCGGCCAGAGTGGCCTTCGAGGCCTCCAGCAGCTTTTCGATGGTCTCCGGCTCGATGCGCGTCATCAGCGGCTTGAACTTCTGGATGGAACGTCCGATCAGGGGTTCGCGGTTCGCCCAGCGGGTGTCGTCCAGGTTCAGGAACGCGGCGGCGTCGGCCGCCAGCTTCGGCAGCACCGGGGTGAGATAGACAATCAGGATGCGGAACAGGTCCAGCCCCTGGGTGTTGATGGCCTGCACCTCGGCCTCGCGACCTTCCTGCTTGGCCAGCACCCAGGGCTGGGCCTCGTCGATGTACTGGTTGGCCTGATCCGCCAGCGCCATGATGCGGCGCATCGCCTGGGCGAACTCGCGCCGCTCGAATGCCGCCGCGATCGCCTCGCCCTCGGCGACGAAGGCGTCGTGCAGGTCCGGGCGCGGGAGTTCCGCGGCCAGCTGGCCGTCGAAGCGCTTGTGGATGAAGCCGGCGCAGCGGCTGGCGATGTTGACCACCTTGCCGACCAGGTCCGAGTTCACGCGCTGCACGAAGTCGTCCAGATTCAGATCCAGGTCGTCGACCCCGTCCCCCAGTTTGGCGGCCAGGTAGTAGCGCAGCGATTCGGGGTTCAGGTGGTCCAGGTAGTCGCGGGCGCGGATGAAGGTCCCGCGCGACTTGGACATCTTCTGGCCGTTGACCGTCAGAAAGCCGTGGCAGAAGACCGCCGACGGGGTGCGAAAGCCCGCGCCATGCAGCATGGCCGGCCAGAACAGGGTGTGGAAGTAGGCGATGTCCTTGCCGATGAAGTGGTACAGCTCGGCGTCGGAGTCCGCGCCCCACCAGGCGTTGAAGTCCAGGCCCTGCTGCTCGGCGAAGGCGCGAAAGCTCGCCATGTAGCCGATCGGGGCGTCCAGCCACACGTAGAAGTACTTGCCCGGGGCGTCGGGGATCTCGAAGCCGAAGTAGGGCTTGTCACGGGAGATGTCCCAGTCGCTCAGGCCGGTCTCGAACCATTCGTCCAGCTTGTTGCGGATCGCGTCCTGCAGACGGCCGGAGCGGGTCCAGTCGCGCAGGAAGGCCTCGAAGTCGCCCAGCTTGAAGAAGTGGTGCTCCGAGGCGCGCGACTCCGGGCGCGCGCCGCTGATGGCCGATACCGCGTCTTTCAGGTCCATCGGGCTGTAGGTCGCGCCGCAGGCCTCGCAGGAGTCGCCGTACTGCTCCTGCGCGCCGCATTTGGGGCAGGTGCCCTTGATGAAGCGATCCGGCAGGAACATCCCGGCCTCGGGGTCATAGGCCTGGTCGATGGTGCGGATCTCGATGTGCCCGGCGTCGCGCAGGGCCTTGTAGATCTGGCCGGCCAGCTCGCGGTTCTCGTCGGAGTGCGTCGAGTGGTAGTGATCAAAGCCGATCAGGAATTCGCTGAAGTCGGCCTCGTGTTCCTGGCGCACCCGCGCGATCAGTTCCTCGGGTTCGATGCCCTCGGCACGGGCCTTGAGCATGATCGGCGTGCCGTGGGCGTCGTCCGCGCAGACATAGATCACCTCGTGGCCCCGCGCACGCTGGAACCGCACCCAGATGTCGGTCTGGATGTATTCCACCAGGTGCCCGAGATGGATCGGGCCGTTCGCGTAGGGCAGGGCGCTGGTGACGAGGATCTTGCGCGGGGTATCGGTCATTGCTTGGCTCGTGATGGGCGGCGCCGGGCCGCGGGTGCAGGGGCGCTATTGTCCGGTGTGTCCAGCGGCTTGTCGAGGCGCAGCGCGGGCTGGGCCCGCTTGTCCACAGAACCTGTGGATAAGTCTGTGGGAAACCCGGTGGAATCGGTCGCTACCCCTTGCCACACAAGGGTGCATGACAAATTGGTTAAAAATCGACCAACCCAAAAGAAATCTAATAAAACAGCAAGTTGGAAAACTATTGTGCAGCGGTTTGGACGTTTGTGCGGCTATCTAGGCCTGTCTTCCCCGTATGCGCCATGTTTGTGCATAAAACCGATGCGAAAGGCTTGACACCCGGCCGGATGAGCATGTTTGGGCCCCGGGAAAGGACTGGCACTGCGTGTTGCCATTGGCGTGCCGTACCGGTGCCAGTAGAATCGCGCGGTCACCCTTCAATTGCTGGATGGAACGAACACCATGGCCGAACTCTCGCGCGAGCAGATCGAAAACGCCCTGAAGACTGTTCAGGACAAGTACCTGGAGCAGGATTTGGTGGCCGCCGGCGCGGTCAAGGACATTCAGGTGGAGGGCGCGCGCGCCTCCATTGCCATCGAGATGGGCTACTCCTCGAACGGCTATCACGACGAGCTCCGCGCAGCCATCCAGGGGGCGCTGGCCGGTGTCGCCGGGCTGGAATCCTCGGAAGTGACCATCAACACCAAGGTCACGACGCACGCGGTGCAAAAGAGCCTCAAGCCGATGGCGGGGATCAAGAACATCATCGCCGTGGCCTCCGGCAAGGGCGGGGTGGGCAAGTCCACTACCGCGGTGAATCTGGCGCTGGGCCTGGCGGCCGAGGGCGCGCAGGTCGGCATCCTGGATGCGGACATCTACGGCCCCAGCCAGCCGCGCATGCTGGGCATCAAGGGCAACCCGGAGTCCAAGGATGGCAAGAGCATGGAGCCGCTGGAGCGCCACGGCGTACAGGCGATGTCCATCGGCTTCCTGATCGAGGAGGACACGCCGATGATCTGGCGTGGCCCGATGGTGACCCAGGCGCTGGAGCAGCTCCTGAACGAGACTAACTGGAAGGATCTGGACTACCTGATCATCGACCTGCCGCCGGGCACCGGCGACATCCAGCTGACGCTGTCGCAGAAGATTCCGGTGTCCGGCGCGGTGATCGTGACCACGCCGCAGGACATCGCGCTGCTGGACGCCCGCAAGGGCCTGCGCATGTTCGAGAAGGTCGAGGTGCCAGTGCTGGGCATCATCGAGAATATGAGCATCCACATCTGCTCGAAGTGCGGCAACGAAGAGTACATCTTCGGCCAGGGCGGGGCGGAGAACATGGCCGAGGAGTACGGGGTGGATATGCTGGGCGCCCTGCCGCTGGACATCCGCATCCGCGAACAGGCCGATGGCGGCGAGCCCACCGTGATCGCCGACCCGGATGGCCGCATTACCGAGATCTATCGCGAAATCGCGCGGCGCACCGGCGCCAAGCTGGCGGAGCAGTCCAAGGACTACAGCAGCAAGTTCCCCAATATCGTGATTCAGAACAACTGATCCGGCGAACCGCCGACCAGGGACAGGGCCAATGAGCATCAAGTCGGACCGCTGGATCCGGGAGATGGCCGAGACGCAGGGCATGATCGAGCCCTTCGAGCCCGGCCAGATCCGCTACCGCGACGAGGAGCGGATCGTGTCCTACGGCACCTCCAGCTACGGCTACGACGTGCGCTGTTCGGATCATTTCAAGATCTTCACGAACATCAATTCCAGCATCGTCGATCCCAAGGGCTTCGACGAGGGCAGCTTCGTGGATGTGCAGTCGGATGTCTGCATCATCCCGCCCAACTCCTTTGCCCTGGCGCACACGGTGGAGTACTTCCGTATCCCGCGCGATGTACTGACCATCTGCCTGGGCAAGTCCACCTATGCCCGCTGCGGCATCATCGTGAACGTGACCCCGCTGGAGCCCGAGTGGGAGGGCCACGTGACGCTGGAGTTCTCCAACACCACGCCGTTGCCGGCCAAGATCTACGCCAACGAGGGTGTGGCGCAGATGCTGTTCCTGCAGTCCGACGAGGTCTGCGAGACGTCCTACAAGGACCGGGGCGGCAAGTACCAGGGGCAGCGCGGCGTCACCCTGCCGCGGACCTGACACCCACCAAATCCCCCGGAGGACCGCCATGCGCATCGTGATCGCGCTGGGCGGCAACGCCCTGTTGCAACGCGGCGAGACGCCCTCGGCCGAGGCCCAGCAGCGCAACGCGCAACAGGCCGCCGAGGCGATCGCCGCCGTGGCGCGCGAGCACGAGGTGGTCGTCACCCACGGGAACGGGCCGCAGGTTGGCCTGCTGGCCAATCAGGCGGAGTGCGATCGCATCGCCTGGCCGCTGGACGTTGTCGGCGCCGAGAGCCACGGCATGATCGGCTACATCCTGGCGCGCGAGCTGCACAACGCACTGGGGCATGACCGGGTGGCGAGCCTGCTGACGCAGACCGAGGTCGACCCCAACGATCCGGCCTTTGGCCATCCGGAGAAATTCATCGGCCCCACCTGGGATGAAGCCCGTGCTCGTGCGCTGGCCGACGAGCGCGGTTGGGATATCGCGCCCGACGGCGAGGGTTGGCGGCGCGTGGTAGCCTCGCCCGAGCCGCAGCGCCTGCTGGGCATGGAGGCGGTACGCTCCCTGGTGGATAGTGGCGCTGTCGCGATCTGCGCCGGTGGCGGGGGTGTGCCAGTCGTGCGCGACGCGGCCGGGCGCCTGCAGGGCATCGAGGCTGTGGTCGACAAGGACCTGACGGCCGCCCGTCTGGCCGCGCATGTCGAGGCCGACTGGCTGCTGATGCTGACCGATGTCGACGGCGTCTATATGGACTGGGGCACGCCGGACGCTCGGCGCTTGAAGGCCCTGCTGGTCACGGCCGTGGAGCCGGCGGCCTACCCCGCGGGTTCCATGGGCCCGAAGATGGAGGCGGCGCGGCGCGCGGCGCAAGGCGGCATCCGGGTCGGGATCGGTGCGCTGGGGCATGCCGCTGATATCCTGGACGGCCAGGCCGGGACCCGCATCCTGCCGGTCGGGGCCGTCTGACAGCGAATCCGCAGCCAGGCGGGTCTCAAGGGCGTGTGCCAAGCCCGTGATCTTCACGCCGGCGCTTGCGCGACGGGCCGTGGGCTTGCACGCTTTGACCTGAAAACACCCGAGAGCGATAGCGATGCGAGAGATTCAGCGAGCGACCCCCCTGGTGATCGGACTGACCGCCGTGGGCCTGCTGGCCCTGGGCTGTGGCAACGGCGCGCCGGAGGAGGAGTCGGTGGGTGCACCCCAGAGTCTGGGGGAGGGGGGACTAACCCCTCAGGATATGTCCAGTGACGAGGCCCGGCGTCCGCAGCAGTCCGGCATGCCGGCCGCGGACGTGAAGCGCACCACGGACTGACGGACCCGCGGGGCCGCCGGTCCGTGCGTGCCCCTTGCCCTCACCACATCAGGTCATCGGGGACGACGTAATCCTTGTAGGGGTCGTCCGGGTCGGGCTCGGACGACGCATCATCCTCGGCCGGAATCACCAGCGGCCATTCCGGATCGCGCTCGCGGATGCGGTCCGCTGTCTCCCGCGGGATGACCCGGAAACCCTTTTCCGGCCGGATATCCAGCCCCGCAATCGCGGCGCGCCCGTCGGCCAGGCGCTTTTGCAGATCCGCTGTCACCGGTAGGTGGCGGATCTGCCCCCCCTGCTGAAAATGATAGTCCAGCGCGGCATCGCCCGTGGGGATCGGCGCCAGATGGGTACTGACCAGCTCGCGGATCTGTGCGTGGCGGGCGCGGCGTTCGGCACGCTCCTGCTGTTCGCGGTTCTTCTGCCGCGAGCGTTCGGCCTGCTCGGCCTTGCGCGCCTCGGCCACGCCGGGCTCGGGGCCGGTCTTGCGGTCCTTCTTCTTTTTCGCGTTGCCCTTTTGCGCCTGATGCTTTTGCGCCTTGGCCTTGCGAACCTGTTTTTCGTCCACCAGCCCCGTCTTCAGGAGCTGGGTGCGCAGATCGTCGGACATGAATCCTGCCGTGTAGGGTCTGTATGCCGGGGAGGATAGCCGGAACCGCCAGCGCATGCAGCCGGCATGCCGCTACGTACGTCCCTGCGTGGACACGCTATTGAGAACACCGATCCGGAGTGTGTGGCGCGTCGCGGATCTCGGCCTCCGGCAATGCGGGGAACAGCGTGTGCAGTCGGCGCCGGTGGTTCACGGCGTGGGACCGGCTATCCGGCGTCGAGAGCTGGCGGGCCTGCGCGAGCAGTTGCAGGCCCGCCAGGCGCTCGCTCTGGAGTTCGAGCGCGAGTACCGCGCGGTAGAGCGTGTCGCGCTCGGGGGTGTGCAACTGGCGGCGCAGGGCGCGGATGCGTCCGGTGGCTGAGGTCTGCCAGCGGCGGGCGGTTTGCGCGAGCCGTTGCCACTGAGAGGTCGTCAGCGGTCGGGGGTACCACAGGGCAAACAGCGCCAGCATCACATCCACCCCGAAGTCCTCCTGCCAGCGCATCAGACGCGCGCGTGCATCGGGGTCGGCCCAGAGGGTTCCGGCGAAGCTCCAGAAGGCCTCGAAGTCCGTCGACGGCTCCTCCGGGGTGCCTCCGGATTCAGGCACTGCTCGCGGCGGAGGAGGTGAACGTCACCCCGGCGGTGTTCCGCAGACTCTCGGGCTCCAGGATCTCGAGGTCGCGGGTGTGCAGGCTGATTACGCCCTGGTTGCGCAGCTGGGTGAACAGTCGGCTGATGGTCTCCTGGGTCAGGCCCAGGTGGTTGGCGATGTCGGCGCGCGACATCGGCAGGTAGAACCGCTCGGGGGACAGGCCGCGAGTGCGCTGGCGTTCCGACAGCCCCACGAGGAATGTCGCCAGGCGTTGCTCGGCCGTGCGCTGGGCAAGCAGCGCATGCAGGCTTTCGTCCTGCGCGAGCTCCTGGCTCATCACGCTCATCATGTGCTGGCGGAACGTGGGCAGGCGCCCGGCGAGGTCGTCGACATGCCCGTAGGGCACGGCACAGACGCTGGTGGATTCCAGGGCCACGGCACTCACCGGGTGCTTGCCCGAATGGATCGCGTCCAGTCCCAGGAGGTCGCCGGCCAGGGCAAAGCCCGTGATCTGTTCAGTGCCGTCATCGGAGATCAGCACCGTCTTCAGCGCCCCCGTGCGGACCGCATACAGCGCGTCGAACTTGGCCCCCATGGTGAACAGGGCCGCGCCCTTGGCGATCGGCCGGCGCTGCTGGACGATCTCGTCGAGCTGCCAGAGCTCGTCCTGCGGCAGGCCGACCGGCAGGCAGAGCTGGCGCAGGGTGCAGTGCTGACAGGCTTGGGTGGGTCGTAGCGTCATGAGTGCAGGGTAGCCGTTTTTTCGGAATTGGGGAAAGGGATTTTCGGGGTCTGCCATCACGCTCGGGAATGCGCTACTGTCCCTGTGGAATGCAGGTGATTCGGGTCGGGGTTATTACGGGTCTCGAAGCGGCGCCGGCCGCCCACTTCACCGCGCGCGGCATCAGGCATGGACAACGCGAGATAACAATATTTAGACTCAGTTTACATTGGGTGGCGCGGCAACGGCCTGGAACCCACGCGTTGCGCACGGGCCGCCGAGACAAGGACAGGGGTCAAGATGATCGAGCGGTTACTCGAGCAATACATGCGCTACGGGACCTTTGTGCTGCGGCACCCGGATGGCCGCGAGCAGCGTTTCGGTAGCGGTACGCCGGAGATCACGATGCAGCTGCATGACCGGGCGGCGCTGCGCAAGATCGGTCGCGATCCGGGGTTCCAGCTGGGCGAGACCTACATGAACGGCATGTGGTCGCCTGGCCCCGAGGGCCTGCAGGTGTTCCTGGATGTGGCTATGCGCAACTTCGCGCCGATGTTCCAGCAGCGTGTCAATCCGGCGGTGCGTATGCTCAGGGCGCTGATCGAGCAGGGCAACAAGGTGGCGCGCTGCTATCAGAACATCGCCCATCATTATGATGTCGACGAGTGGCTTTATCGCCAGTTCCTGGACGAGGGCATGTTCTACAGTTGTGCCTACTTCGAGCGGCCCGATATGACGCTGGAGGAAGCGCAGCAGGCCAAGTGCGCGATGCTGCGCAGGAAGCTGCGCCTGGAACCCGGCATGCGGGTCCTTGATATCGGTTGCGGCTGGGGCGGCCTGGCCTTCCATCTGGCCGAGCACGCGGACGTGCAGGTCGACGGCGTGACACTGTCCCGGGAGCAGCTGCGGGTGGCCCGGGAGGAGGCCGGGCGACGCGGGCTGGAGGACCGGGTGCGGTTTCTCTACCAGGACTACCGCGAGCACGAGGACCAGTACGACCGGATTGTCAGCGTCGGCATGTTCGAGCATGTCGGCACACCCAACTACGGTACGTTCTTCCAGCGGGTACACGACCTCCTGACGCCCGACGGCATCGCCGTGCTGCATACCATCGGGCGGCAGGAGCCGCCGGGCACCTCCAACCCGTGGCTCAGCAAGTACATCTTTCCGGGCGGGTACACCCCGGCGCTGTCCGAGGTGATGAGTGCGCTGGAACCCACCCCGCTGTACACCACGGATATCGAGTTCTGGCGGCTGCACTATGCCGAGACACTGGCCGAGTGGTACCGCCGATTCCAGAAGGTCCGGGCCGAGGCCGTGACGCGCTTCGACGAGCGCTTCTGCCGCATGTGGGAGTTCTATCTGGCCAGTTGCGAGGGGACCTTCCGCTGGTGGGGACAGGTGGTCTTCCACGTGCAGATGGCCAAGCAGCAGGACGCGGTGCCGCTGACGCGCGACTACCTCTATCGCGACGATGCCTCCGAGGTGGTCTCGATCCCGCCCGGCGAGGCCCAGGCACGGCGCAGCAACGCGGCCTGAGGGGTGGCCGAATGCGCCGGGAACGGCTCGAAAACGGGGCCCGGAGCGCGCGAACCGAACGTACTTTCCCTACACTAACGGGGACGTTGCGGCCATGCCGGCGGTGACCATCCATTCCGGAGCAGGGGCGCGTGTTCGGTCGCTTTCGTAAACGCAGGGAGGCACCGGGTCAGGAAGACCCGCAGGCCGTCGGGCCGTCGCAGGAGAACGTCCTGATCGAGGCGGCCGGCCGCAGCCGCATCACCGAGGTGGCGGCCACCGCGCGGCGCGTCCCCTGGTCGCTCAATTTCCTCCAGCTGCTGTGGGCGGCGGGACCGGTCACGTTCCTGGCCATGCAGGGCGGGTACTTTCTCGGTTTCGGGCATGCCGCCCCGGCACAGAACTTCATCTTCTTTGCCGTCTACACCCTGCTGTTCGGGGTGATCGGCCTGGTGGCGCGCTTTGTTGCCGATGCCACCCGCGGAAAACGCCAGGAACAGTCGCGCGACCAGCTGCGCAACACGATCGACCTGCTGCCGGACCTGCTGTTCGTGACCCGTGATCTGGCCATGAGCGAGCTCGCACCGGACATGCGCCGGCGCAAGGCGGCCGAGGTGCTGCTCCACGAGGTGGATATCTCGCCCGAGGGGGTGGCCGTCGCGGTGCGCGAGATGACCGGCGATACCAGCCTGGCGGCTGCCGCGGAGCAGATCGAGATCTATCGCCGCCTGGGCCTGCGCTCGCGCGTGGGCGATCTGGTGGGCGCGACCGAGGATTCGCGGCTCGCGGCCCTGGAGAAGCTGCACCACGAGGCCCCGGAGGTCGCCGACCTGCTGCGCGATCGGTTGCGCGGCGTGGCGCCGACCCAGGAGGATGGCGTGCGCCGGGTGGACCAGTTCCTGGACCGCCTGTTTTCCGCCGCCGATGCCGACGACCTGGCCCGGTGCACCCTCGACGATGTGCAGGCGATCTTCGTGCTCGCGTTCGAGCTCGTGAACGGGCGCCAGATCAAGCGCCTGAGCTTCGAATGGTCCGGTGGCTGGCAGCTCGGGGCCGCCCTGGACCGACTGGAATCCCAGGGCAACCGCTTTCGCGTGGCGCAGGCCGGGGTGGTCAGCCGCCTGCGCTCGCTCGGTATTCTGCTGTCCCAGAGCGATGCCTCGGGGCTGGATCCGCAGGCTCTGCGCGAGCCCGTAACCGACCTGGGGCGCCAGGTCCTGGAGGCACTGCGCACTCTGGAGGATCGGGAACCGGGGGAACATTCGCCGGAAGGCCAGCTCCTGGGGCTGGCACTGCGGCGGGTCGAGGACCTGCGCGAGGCGCGCGACCAGCTGATGCAGGCGCAGAGCCGTTACGCCAATGCGGTGGAGCGCTGGGAGGCCCTTCGCCGCGCCCAGGTGGAGAAGCGGGGCGAGAAGCGCTGGTTCAAGCGCAGTGTGCGCGGTATCCGGGTCAGCGAGGAGCTGATCGAGCTGACCGATGACCAGAAGCTGAAGCTGGCCAACGACTTCTGCAACTTCCTCAGGGAGCTGAAAATCCAGCGCGAAGGCGACCTGTTCTACTTCGGGGGGGCGGCGCTGGACGCCGAGACGGCCAAGCGCATCGGCATCCAGCTGGCCCTGGTCCTGGAGCCGCTGGTGGACCTCACCAACCCGAGCATCCAGCGCGCCATCTACGCCAACCCGGCCGCGTATCTTGGGGGGCTGTATGTGGGCATGAGCGCCGATGCCAAGGCGGGTCTGGGCTCGGCCATGGTGCGCAAGGTCCGCCAGGATCTCGGGCGCATGGCCGAATGGCTGGCGATGCGCCTCACGCGTATCTATCACCTGCCTTTGAGCGATTCGATGCGCGATTTCCTGGTCGAGCAGTACGGCGCCAACCGCGAGCGCCTGGACATGCTGGCAACGCATGCCGCGGACGAGTCGCATCCCGTGGCACTGCGCGCCGAGCGGTCGCCGGAGTTCGACGCCATGCTGCAGGACAAGACCTGGGGCCTGCTGCTCAAGCGCGGGACCCGCTATCTCCACGCCGAGGAGCGGCGCCGCCGCTGATGATCCGTCGCGACGGGCCTGGTTCGACGGTTCCGGTTGTGCGAGATCGAATCTCCCCCGGCTGGTAATTTTGCGCCCAATTGTGTAGTGTTCGCCGCGTTCCCCGGTGCCCGGCCAGGCTCGACCTGGCGGGTTAAACGGGAAGTTCGGTGAGTCCGGGCGGGTCTTCGAGGCCCGCGGACGATTCCGACGCTGCCCCCGCAACGGTGATCGAGCGAGGGACCGCCCGACGGTCCCTGATGGTCGCGGCCAGTGCCACTGAACATGCGTTCGGGAAGGCGCCGCATCGGAACGCTCGTCAGCCCGGAGACCGGCCAGGGAATGATCGCGCGGCATGCGGCGGGCATGCGAGGCGGATGATCGAGCCTGGCCGCTTGCCGGTTGTGGCCGATCCCCCCTCGTGTCTGTCTCCCCCTGTTCGGGCGATCCCGACGAATCAACGGCGTGCGGGCGGCTCGCCGGGAGACACAGACGACATGAAACGCACAGCACTTTCCACGGCCATCCTGCTGGCCACCAGTCCCGCTCTGGCGGATACGCCGAATACCAACGACGCGCAGACCCTGGAAACCGTCCAGGTCACCGCCTCTCGCATCGCGCAGACCGTCGACGAGACGCTTGCTTCGGTCACCATCATCGACCGCGAAGAGATCGAGCGCCTGCAGCCCCAGCAGTTCACCGATCTTTTAGATGGGCGCGCTGGCGTATCGGTGAGTGGTGCCGGCCCATTTGGTAAACAGTCGAGTGTGCGCGTGAGGGGTACCGAATCTGATCACCACCTGCTTTTGATCGATGGAGTTCGCATGGGCTCTGCGACCACCGGCGGGGCGAGTTGGCGGTTCCTGCCGCCGGAGGAGATCGAACGAGTGGAGATCGTGCGGGGCCCTCGAACCTCCATTTATGGGTCCGATGCCATTGGCGGCGTGACCCAGATCTTTACCCGAGAAGGTCGAGAAGGACCGCCGAAGGTCAACGCATTTGTCGGAGGCGGAAGTTTTGACACGTGGGAGACCGGAGTCGGCGTTGCCGGCGGCACCGAAAACACGAACTACAGTTTCTCGGTTAGCCACTTCGAGACCGATGGGATCAACGTGCAGGACGACGTCGGCGACGATGACCCTGACGGTTACAAAAACACCTCGCTGTCCGGGAAGGTAAGTCATCGTTTGGACAGCGGAATCGAACTTTTCGGGAATTTCTTGTACTCGGAAGGTCGTTCGGAGTATGACGCAGACGAGTTCGACCCTGCCACTTCCCTTATCCTCGGACCGTACGATCGAGCCTACACAGATTTTGTTCATGCCGCCCTGCGGGCCGGTATTCGTATTCCGGTAACCGACCGCTGGGACTCGGAAGTCACGCTTGGGCAGTCACGGGATGAGAGTGACGATGTGACGGAAGGCGGCGTGCTTGGTGGAAGCATCGATCGATTCGATACGCGTCGGAATCAGCTGACCTGGCGCAACGATCTCCGACTTGGGGATCGCACCGACCTAGTGGCCGGAGTGGATGCCTACGAGGACCAGGTTGATGGCACCACCGATTATGACGAGGACTCGCGTTACAACGTTGGCGTGTATTCGGTCTTGCGCACCGAACTTGGCAACCACGACCTGGAAGCTTCGCTGCGTTACGACGACAACGAGCAGTTCGGCGCAAAGACCACGGGGCAGATCGCCTGGGGCATGCAGGCCACCGATGCCCTGCGCCTGCGGGCCAGCTACGGCACCGCCTTCAAGGCGCCGACCTTCAATGATCTTTACTGGCCTTCTTCCGGCCCGATGAGTTTCCGCGGGAACCCCGACCTCGATCCGGAAGAGTCGGAGACCTTCGAGTTTGGGGTCAGGTATTCAGCCAGCCTTGCCTATGTGGATGTGGCAGTGTTCGAAACGCGTGTGGATGGCCTTATAACGGGTTTTCCAATGCGCGAAAACGTTGATGAGGCCCGAATTCGCGGGCTGGAAATCGAGGGTGGCCATGCCCTCGGGCCGTGGAATTCGCGGGTTGCG
This sequence comes from Thioalkalivibrio sp. ALE25, assembly GCF_000377285.1. Taxonomy (NCBI): domain Bacteria; kingdom Pseudomonadati; phylum Pseudomonadota; class Gammaproteobacteria; order Chromatiales; family Ectothiorhodospiraceae; genus Thioalkalivibrio; species Thioalkalivibrio sp. ALE25. The sequence continues at coordinate 124,015 of NZ_KB897931.1, read as the reverse complement.
CTGACCCTGTTGGACGCGGAGGACCGGGATTCCGGAGATGAACTCGCGCGGCGGGCGCCGGTTTCGGCCCGTTTCGATCTAGATCGTCAGATCGGCGATTTCTCCGTAGGTGGTACGGTCCTCGCTCGGAGTCGGACCTATGAATACGACTTCTCGGGCGAGCCAAACCGGCTCTCGGGCTACGGCACGATGAACCTGCGCGCGGCGTATGCCCTCAACCCCGAATGGACGGTCGAGGGCTCCTTGACCAACGTCTTCGATCGGGATTATGAGACCCAGGGCGGCTATAACAACCCCGGCCGGGCCGCGTTCGTGAAGCTGCGCTACCAGCAGAGGTGATTCATGGGTAATCGACTGTCGAAGATTGCGACCCGTACGGGTGACGAAGGCCGGACCGGGCTGGGCGATGGCTCGCGGGTGGACAAGGACAGCCACCGCGTCGAGGCCTTTGGCGACGTGGACGAGCTGAACAGTGTCGTGGGCCGGGTGCTGGTCCACGACCTGCCCGAAGAGGTCCGTCGCTCGCTGGCTCTGGTGCAGCACGAGTTGTTTGATCTCGGAGCGGAACTGGCCGTGCCGGGGCATCAGGCCCTCCCGGAGGCTTCCGTGGAGCGTCTGGACGTGGAGCTGGAGTCCTTCAACGCGGATCTGCCCGCCCTGAAGGAGTTCATCCTTCCGGGTGGGGGTCCCGCTACGGCCGACTGTCACATTGCGCGTACCGTCTGCCGGCGTGCGGAACGGCGTCTGGTGGCGCTCAATCACCACGAGGCATTGCGTCCGGCGTCGCTGGCCTATGTCAACCGGTTGTCGGATCTCCTGTTCGTGCTCTGCCGTGTGCTGGCTCGTCACGAAAACGGTACCGAGGTCCTCTGGCAACCGGCGAACCAGCGCGGCTGACGGGTCTTCGTGGGGGCGCCGCGGTGGCGGCGTCCCATTCCCATTGCAACGGTCGAGGCGTGTCGAGTACACGCCTCGCGCCCTATTGCACCTGTTTATCGGGAAGTTTCCATGCGTTTTCGTTGCACGATCCTGAGCATCTTCGCGCTTTTTCTTTTCGGAATGGTACCGGCCCATGCGGGTCCGCTCGTGGTGGGTGTGGTCTCCGATCGCTCGGCGGCGGAGGTGGCCGCTGGCGCGCATCGCTTCCTGGAGGCCCATCCGCAGGCGGAGGTGATCCTGCGGACACCGGAGCAACTCGCGGACAAGTCGGACGAGGCGGTATCGGCGCTGTGGCGGGAGGTCGACGCCATACTCGTCGCGGCTGTTTTCGGGGACCAGGCCGCGCGCCTCGACCGTCTGTTGCGGGAGGCCCCGCCGCCCGAGGCGGCCCCGATTCTGGCGATCAACAGCGTGCGTCACCTGACGGCCCTGTCGCGGATCGGCGGCGAGGCCGTGCTTGCGGGCCTCGATGACGAGATGCGCACCGAACTGGCGGCCAACCCCGACCCGGGTAAAGACCCGCGCGTGCACCTGGCCCAACAGCAGGCGCGTTTCCCCGAGCAGGCGGACTGGCTGACGGGTCGCGCGTTTTACCAGGGACGCACGCCGGAGAATATGGAGGGGCTGATGCGCTGGCTGGCCGCGCGTGGCGGGCACGAGATCGAGGTGCCGGAGCCGGATCCGCGCGAGACCGTCCGCTATTACCGGCATGGCAGCTCCAGCCCGAATCCGGACGCTCTCGAGCTGGACGACGGGCCCGCCGTGGCGTTGCTAGATCTGGATACCGGTGACCGGCCGGGCGACCGGGCGCTGCTTGACGCCGCCTGCAAGGCCCTGGAGGCCCGGGATATCCAGTGCTTCGCGGTACTCGCGCGCTGGGGCGGGGCCAGCCGCGAGGCGGTCGAGACGTTGGCCAAGGTGGCCGGGTCGGCGGATCTGGCAGGGATCGTCAGCCTGCAGGACTTCGTGGTGGGCGGGGGTGGCAACCGCGAGGCGGTGGCCGAGGCCTTCGGCGCGCTGGATGTCCCGGTGATCAAGGGGATCCGCCTGGCGGACGTGAGCGCGACCCAGTGGCGGCTCTCGCACGAGGGCATCCCCTGGGACAAGGTCCACTACCACGTGGCCATGCCCGAGTTGCAGGGCATGAGCCAGCCGATGGTGCTGGCGACCGCCGGCGAGCCGAAACAGGACGCCCGCACGGGCGTACGCCTCACACTGACCGAGCCGGTCGGCGAACGGGTCGAGGCCCTGGGCGACCGGGTGGCGAGCTGGCAGCGGCTGCGCCGCCTGGACAACACGGACAAGCGGGTGGCGGTGGTCTACTACAACCATCCGCCCGGTCGCCAGAACATCGGCGCGGACAAGCTGGATGTCCCCGAGTCGCTGCTGGAGATCCTGCAACGACTCGAAGCCGCCGGGTACGACCTGGGCGACGCGGTGCCGGAGGACGCCGAGGCCCTGCTGGACATGATCCAGGATCGAGCCGTGAACCTGCCGGAACAGGCGGATGCGCTGGACGCGATCGCCGGCCGGGTCGCCTCGCTGGACCGCGACCAGTATCAGGCGTATTTCGATAGCCTGCCGGAACCCGTCCGGGCCGAACTGGTCGACGGCCCGATCGGCTATCTGCAGGCACGCCTGGAGGCCGCCAGGGCCGCCGACAAGGTCGAGATCGCGCAAGCTGGGCTGGAAAGCGGTGTCGGTGATCTGCGCCACATGCTCGAGAGTTATCCGCACGCGGCGCAGGAGCGTGCACTGGACCTGCTGGCCCAGTACGAGGAGGCCTGGGAGGCCACGCTGGCGGGGGAGGACGCGCACGCGACCACCGAGCAGTTGCGCAAGGCGCTGGTGCGCACGGGCATCCCCGGCCTGACCGGCTGGGGCGACCCGCCGGGCGAGGCGATGACCCGCGATGGCGAGATGCTGTTCCCGGGGATCGAGTTCGGCAACGTGTTCATCGGGCCGCAGCCGCCGCGCGGCTGGGAGGTCAGCGAGCGCCTGCTGCACGCGAATACCACGTTCCCGCCGACCCACCAGTATGTCGGCTTTTACCACTGGATCCGCGATCACTTCGAGGCCGATGCGCTGGTCTACGTCGGGCGTCACTCGACCCGCGAATTCCTGCCGCGCCGGCGTGCGGGGCTGGCACCGGACGACTATCCCGAGATCCTCGGCGGCGCCCTGCCGATTATCTATCCCTACATCGTCGATGGCGTGGGCGAGGGCATCCAGGCCAAGCGCCGCGCCATGGGCGTGATGATCAGTCACCTGACCCCGCCGCTGGCGGCCACCGAGCTGTACGACAGCCTGCTGGAACTGCGCCAGCTGGTGGAGACCTACGAGGCCGCCGCGCAGCCGGATGCCGCGACGCGCTCGCGGGCCGCCCAGACTCTGCGCGAGCGCATCGACGATCTCGGCCTGACCGAGACCATCGAGCGTGAACTGGCGCGGGGTCATCATCACGATCACGGGCATCACCACGACGATCACCACGGCGATCACCACGAGGGTCATCACGAGGGTCACCACGAGGGTCACCACGAGGGTCACCACGAGGGTCACCACGAGGGTCACCACGAGGGTCATCACGAGGGTCATCACGAGGGGAACCACGAGAGGCACCACGAGAGGCACCACGACGAATCCGACTCCGGGCATGGCGAAGTGCATGCGGACGAACACGGCGACGAACATCGCCACGCGGACCATCACCGCGAACACGGGGATGAAGCGCACGAACATGCCAACGAACACGGTCATCAGGAGGCTCATGCGCGTCATGGCGACGATGATCACGGGCATTCGGGCGATCATCACGACCACCATGGCCATGATCACGATCACGGGGATACCCCGCTGGCGGAGATGGACGAGGAGTTGCTGGTCCACGAGATCGGCCACTACCTGACGGACATGCAGGAAGACCAGATGCCGCTGGGGCTGCATGTGTTCGGGCGTGACTGGAGCGACGAGGCCGTGGACACGATGCTCGAGTCGATGGCGGGTGACGACGCGGTCGGCGACGACTGGGACGCCAAGCTGCGTGGATCCCCGGCCAGCGAGCGCGCGCATCTGCTGGCAGCGCTGGAGGGACGTTTCGTGCCGCCAGGGCAGGGCAACGATCCGATCCGCACGCCGGAGGTGTTGCCGACCGGGCGCAACTTCCACGCGCTGGCGGCGGATCTCGTGCCCACGCGCATCGCCTGGGGCATTGGTCAGGAACTGGCCGCGGATGCCCGTAAACACGGCGATCCCGAGGCGGATGGCAGTGAGGCGATCATCCTCTGGGCATCGGATACCGTGCGCGACGAGGGCGTGATGATCGCCTTCGGCATGGACATGCTGGGCATTCGTCCGGCCTGGAACAGTCGCGGGATCGTCCAGGGGCTGGAGCGCATGGACCTCGACGAGGCCGCGCGCGATCGCCGTCGCGATGCCCTTTTTACCACCTCCGGTCTGTTCCGCGACCTCTACGAGGACCAGCTGGTGTGGCTGGATCGAGCCGCCCGCCTCGCACTGGACGGCTCGTTCGAGACCATTCTTGCCGAGTACCCCGAGCTGGAAGAGGCACTGGAGGCGGCCCTGGCCCCGCTGGGGCAGGACCTGCGCGATCCGGGCGCCGAGCCCCTGTCGCGCAACGACGTGGCCGCACAATGGGTGGAGGACACCCAGGCCCTGCGCGCCGCAGGCCTCAATGGCCTCGAGGCGGGGCAACAGGCCGCGCTGCGGGTGTTCGGTACCGCCCCCGGGGCCTATGGGGCCGGGGTCAATCGTCTCGCGGACCGTTCCGGCGCCTGGGAGGATCGTGCCGAACTGGGCGCGGCCTATATGCGCCGGATGGGCCACGCCTACGGGGCGGACGAATCCGGTGGCTCCGCGCACGAGGCCTTCGAGGCCCGGCTGGGCCAGGTCGGGCGCACCTATCTCGGGCGCGCCTCGCACCTCTACGGCCTGCTGGACAACGACGACGGTTTCGATTTCCAGGGCGGGCTCTCGACCGCGGTCGAGAGCATCCGCGGCGAGGCGCCGGACAACCGCGTGCTGCAGCATGCCGATCCGGACAACCCGCAGGTGGAGACGCTGGGACGCGCGCTGATGCGCGAGCTGCAGGGGCAGAACCTGAACCCGCAGTGGATCGAGCCGCTGATGGATCACGGCTATGCCGGGGCCCGCACCATGGCCCGTGACTTCGTCGACAACCTGTGGGGCTGGCAGGCCACCAATCCCGAAATCATCCGCTCCTGGGTCTGGGACGAGGTGCATGACGTGTATCTGCAGGACCGCCACGGGCTGGGCCTGGAGGCGTTCCTCGCCGATGGCCACAACGTGCATGTGAAGACCCACCTGCAGGCCGTGCACCTGGTGGCCGCCAGTCGCGGGTTCTGGGACGCCGAGCCGGAGGTCTTGGAGGCCCTGTCCGAACGTTTTGCCGAACTGGTTGCGGAACACGGCCTGCCGGGCAGCGGGCACACGCGCCCCGACCACCCGATGCTGGACGAGGTGGCCGAGCGCTTGGAGGACCCCGAACTGCGCGAGGCCTTCGAGGCCGTGCGCGCGTCCGCGCAGATCGATCGCGCACAGGCGGAGGCCGACCCCAGCCGTGTCACCGAGATCCAGCCGCTGGAGGACCCGGACGCCCGGGAGATGCAGGAGCTGCCGGAAGCGGCCGCGGCCGAGGGCGGCCAGGAAACCGGCGACGACGCGGCCGGCATGCCCTGGATTCCCTGGCTGGTCGCCGCCGCGCTGTTCCTGCTGCTGATCGGCGGTATCGCGGCAGGCCGGCGGCGATAACCGCCGCTGGAAATGTCTCCTGTAGGAGGCCAGCCCTCTGGCCGATGGGGTATGTCCGGCGGCCCATCGGCCAGAGGGCTGGCCTCCTACATAAGAACGTGGGAAGCGCTGAACAAAGGTTAATGAGGTAAACGCGAATGTCGTTCTCGATCACGATGGAGTTGATGGACACCGTGGTGCGCTGGCTGCTGGAGCCGGTGATCGTCGGCCTGCTGGTGCTGGTCGCGGTGGCGGTCTGGGAGTTCGGGCTGGCCCTGGGCGAACGCTCCGGGGGGGTGCGGCGGCTGGAGGCCACCGGTGACGCCGAGCGCCTGGCCTATCGCGCGCGGCGCCGCATCGACCGGGCGGATCTGCTGGCACGCATCGGCCCGATGCTCGGGCTGATGGGCACGCTGATCCCGCTGGGGCCTGGGCTGGCCGCGATGGGCCGGGGCGAACTGGAAATCCTCGCCCAGGCCGTTACGGTGGCGTTCAACACCACGGTGCTGGGGCTGCTGGTCGGCATCCTCGGCTTCCTGCTCGGACGCCTCCGGCGGCGCTGGTATGACGCTGCGATGGAGCGCCTGGAGGCAGCGGCATGAGGGTCCCGCACTACCGCGCCTCGCGCTTCGACGCCCCCGACGAGGAGCCGATGGGCCCACTGGCCAATCTGGCCGACATCATGCTGGTGTTCGCCGTCGGCCTGATGGTGGTGATGGCCGCCTCGGGGAGCGGACTGGAGCCGGCCAGTGGCGGTGCCGAGATCGAACCCGGGCGCGAGATCCCGGACCCGCCCGAAGGTGCCGGCGAGGCTGGCTCGGGCTTCGAATCCATGGGGCAGGTGTACCGCGACCCGGACACCGGTCGCATGATCCTGATCGGCGAGTGAACGCCGTTGCGTACCGTGTTGGCCCGCGGGCAACTAACAAGGGGAGTTTCCGATGATCACTCAGGTCTGCCGATACACGCGCGCTTTCGGTTGCAGCTTGCCATGGACCCCGGGGACCGGGTTTCTGGCCCTTGTCCTGACCGCGGGGTTGGTGTTTCCGGTAACGGCGACAGCGGGCGAGTGCCCGCGGATTGTCAGCCAGTCACCGTACATCACGCACTCGCTGGAGTACCTGGGCCTGACCCCCTGCATCGTGGGGGCGAGCCGCTACGACGATCTCGACGTGGAGGATACCGGCGGCATTCTGGACCCGGACGAGCAGGCGATCGGCCGCGTCGAACCGGATCTGGCGTTCACCTCGAGCTGGGTCGAGCGCGATGACTGGGCCGATACCGTGCCGGCCAGGACCCGGGCCATCGTGCTGGGCGGCTTCGAAGGGATGGATGCCGTGCGCGAAAATCTCGAACGCATTGCGGATGCTGCGGGCCTGGACGACGGTGCGGTGCGCGCCGCCGCATTCGACGATGCGTGGAAGGAGGCGGCCGATGCCGTGGGGGCCTCCGGCGAGCGTGCGGTCCTGATGTCCTCGTGCAGCGCGCAAGCCTACGTGTACGGCCCGAAGACCTGGCTGCATGATGCCTTCACCCGCGCGGGATTCGACGTCGTTGCGAACCAGCCAGGTGTGCATCACCTGAGACTGTCGGAGGACACCGACGAACTGGCCGATCTGATCAACCAGTATGACGCCGACGTGGTGTTCACCTTCTCTGGGTCCGAGGCTCGCAGCTGCCGAGCGGTGGTCGCATCGAGCCCGGTGAGGGTGGTGAATCTGCCAAGCGGGTATTTCTCGCACCCGGCACCGGTGATCCTGGATGGACTGGCCGAGCTTGAAACGCGGCACACCGAGTGGGCGGCGGCCCAGTAGCTTGTCCGGCCGCACCCGCACCGCGTTTTTCCATTACGAACTGCAGGAGAGAGCGACATGACCAACGATACCGACACAGCTAAGGCCGAACGCCACGCGCAGCGTATGGCGCGCAAGAAGGAAGTGGTGGACCGCAAGATCGCCGAGGCGCAGGAAGAAAAGGGCGTGTTCCTGATCCTGACCGGCAACGGCAAGGGCAAGAGCTCCTCCGGCTTCGGCATGGTGGCACGTGCCTTGGGGCACGGCATGCAGGTCGGCATCGTCCAGTTCATCAAGGGGCAGTTCGCCACCGGCGAGGAGGCCTTCTTCCGTGGTCAGGACCACGTGCAGTACCACGTGATGGGCGAGGGCTACACTTGGGAGACCCAGGACCGCGAGAAGGACGTGGCCGCGGCCCGCGAGGCCTGGGCGCATGCCCGCGACATGCTGCGCGACCCGAACGTCGATCTGGTGCTGCTCGACGAGCTGCACATCGCGCTGAAATATCAGTACCTGGATGTGGACGAGGTGCTGGAGGATCTCGCCAATCGCCCGCCGATGCAGCACGTGATTACCACCGGCCGCGCCGCGCCGAAGGCACTGATCGAGGCGGCCGACACCGTGAGCGAGATCGGCGTGGTCAAGCATGCCTTTCAGGCCGGCATCAAGGCGCAGAAGGGGATCGAGCTGTGAGTGTGAGCTGCCCCGCGGCGTTCGTGGCGGCCCCGGCCTCGGGGCAGGGCAAGACCACGATCACCGCCGCCATCGCCCGTTACCACCGCAACCAGGGTTTGCGCGTGCGCGTGTTCAAGACCGGCCCCGACTTCCTCGACCCGATGATCCTGGAACAGGCATCCGGGCATCCGGTCGACGCCCTGCATCTGTGGATGGTCGGGGAAGAAGCCTGTCGAGCGATGCTGTACGAGGCCGCACAGGATGCCGATCTGATCCTGGTCGAGGGCTCGATGGGGCTGTTCGATGGCGATCCCTCCGGGGCGGATCTGGCGCAGGCCTTCGGTTTGCCGATCCTGGCCATGGTGGACGCCAGCGGCATGGGCCAGACATTCGGGGCGCTGGTGCATGGCCTGTCGACCTACCGCCCGGGTCTGTCCTTCGCGGGCGTGATTGCCAACCGGGTGGGCAGTCCGGGCCATGCGCGGATGCTGGAGGATTGCACCCCGGAGGCGATCCGCTTCTTTGGTGCCGTGCAGCGTAACGAAACGCTGAGTGTCCCGGATCGTCACCTGGGGCTGGTGCAGGCCGGCGAGATCGCCGATCTGGATGCGCGGCTGGAGGCGGCAGCGGCCGCGATTGAAGAGGCTGGGGTGACAGGGCTCCCGGAGCCGGTGCGCTTTGATCCGGAAACAATTGCGCCGATCGAGGCGGCGCTGTCCGGCGTGCGCATTGCGATCGCGCGGGATGCGGCTTTTGCTTTCATGTATCCGGCCAACCTGCGCCTGCTGGAGAAGATGGGCGCCGAACTGCGGTTCTTTTCCCCGCTTGCGGGGGACGGGTTACCAGAGGCCGATGCCGTCTGGCTGCCGGGTGGCTACCCCGAGTTGTATCTGGATCAGCTGTCCGCCAATGCTGTCCTGAAGTCGGACCTTGAGGCCCATCATGCGGCGGGTCGCCCCATCCTGGCGGAGTGCGGGGGCTTTCTCTACCTGCTGGATGAACTGGCCAATCGCGAGGGTCATGCCGCGGCCATGGCCGGGCTGGTGCCGGGCAAGGCCCAGCTGGCAGACCGCCTGCAGGGTCTGGGGCTCCAGGCGGCCCCGCTGCCGGAGGGCGAGCTGCGCGGGCACACCTTCCATCACACCCATTCCGAGGTCGGGCTCGAGCCCTATGGTCATTGCTGGCGTGCGCGCGGGACGGGGTCGCAGGGCGAGGCGATCTATCGCGATGGTCGCCTGACCGCGACCTATCTGCATGCCTGGTTCCCTTCCAACCCGGAGGCCACGGCCCAGCTGTTTCGAGCATGAGTGATCGACCGTGGGACAATGTGACGCGGATCGGGCCCGGGGCACCCGCCGGGGCCCGCCTCCCGTTGCGCGGCGAGCGAAAGCCCGGCTGCGTGGATCTGGTCGGCGCGGGGCCGGGCGATCCGGGCCTGCTGACACTGGACGCCGTGGCCGCGATGCAGCACGCCGATGTCCTGCTGCACGACCGCCTGATCCCGGAGGCGATCCTCGAGCTGGCCAACCCGGAGGCGCATCGCCTGTATGTGGGCAAGGCCCGCTCACGGCACAGCTGCGATCAGGGGGACCTGAACGAGCGCATGATCGCGCTGGCCCGGGAGGGCCACTACGTGGTTCGCCTGAAGGGTGGAGATCCGTTCGTCTATGGTCGCGGCGGCGAGGAGGCGGCGGCCATTGCCGCCGCCGGGATCCCCGTTAGCATCGTGCCGGGGATTACCGCAGCGGGTGGCTGCGCGGCGTATGCCGGGATCCCGCTGACCCATCGCGATCATGCCTATCGCTGCCAGTTCGTGACCGCCCATCGTCGCGCCGGCGAGACCGATCTGGACTGGGCCTCGCTGGTCCATCCGCAGCAGACCCTGGTCGTCTACATGGGGCTGCACACCCTGGCCGAGGTCTGCGGCGAGATGATGGCGGCGGGCGCGGATGGCGCGATGCCGGCCGCGCTGGTGGAGCAGGGCACCCGCCCGACGCAACGCGTTATTGAGGGCACGCTGGCCGACCTTCCGGCGCGGGTGGCGGATCTGGCCATTCAGTCGCCGGCGCTGCTGATCGTGGGCGAAGTGGTGCGGCTGCGCGAGACGATTGCCGCGCAAGATGCCCAGTCCGTCCCGGGAACGCATGAAATCGGCTGACTCGAACCGTCCGCAGGGTGCCATGCGCCCGGAGACGCCCGAGACCACTGGGCGCCTGCGCACCGGTCTGACCACCGGTGTCTGCGCGAGCGCGGCTGTCATTGCCGGGGTCCGCTGGCTACTGCAGGGGCAGCGACTCCAGACGGTCGACGTCACCCTGCCCAGGGGGCAGGTCGTGAGCCTGGCACTGAACGATCTGGAACCGACCTCGGGTGGTGCGGTGGCCGGGGTCATCAAGGATGCCGGTGACGACCCGGATGCGACCCACGGGGCGCGGGTCTGGGTTGAGGTCACCCTGTGCGGTGAACCCGGCGTCCAGTTCATGGCGGGCGCGGGGGTGGGTACGGTCACGCGCCCGGGTCTGGTGCTGGCGCCGGGCGAACCGGCAATCAACCCGGTCCCGCGACGCATGATGCAGGGCCACCTGGAGGCGCTCGCCGAGGCGAGCGGATACAGCGGGGGCTTTCGCGTCACGGTTGGCGTGGACGGCGGCGAACGGATTGCCGAGCGGACCATGAACGCCCGCCTGGGTATCCTCGGGGGTCTTTCGATTCTGGGCACGACCGGGATCGTGCGGCCGTTTTCCTGTGCTGCCTATATCGCATCCATCCATCAGGCCATCGACGTGGCCCGCGCCAACGCGTGTCCGCGTGTGGCCTGCTGTACCGGCGGCACCAGCGAGGCGGCGGTGCGCGAACGCTACGGCCTGGACGACATGGGGCTGATCGAGATGGGGGATCTGTTCGGGGCGGCGCTGAAATACCTGCGGCGCAACCCCTTGCCCGCGGTGGTGCTGGCCGCGGGCTTCGGCAAACTCAGCAAGTTTGCGGCCGGGCATCTGGATGCCCATAGCCGCAAGTCGCGCATCGATCTCGACGCTTTGGCCGAGGAAGCCGCGGATCTGGGTGCCGGCCCGGCCCTGGTGGGGCGCATCCGCGCGGCCAACACCAGTGCCCAGGCCCTAACGGACTGCCTGGAACAAGGCGTGGCGCTGGCCGACCGGATCAGCGCACGCGCCTGGCAGCGGGCCCGCGGGATGCTGCCGGAGACCACGGCGCTGGAGGTCTGCGCGGTGGATCGGGGGGGCCGTATCGTGGGGTTTGCCGATGGTGCCGGGGGGCTCGCGCCATGACGGCCGCCGCGATTGCCCTGCAGTCGGTGGCCAAGCGCTACGCCGGTGGCCGGGTTGGGCTGGCGAACGTGGATCTGGAGGTGCCGGCGGGCAGCTTTTTCGGCCTGCTGGGGCCGAACGGGGCTGGCAAGACCACGCTGGTGGGGTTGTTGACCACGCTGGTGCGGGCGGATCGGGGCTCGATCCGCGTCTGCGGGTACGACGTGGCCACGCAGGCGGTTGCGGCGAAGGCGTGCATGGGCGTGGTACCGCAGGAGGTCAACTTCAACAGCTTCGAACCGGTGGGCGAGATCGTCGAGGCCCAGGCGGCTTACTACGGGCTGTCCCCAAGGCGGGCGCGCGAGCGAACCGGCGAGGTGCTGGAACAGGCGGGGTTGCTGGACCGGCGCGAACAGTCGGCCTGGGGCCTGTCGGGTGGCATGAAGCGGCGGCTGATGATTGCCCGGGCCCTGGTGCACCGCCCCCGCGTCCTGCTCCTGGACGAGCCGACGGCGGGGGTGGACCTGGAGGGGCGCCATGCCACCTGGGAGCTGTTGCGTGGCTTGAACGCGGACGGCGTAACGATCCTGCTGACCACCCACTACCTGGAGGAGGCGGAGACCCTGTGCGACACCCTGGCGATCCTGGATCAGGGCGAGATCGTCGCGCGCGGTGATACGGGCGAACTGCTGCACGGGCTGAACGTGCAGACCCTGGTATTGGAACTGAACATGCCGCTGGACGCGGCCCCGGCGCTGGACGGGCTGGCGATTCGTTTGAGTGATCGCTGGACCCTGGAGGTCGACCTGCCGCAGGGCATGGAGGTGAATGACCTGTTCGACCGCCTGGACGCAAGCGGGGTGCGTGTCGCGGGAGTCCGCAACAAGCGCAACCGGCTCGAGTCGTTGTTCCTGCAGCGCATCGCCGAACGCGCCGCCGCACCGCTGGGGAGGAAGACATGAGGCTCGCGGCGTACGGATTTGCCTATCGCGGGATGGTGGTCAAACAGGTGCGGCGTTTCCTGCGCGCCTGGGTGCAGAATCTCCTGCCATCGGTGGTGACGACGGTCCTGTTCCTGGTGATCTTCGGTCACCTGATCGGGCGCGAGCTCGGCACCATGCGGGGTGTCGATTACGCTGATTTTATCCTGCCCGGCCTGATCATCCTGGCGGTGGCCACCAATGCCTACAGCAATGTGACACTGGCGTTCTATGGGGCGCGGCTGCAGCGACATATCGAGGAGCTACTGGTTGCGCCGCTGCCCGCCTGGCTGATTGTGGCGGGCTTCGCCACCGGTGGTGTGATCCGGGGCCTGCTGGCCGGGGCGCTGGTCGCGCTGGTTGCGATTCCGTTTACCAATCTCCAGTTGCACCACCTGGCGGCCACGCTGGGGATCGCGCTGATCAGCGCCTTGCTGTTCGCCCTGGCCGGGCTCCTGAACGGCCTGTATGCGCGCAGCTTCGATCATACCTCCGTGGTGGCCACGTTCGTGCTGACCCCGCTGATCTACCTGGGCGGCCTGTTCTACCCGGTAGAACGGATGCCCGAGCCCTGGCAGTCCCTGGCCGTACTGAACCCGCTTTACTACATGATCGAGGGCTTTCGCTACGGCCTGCTGGGGACCGGCTCCTTTGCCTGGGCCGCGACCTTCTGGGTCCTCGCAGGGGCAACCCTTGTCGTTGGCGTGCTGGCCTGGTCTCTGGTGGCCCGCGGCGTGCGGATCCGGACATGAGTGTGGGTGAGGTGCAGCGATGAGTGCCGATCATTCGCGGGTGCGCCGGGCCTGTCCGGGGGTAGGCGCGCCCATGAGTACCGGCGACGGTCTGTTGATGCGGGTGCGTCACCCGATCGGGGGGCTGGATGCGGGGCAGGCGCAGACCATCGCCGCGGTGGCGCGGCGTTTTGGTTCTGGTGTCCTGGAGCTGACCAGCCGCGGCAATCTGCAGCTGCGTGGTTTGGACGCGGCGGCGCTGGAGCTGGCGCGCGCCGAGCTGGAGGGGGCGGGGTTGGCAGATCGCGACCCTGCGGCGGAAGCGGTGCGCAATGTCCTGGCGGCCCCGGTGACGGATATCGACCCGGAGGCGGCCATGGATGTGCAGCCGGTCGCGCGGGATCTCGTGCGAGCACTGGGGGAGCACCCGCGCCTGCGGGCATTGCCCCCGAAGGTGGGGGTGCTGGTGGACGCGGGCGGCGGTTTGCCGCTGGATGAGGTGCCGGCGGACTTGCGACTGGAGGCCTGTACGGCGTTGGGCGGGGTGTGGTTTCGCGTGGCCGTGGGGGCGTCCAGTTGCACGGCCACGGTGCTGGGCTGGACATGCGCGGAGAACGTGGTGGACGTCGCCCTCGCGGTGCTCGAATGCTTCGTTGCATTGCGCGAGGGCGATATGGATCCGCCGGGACGGCTCGCGGGTGCCGTGGCCCGATGGGGCCCGGAGGCGTTGACGCCGCCGGGGCTGGAGCGGGTGCTCCCGGGCGGGGACTGGGTCGCGGCGCGGATCCCCGGATACGCGGATGCCGGGATGGGGACGTGCCTGAACGGGCGCGCCTTCGGGATCGCGTTTCCGTTCGGGGCCCTGCGCGCCGAGACGCTGCAGGGGCTGGCCGAGCATATCCGGGCGCACGACGGACGCCTGCGCCTGACGCCGTGGCGCAGCCTGCTTCTGACCGGGGTACCTCCTGTGGAGCCGGACCGCGTCACCGAGTGGGGTGGCGTGACCGATCCGGACGACCCGCGCCGGGCGATGAGTGCCTGTATCGGGCAGACGGGTTGCTCCGCGGGCAGTACCGCCACGCGGGCGGATGCCGAGGCAGCCGTCGCCGCTGCCGGCGGGTTGCTTGCGGGGGGCGGGCAGGTGCATGTGAGTGGCTGCGACAAGCACTGTGGGCGTCCCGCGAATGCGCAGGTCCTGCTCACTGCGTGGGAAGGCCGCTATGAGCTCTCGCTGCAACGCGCCCCCGCGCGATGGGAGGCCGTGCTGACGAGGCTGGAGCCGGGGCAGGTCGAGCCGGCGCTGGCGGCCCTCGATGCCATCGCCCGCGAAGAGGGTGGCGGGCATGAGTCGACGATCGAGGCCTTGCAACGGCTGGAGGGAACAGCGCTGACGAGACGTATGAACGCGATGATGAACAACGGAGATCCAGCATGACGCAGAGCGATCCGGCCGGGGCCGTACCCGACTATATCCGCGACGGGGCGGCCATCTACCGGGAGTCGTTTTCGATTATCCGGTCCGAGGCGGACCTGGACCGCTTTCCGCAGGAGCTGGTGCCCGCGGTGGTGCGCATGATCCACGCCTGCGGCATGACCGATCTGCCACGGGACGTCGGGTTTTCGGCCGGCGTGGCCCGGGCGGCCACTGATGCGCTGGCCGCCGGCGCGCCGATCCTGTGCGACAGCAACATGGTGGCGCACGGGATCACCCGGGCCCGGTTACCGGCGGACAACCCGGTGATCTGCAGCCTGCGGGAGGCGGGTGTGGCGGCGGCCGCCGAGCGCCTGGGGACCACGCGTTCGGCGGCGGCGCTGGAATGGTGGCGACCGCATCTGGAGGGTGCGGTTGTGGCCATCGGTAATGCACCCACCGCACTGTTTCACCTGCTGGAGATGCTGCACCAGGGCGCGCCGCGGCCCGCCGCCGTGCTTGGTATCCCGGTGGGGTTTGTGGGTGCGGTGGAGAGCAAGGAGGCGCTGGCCACCAGCCCGCTGGACCTCGAGTACCTGACCATCTTCGGACGCCGCGGTGGCAGCGCCATGGCCGCGGCGGCCATCAACGCCTTTGCGAGTGACCGGATATGACGACATCCCCCAAGCTGCATGAACCCGCGGCCGCGGGTTGTCTGTACGGCGTGGGCACCGGGCCGGGTGATCCCGAGTTGCTGACGCTGAAGGCCGCGCGCCTGATTGCAGAGAGCCCGGTAGTGGCCTATTTCTGTCGCCGGGGTGGCCGTGGCCAGGCGCGCGCCATCGTGGACGCCCACCTGGGCACGGGGCAGCAGGAGATGCCGCTGGAGTATCCGGTGACCAACGAGATCCCGCACGGCTCTGACGAGTATCGCCGCCGCATCGAGCAGTTCTTCGACGCCGCCGCCGAGCAACTGGCTGCCGAACTGGCAGCCGGGCGTTCGGTGGTGGTGTTGAACGAGGGCGATCCGTTCTTCTACGGATCGTTCATGCACGTCTACCTGCGGCTGAAGGATCGGTTTCCCACCCACGTGGTCCCTGGCGTGACCTCGATGATGGCCTCGGCTGCGCAATTGTCGACGCCGCTGACCATGCGCGATGACCTGCTGACGGTGATCCCCGGCACGATGCCGATCGACGATCTGCGCCAGGCCCTGCAGGGGACCGATGCGGCGGTCATCATGAAGGTCGGAACCCATCGCGATGCGGTGGTGGGTGTCCTTCAGGAGCTGGGGCTGGACGAGCGCGCCTGGTACGTGGAACGCGCCAGCACCGCCGAGGAGCGGGTCCTGCCAGTGTCCGAGATCCCGGAGCGGGTGCCCTATTTCTCGATGATCGTGATCCCCGGGCGCGGGGTTCGGCGATGAGCGGGGATGGTGGTCCGGTGGTCGGTCGGTTGAGTGTGGTCGGGGTGGGTCCGGCGGGGCCGGAATGGATCACGCCGGAGGTCGCTGCCCGTCTCGAAGCGGCGACCGACCTGGTGGGATACGGGCCGTACCTGGAACGGATTGCGGCCGCCCACCACCGTGTGCACGCCTCGGACAACCGCGAGGAACTGGCGCGCGCAACCCACGCCCTGGATTTGGCCGCCGAGGGGCGGGACGTAGCGGTGGTTTCGGGCGGCGACCCGGGTGTGTTCGCGATGGCGGCCGCGGTCTTCGAGGCCCTGGAAGGCTCGGAGCCGGGTCGCTGGGACGCGGTGACGGTGGAGGTGCTGCCCGGGGTGTCGGCGATGCAGGCCGCCGCGGCGCGGCTGGGTGCGCCGCTGGGGAACGATTTCTGCGTGATTTCGCTGTCGGACAACCTCAAGCCCTGGTCGCTGATCCGGCGGCGGGTGCGGCTGGCGGCCGAGGCCGACTTCGCCATGGCCTTCTACAACCCGATCTCGCGCGCACGTCCCTGGCAGCTGGGGGAGGCACTGGGCATCGTGCGCGAGGTGCAGGGGTCGGAGACACTGGTCGTGCTGGCCACCGCGGTGGGACGCGGCAAACGCGAAGACGTGCAGATCTCCACCCTCGGCGAGGTGGACCCGACGGCGGCCAACATGAGCACGCTGGTGATCGTGGGCGCCGCCTCCACCCGGGTGCTGGAGCGCCCCTCCGGCCGGCGCCACGTGTACACCCCGCGCTATGTCGAGTCGGCGGAGTCGCGGTGAACGCGCGGGAGGCCTTCCAGCCACTCCAGGGCTGCCTGCGGGGCGTGGAAGCGGGGCACCCCGGGGGCGTCCGGCGGCCGGTCCACCATCACCACCGGGATGCCGCGTTCGCGTGCGGCCTGCAGCTTGGGGGCGGTGGCCTCGCCGCCGCTGTCCTTGGTGACCAGCACGTCGATGGCGTGGGTCTCCAGCAGCCGGTGCTCGTCGGCTAGGCTGAACGGGCCGCGGGCCCGCAGCCAGGTGACCCGGGGCAGCGCCGGCGGCGGTTCCGGCGGGTCGATGGTGCGGATCACGTAGTCCAGCTCGGGCGCGGCCGCGAAGGCCTCCAGGTGCTGGCGCCCGGTGGTGATGAGCACGCGCCGGCCGAGGCCGGGGAGCGCGCGGGCGGCGGCCTCCAGGTCGGGCACGCGCAGCCAGTGATCCCCGGGGGTCGCCTGCCACGGCGGCCGGGTCAGCCGGGCCAGGGGTACGCCGGCGCGGCGCGTGGCGGCGACGGCATTGGCCGAGATCTGCCGCGCGAACGGGTGGGTGGCGTCGACCACGGCGTCGATCGCGTGGTCGCGCAGCAAGGCGGCGAGGCCCTCGGCGCCGCCGAACCCGCCGGTGCGCCGCGGCAGTCGCGAGGGTGCCGGCCTGCGCGTGCGTCCGGCCAGCGACACGGTGGCGTGCAGCCGCGGGTGGCCGTCCAGCAGCGGTTCCAGGGCTGCGGCCTCGGTGGTGCCGCCCAGCAGCAGGATCTGCCGCGGGCGCGCAGCCCGGGGGCCGGTTTCGGAGGATGAACGGGAGCTCATGAGGATGACCAGTCTAGCCACCAATGACGAACGAGCGCCATGGCTGAACATCGTCGGCGTGGGCGCGGAGGGGCTCGCCGGGCTGACCCCGGATGCCCGCATGGCGCTGGACACAGCGGCGACGGTGATCGGCGGCGCACGGCATCTGGAGATGCTGCCGGAGCGGCCGGGGCAGGAGCGCCTGGTGTGGCCGTCGCCGCTGGAGACCGCGCTGGACTGGATCGAGGCGCGCGCCGGACAGCCGCTGTGCGTGCTCGCCAGCGGTGACCCCTTCTGGTTCGGGGTGGGGGCGACCCTGATGCGGCGCTTTCCGGTCGCGCAGACCGCCGTCTGGCCGGCGCCCTCGGCGTTCAGCCTGGCCGCCGCGCGCATGGGCTGGCCGCTGCAGCAGACCCGCTGCCTGTCGGTGCACGGCCGGCCGATGGAGGCGCTGCGGCCCTGGCTGCATGACGGCGCGCGACTGCTGATCCTGAGCCGCGACGGGGATACCCCGGCGGAACTGGCGCACTGGCTGACCGGGCTCGGCTTCGGCGATTCCACCCTGACCGTGCTGCAGTCCCTCGGTGCGGACCGCGAGGCGGTCGTCCGCGCGCGCGCCGGGGCCTGGCCGGAGGTCGC
This sequence comes from Thioalkalivibrio sp. ALE25, assembly GCF_000377285.1. Classification (NCBI taxonomy): domain Bacteria; kingdom Pseudomonadati; phylum Pseudomonadota; class Gammaproteobacteria; order Chromatiales; family Ectothiorhodospiraceae; genus Thioalkalivibrio; species Thioalkalivibrio sp. ALE25. The sequence continues at coordinate 105,824 of NZ_KB897931.1, read as the reverse complement.
GATCGAGGCGCTGAACACCGTGGCGCTGGAATGCCGGGCCGATCCGGCGGCGCAGGTGCTGGCCGCCAGTGCCGGCCGGCCGGAGGCGCAGTTCGAGCAGGACGGTCAGATCACCAAGCGCGAGGTGCGGGCGGTGGCGCTGGCCCTGCTGGCGCCCGGTCGCGGCGAGCGGCTGTGGGACGTGGGCGCCGGCTCCGGTGCCATCGGCATCGAGTGGATGCTGGCGGATCCGGCCAACACCGCCGTGGCCATCGAGCCGCGCGCGGAGCGCCTGGAACGCATCGCGCGCAACGCGAGCGCACTGGGAGTGCCGGCACTGCGCCGCATCCACGGGCGCGCGCCGGAGGCGCTGGATGACCTGTTTGCCCCCGACGCGATCTTCATCGGTGGTGGGCTGACGACGCCCGGGCTGGTGGAACACTGCGTGGAGCGTCTGTGCCCGGGGGGGCGCCTGGTCGCCAGCAGCGTGACGGTGGAGGGCGATGCGGTGTTGGCGGCGGCTCGCGAGCGCCATGGTGGCGAGCTGACACGCATCAATGTGAGTCGCTCGGAACCGCTGGGCGCGATGTCCGGCTGGAAACCGCTGCGGCCGGTGACCCTGTGGGCCCTGCGCCGGATCTGAACCAGGAGGGGGGCTTGGTCGTGCCGGGCGTCGGCTTCGCCTCCGCCTGTACGGCCCGGGAGCTGGAGGGTCTGATGCGCGAGGTACTGGCCGAGGCTCGCGCCGTGCTGGGAGTGGAGCGTGCCGGAGTGCTCGGGGCCCGGCAGCTGGCGGCACCGGTGCATAAGAGTGACAGTCGCATGCTGGCGACGGTCGCGCGGGAGCTGGAACTGGAACTCGTATTCCCGTCCATGGCCGCCCTTGCGGACTGCCAGGGGGGAGTGCTGACGGAGTCGCCACGGGTGCGTGCAACGGCCGGGGTCGGTTCCGTGGCCGAGGCAGCGGCGCTGGCAGCGGCCGGCGAGGGCGCGCGTCTGCTGTTGCCGCGGCGTCTGTCACCGCAGGCCAGCTGCGCGGTGGCCTGGGTCGACCGCCAACATCTTTTCGAGGAGTCATCATGACGGTTCATTTTGTCGGTGCAGGCCCGGGTGCCGCGGATCTGCTGACCCTGCGCGGCCGGGATCGTATTGCGGCCTGTCCGGTGTGCCTGTACGCGGGTTCACTGGTGCCGGAGGCCGTGCTGGAACATGCCCCGGAGGGGGCGCGCGTGGTCAACACCGCGCCGCTGACGCTGGACGCGATCATGGAGGAGATCGAACGCGCCCACGCGGCGGGCCAGGACGTGGCGCGCCTGCACTCCGGCGACCTGTCGGTCTACAGCGCGCTGGGCGAGCAGATCCGCCGGCTGGAGGCGGCCGGGATTGACTACAGCATCACGCCCGGCGTGCCGGCATTCTCCGCCGCCGCGGCGACCCTGGGGCGGGAACTGACGGTGCCGGAGGTGGCGCAGTCGGTGGTGCTGACGCGCACGCCGGGACGGGCGTCCTCCATGCCGGAGCGCGAACGGCTGGCAAGTTTTGCCGCCACCGGGGCGACCCTGGCGATCCATCTTTCGCTGCACAATATCGAGACCGTGGTCGAGGACCTGCGGCCGCACTACGGCTGCGACTGCCCGGTGGCCATCGTCTTCCGTGCCAGCTGGCCGGACGAGACCGTGGTGCGCGGTTCGCTGGGGAATATCGCGGAACGGGCGCCGGCCCTGACCACGCGGCGCTCGGCGCTGATCCTGGTGGGCCCGGCGCTGGACCCGGGCGATTTCCGCGACAGTGCGCTGTACGACCCGGCGCATGTGCGCCGTTACCGCGGCATGGACGGGGACTAAGCGGCGGCGCCCCCGATCTTCCGCAGGCAGGGGTGACTCCGGCGGGTGTTGTGGGGCACTGGGCTTTTCGCCTGCAAGCAGGCTCCCACATCGCCAGGAACCTGTAGGAGTCTGCTTGCAGGCGAAGGCGGTTTCTTCCCGATCAGGATCACGGAAAGGGGCCGCCATGCGGCGGCCCCCTGGTTCCGGCCGGTTTAGCGGCGGCGGTAGTTGTCGTGGCAGGCCAAGCAATGGTGGCGCACGCCGTTCAGGGCCTCGGTGGCGCGAAGCTGGAAGTCTTCGTTCTCCAGGTCCTCGGCCGACTCCACCTTGCGCTGCAGTCGTTCGGCGGCCTCGCGGTAGGCTGCCTTGTATTCGGCGAAGTCCGGGTCCTCCCAGGCCGCGGGCAGGGCCCCGGGTTCGCCGTCCCGCGCCGGTGTCTCGCGTGCGAACCAGGTTTCGATGTCGTCGGCGCGGCGCGCCAGTTCCTCGGCGAGGTCGGGCAGGCGCTCGGCGAACGGTGCGTCGTAGCGCAGGATCTGCTCGATGCTGCGGTAGGTGGCTGAGGTGCCCTGCATGCTTTGCTGGCGGAAGCGCTGGAAGGCCTCGGTGGCGTCCACTGTGGCCGGGTTGTCCATCGTCTCGCTGTAGTCTTTGCCCCAGGGGCCGGGCATGGGGAGCGTCACCTCGTCGCCATGGGCGCCGGTGGCGGCAAGCAGGAACAGGACAAGGCCGGCGATCCGGAGGGCCGGTGTAAAGGGGGGTCGAGTCATGTCGGATCTCCTTTCCAGTGTCAGAAGCGGAATTGGTGCTGCAAGTGCAGCTCCCAGTCCGAAGTGCCGGCGTCGCGGTCCAGCCACATCAATTGGGTTTTTTGTCGCTGGCCGCGGTGGTACCAGTTGAGGCCGGCGCCCCGCTCGCGCTGCCAGCGCTCGTCGGTGCCGAGGTCGTTGCCGGCGTCGTGGCGCAGCACAGCGTGGCGCGCGGCAACCTCGAGCCCCTCCCAGGGCAGTGCCTGAGCCAGCTCGAGTTCGGCGCCCAAGTCGTGGTAGGAGGGGCCGTGATCGGGCGATACGTCGCGGCGGAAGGCGGCGAATGAAATGGCGGTGCGGGCAAACTTGACGACGCTGTCGGCCGTTGCGGTGACCCAGTCGGCGCGTTGCTGATTTACCTGGTTCTCCCGCCCGCGAGTCCAGTCGCGCAGGTGATTGCGGTTCGCCGCCTGCAGGCCGACGCCGTGGGCCACTGTATGCTCGACCGGCTTGCCGACGGTCGTGTTGTCGCGTGGAAGGGTGCCTACCGGTGCCCAGGCCCCCCGAGCGCTGAACAGGTGGCCGGAGGTGGACGGTCGGTCATCCCGCTGGTCAAGGCGGCCGCGACCATCAAACACGCCGATGGCCCAGGCCCGGTCGTCGCTGTCGCCCCCCAGTAGGGTGACGCCGGTATCGCGTCCAGCCGGGACCTCGAACTGATTCCCCGCGATGCTCAATTCGGTGAACAGCCGGTTGGGGCCACCGATGTCCCGCGGCAGGCCGAAGGGTACGGTGAACTGGCCGGCGCGCAGGTCGAGGGACTCGGTCAGTGCGTATTGGAGCCAGACATCGCGCATCGAGAGCTCGCCGCTGCTGAAGTCGGGCTGCAGGCGAAAACTAAGATCGGGGTGGAAGAGGGTGCCCGTCGTATCCAGCCAGGCGCGGCGAAAGTCGAATTCGGTGGTGGTTCCCTCGTCGCCCCGCTCGATGGCGTAGCGGCCCTGGATGAGCGGGTCCAGGGTGATGGCGAAGCCGTCGGCTTCGCTGCCGAACTCGAACTGTGCCTGGAGGGGGGAAGCCCCGCCACTGGCGATCAACAGGCCGAGAAGGGTCGGGGCCGGAGCCAGGAGTGGCGGCCGGCCGGGTCGTCGGGTCGGTTTGTTCAAGGTCATTCTCCCTGGGACGCACACCCCGTGCGCCGTGGATGGAACGACGCTGGGTGGGCCAGGGGAGGTCGGGGACTATAGACACAGCAAGCCCGACCCGACCGCTTGCCCGCCGCAGCGTCAGGTTTCCTCCTGGCCGGTCTCCGGACTCGTGAAGCGGGCGGGGGTGCCCGGGCGGATCGCCTTCCCACACCGAATTGCGGCGCAGTGGTTGTTGATCCGTTGTCTTCACCTACCGTTGCGGGGGCAGTGCCGGCATTGCGAACGGCAGTTCGCGCACCGGCTTCCCGATTATCCCCGGCGATGGAACGCCAGGGCACCTGGAGGCGGGGCGAAGGGTACTGGGGTGCAAACAGGCTGGCAAGAAGAGCGTTTGATGAGCGACCAACCGCAGTGATTGATCTGGATCAACGGGAGCGCTGATTTCGCTGGTCGATCGAATACCGGGTCGATAGGGTGGGATTCAGGTGATTTGGACCGAGTCTATATCGGTCTTCGCCGACACCGATCCAATCTCAGGGAGACTTTGCCATGATCCGAGGTTCTTATCTTCGCAGCGCCATCTTTTCGGCCTGCACCGCCCTGGCGCTGGGCGTGGCCGCGCCCGCCGTGGCGGATACTGATTACTCGCAGTATCGCGACGTGTTCGAGCCGCTGCCGGCGCTGCCGCCGATCCCGGCGGACAACTCGATGACCAAGGAGAAGATCGAGCTGGGCAAGATGCTGTTCTTCGAGCCGCGCATCTCCAGCTCCGGTGTGATCTCCTGCGCGACCTGCCACAACCCGGCGCTGGGATGGGCGGACCGTATCCCGCGCGCGGTGGGCCACGATGGTCAGGTCGGCGAGCGCAACACCCCGACCGTGCTGAACTCCGGGTTCTTCACTGCGCAGTTCTGGGATGGCCGCGAGGACGACCTGGAAGGCCAGGCCCTGGGTCCGATCCAGGACGCGATCGAGATGGCGATGCCGCTGGAGGATGCGATCGCCCGCCTGGAGGAGTTCAATGAGTACCAGGAAAAATTCGAGGCCGCCTATCCCGACTATGACGGCGACAACGTGATCAATACCGACCACGTGGCCAAGGCGCTGGCGACGTTCCAGCGTACGCTGAACACCCCGAACTCGCCGCTGGATCGCTGGCTGGCCGGGGATGAGGGCGCGATGAGCGAGCAGCAGATGCGCGGGATGAAACTGTTCGCCGACAACGGCTGCGTGGCCTGTCACCGTGGGCCGGCGCTGACCGACAGCAACTTCCACCGCATCCAGGTGCCGGGTTCGGAGGACGAGGGCCGCTACCTGGTCACGGGTGAGGAGAGCGACCGGTTTGCGTTCAAGACCCCGACCCTGCGCAACGTAGCCCTGACCTATCCCTACATGAACAACGGGGAGACCGCCACGCTGGAAGAGGCGATCCGCATCATGGGCGAGGAAATGCTGGGGCAGGACTTCAGTGATGACGAGGTCGCGGATATCGAGGCCTTCATGCACGCGCTGACCGGCGAAATGCCGCAGTTCGAGATTCCTGCGCTGCCGTAACCGGCCGCATCGGAATCGAATGCGCCAGCCCCCCTCCGGAAACGGAGGGGGGCTTTTTGATGGGGTGGTACAGATCTATTCCACGGTAATCGTGATCTTCTCGGAGACAACGGGCGGGTCGAAGCTGATGTGACGGTAGTCCATGAACAGCAGTTGCAGGGCGTATTCGCCGGGTTCGAGTTCCAGCTCGCCCTCGGTCTGGCCGCCACCGAAGTGGCGTTTGTGGTCCGAGAAGGGCAGGGAGGCGTCGAGGTCCACCTCCTCGAGCGGCTTGTTCACCAGGAGGTGGTGGTGTCCGGTGTTGTCCATCTCCACCCCGGCCGGGGCGACACCCATGCCGCGCAGGCCCATCTGGATGCGCACGGGGCTTTCGAGCGTTTCGCCATCCTGCGGGCTGATGAAATAGACCTTCGCGCCATCCGGCGGCGCGATGCGGTCGCTGCCCATGGCACTTCCGGCCAGCGCGAGGCCTCCCGTCAGCACGAGCAGTGTGGAGAGCCGAGTAAGAGCGGGTTTCATGGGTACTCCTTGGGCCCGGGTTCGGCCGGTCTGTGTACTCATTTCGAGTATAGTCGGCGGTCCGCGCGGCAGTGCAGTGGCGTTCTGCTACCCTATGCGCCTTCGTTTTCCACCTCCCGATCGAGACGAGTAGCCCGCATGAGTTTTCGCACCCGATTTGCCCCCAGTCCGACCGGCTATCTGCATATCGGCGGTGCCCGCACCGCGCTGTTCTCCTGGCTGTACGCCCGCCACCACGGTGGCGAGTTCGTACTGCGGATCGAGGACACCGATCTGGAGCGCAGCACCGCGGAGTCGGTGAACGCGATCCTCGAGGGCATGAACTGGCTGGGGCTGACCTACGATCACGGGCCGTTCTACCAGACGGAACGCTTCGACCGGTACAAGGAAGTGATCGACCAGTTGATGGCCGCAGGCCACGCCTATCGCTGCTACTGCACCAAGGAAGAGCTGGATGCGATGCGCGAGGAGCAGAAGGCGCGCAAGGAAAAGCCGCGCTACGACGGTCGCTGCCGTGCGCGCACCGAGCCGCGCGAGGGCGTGGAGCCGGTCATCCGCTTTCGCACGCCGGACGAGGGCGTGACCGTCGTCGATGACATGGTGCGCGGCAAGGTCGCGTTCCAGAACAGCGAGCTCGACGACCTGATCATCGCCCGCTCCGACGGCTCGCCGACCTACAACCTGACGGTGGTGGTCGACGACATGGACATGGGGATCACCCATGTGGTCCGTGGCGATGACCACCTGAACAATACCCCGCGCCAGATCAACATCCTGAAAGCGCTGGGCGTGGAACCGCCGCGCTACGGCCACCTGCCGATGATCATGGGCCCGGACGGTGCCAAGCTGTCCAAGCGCCACGGGGCGGTCTCGGTGATGCAGTACCGTGACGAGGGCTATCTGCCGGAGGCGCTGCTGAACTACCTGGTGCGCCTGGGCTGGGCCCACGGCGACCAGGAGATCTTCTCGGTGGACGAACTGGTGCGTCTGTTCGATATCGAGGACGTCAACCAGTCCGCCTCGGCGATCAACCCCGACAAGCTCCTGTGGCTGAACCAACACTACATCAAGACGCTGGACCCGGATCATGTGGCGCTGGAGTTCGGCTGGCACCTGGGCCAGCTGGGCATCGATCCGGCCAATGGTCCGGCGATGCGCGATGTGGTGATCGCCCAGCGCGAACGCGCGCGCACGTTGCGCGAGATGGCCGAGAACAGCGTGTACTTCTATCGCGAGTTCGAGGACTACGACGAGAAGGCCGCACGCAAGCAGCTGACCGCCGAGGCAAAGCCCGTGCTGCAGACCCTGCACGACGGGTTTAGTGCCCTGGGCGCCTGGGAGAAGGAGCCGCTGCACGAGGTGGTGGTGCATACCGGCGAGCGCCTGGAGCTGAAGCTCGGCAAGGTCGCGCAGCCGCTGCGCGTGGCCCTCACCGGGGGTACGGTCTCCCCGCCCATCGATGATACGCTGGTGCTCATCGGGCGCGAGCGCGCCCTGGCCCGCATCGACCGCGCGCTGGCGAAAATTTCCGCCGAAGCGGGTTGACACATTTCGGGGTGCTGGCTACAGTACGCGCTCGCCTGACACGGGGCCATAGCTCAGCTGGGAGAGCGCCTGCATGGCATGCAGGAGGTCGGCGGTTCGATCCCGCCTGGCTCCACCACTCAGGTGATTTGCGAGTTCATCAATGCATCGTTTCGGGGTCATATCACTCTACGTTGGATTGGTGCTGGCAGTAGTCGGATTGATCGGCGGATTCGGGCTGATGCTCACCGGGGAACAGACCTGGTCCAAGCCCCTCATCGCGCTGGTACCGATCGGGTTTTTGCTGGTATTCAACGGTCTGGTGACGACGCTTCTGCATCGGCCACCGGGTAGCGAAGAAGACCGGCCCAAAGGCCCACCGGAATAGCAACAAGACGTTGCCTCTACGTCCCCATCGTCTAGAGGCCTAGGACACCGCCCTTTCACGGCGGCGACCGGGGTTCGAATCCCCGTGGGGACGCCATATCAAATAAAAAGCCCGAACCTCATGGTTCGGGCTTTTTTGTATGCAAACGTTCGCTTGAAACCCTCGAGTTGACGAGCACGTCCATGTGCTCGCCTGGCGTTCGAAACTAGAATTCGAACTGTGCTCGGGCAGCCAGCACGTGGTTGCCGTTCGCCACGCCACCGCGGCCCTCGTAGTCGAAGTACATGTAGTTCAGCTTGAACACCATGTCCTGGTTCGGGTACCAGTTCAGACCAAGGGTGTAGTGGTCCATCTTGTTGCCGCGCCCCACACGGGTGTGTTCCAGCGAGTCGGCATGGGCGTAGCGAGCCGCGATCTCCCACGCACCCGTGCCTCCGTTACCAAAGGCGGAATTCGGGCGTACGGCGCCAAAATCGCCGCTGAAGGCGCGATAATTGCGTTGTTCCCCGGTCAGGAAGTAGCTCGCCTGGACATAGTAGCCGTCCAGCGTGAGGCTGCTTTTGTCCGTGGCGTTACTTCCATGGGCATCCAGGACTTGTTCACGGTCGAGATCCAGGTCCACTCGCAGATACTCACCCTGCAGAGAAAAGGGCCCTTTGCCCCAAGCGGCTTCGAGAGCATATCGGCTGTATGAGTCCACACCCTCGAGGTCATTGCGGCCAATCAGCCGGACGTCGATGGCTCGAGCGCCTTCACGCGAGCGCAGGCGAACATCTTCGAGCGTGCCCTCGTCCGTCGCGTTGACCCGGTGGTTGAAGGACGCACCCAGGTGGGTGAACGTATCTTCGGACATATACGGGGCGAACGATGCACGGGTTGCCAGGCTGTACCCTTCTTCAACATCCCGGTCGCGATCCGTGCCGTCCCCGCCAAAGACACCCGCTGCAAAATACCAATCCGGTACCAGCGTCTCGTACATCAGGCCGATCTGTCGGCTGGGGCGATAGGCGTCTACGGGCGTGGCACGTTCCATGAAGGTCAGGCGCCGCGAGCTGGTCGAGCTTTCCAGCGAGAAAGGCTCCTTGAAGTTGCCGACTGCAAGTCGCCCGCTGTCAAAGAGCCGAGCGACGTAGGCGTTTGCAAAGCGGACTTCGCTGTCCCGGAAGTCGACCTCCAGCTGCCATTCCCAAAGGTTGTCATAGACGCCGATGGCGCCCAGTCGGGCGCGCCGCAGGAACGTTCCATACTCGGGAATCGGATCGGCCTCATTGGCGGCTTCGGAAAGATTGTCGTCCCAGTTGGCGGCCGCAGCGTCCACCATCAGTCGTCCGCGCAGCCCGAATCGGTTCTTGCCGTCCTGGCTTTCGACACGGAATTTGCGTGCCTGGATGCGGTCATCGACGGTTTGCAATGGAAGGGTCGGTTCGTACTCCAGTCCCTGATAGCGATCCTCGGCCTTAATCTGGTCGGCGACGGCTTCGGATTCCCGGGCTTCCGCCTCGCGGAGGTCGCGGACATCCTGTTCGGTGAGCACGCCGCGCTCGATCAATTTGTCGATCAGGGCCGATGTGGAGCTCTCGGCATGGGCCGGTGCAGCCAGAATGCCACCACTGATCAGGGCGGCCAGGAGTACGGGAGTCTTGAATGGTTTCATGGTCTTTTCCTGTGAATGTATGCGTATGCACACCCGGCATGAGTCCCGCGAACCGGGTGTGATGGGTACACGCCTTGAGGCGTGATCAGGTGGGAGCGCGGGGGCGGCTCCGAATCTGGAACACGACCAGGACGATCGAGCTCAAGGCGATGGTGATGCTGGCCATGGCCATCGCGACGGCGAGGTCGCCCTGCTCGAACTGGTTGAAGATGAAGGTGGCGGAGGTGTCTACGCCCGGAGGAAGCAGCAAGATGGAGGCCACGAGCTCGCGCATGGTGACGATGAATGTGGTCAGCCAGGCGGCCAGCAGCACAGGCTTGAGCTGAGGCAGAACGACCTGGAAGAACACGCGCCAGCGGCTGGCGCCGAGGATCGAAGCCGCATGTTCAAGCGCCGGATCCATCGACTGCAGGCGGCTGTTGGCGTAGTTCAGGGCGTCGGTGATGTAGATCACCACATAGGCCAGCAGCAGCATCCACACCGTGTTGTAGGGGGAGACGGGCACCCAGAATGCGTTCCAGGCGAGGATCAGGCCGACTGCCAGAACAATCTTGGGGATGACGCGTGGCAGGGTTGCCAGGCCCTCCAGCGCATGGCGCAGCCAGCCATGCGTTCGCGAGATTACATAGGCGATCCACGCGCCGAGAAAGATGCTGATGGTCGCGGCGGCGAAGGCCAGCCACAGGCTGGTGAACAACGCCTCCGACCCCCGCGAACCCGGTATCAGGATGGCGCGGTAATGGTCGAGGGTCAGGCTGGGGAGTGCGCCTTGCCACTGGTCCGCGATGCTGGTGACCAGCATGGCGAAGTAGGGCAGCAGCGTGGACAGAGCGAACAGCCCCGCAAACCAGGCCACTCCGATGATGCGCGCCCCGGGCCCCAGCTGGAATTGATGCGGGGTTTCGGGTTCGTAACGGCCGCCGCCCATGAAGCTGGCCAGCAGGCGCGACCCGTACAGCGCGATCAGGGCGACCAGGCACAGGAGGGAAGACAGGGCGGTGGCCAGCGCGAGGTCGAGCGGCCAGCTGGTCACCAGGTAGAAGATTTCGGCGGGCAACAGCGGCAGGTTGGCGCGTGTGCCCAGGACCGCGGGAACACCAAAATTCGACAGCGCCTCGAGGAACACCAGCAGACCGGAGTCGAACAGCGCTGGCAGCATCAGCGGGATGATGATGGCGCGCAGGGTCTGGCCCCAGCTGGCACCCAGCTGTGCCGCGGCGGTTTCCAGGCGACGCGGTATGGAGGCCAGCGCGGCCTCGGTGGCCAGTGCGACGTAGCCAAAGGAGGCCAGCGCCATGACGAGCGTGACGCCCCAGAACGAAAAGAACCAGGCGCGCAGCGCCTCGGGCATCGGTCCCAGTAGCTGGTCGAAGAACCCGCCGTCCTGCATCACCAGGATGTAGGACAGCGCCGCGATGTAGGGCGGGGTCATGATCGGAACCAGCAGCGAAAGCCGGGCCCACAGTTTCCCGGGCAGATTGGTCCGTGCGAGCAGGTAGCCGCAGGGCACCCCGAGGATCCAGCTGACAACAGTGGTAGCGCCCGCCCAGGCAAACGAGTTCCACAACATGGAGCCGATGCCCTCGGTTTCGCCGATCCGGCGATAGGCATCGAGAAAGCCCTCGAAGCGCCCTCCCATGATTTCGGGGAAGATGCTGGTCAGGAACAACAGCGCCAGGGGATAGCCCGCTCCCAGCAGCAAGAGGGCCGCGACCAGCAGCACCGGGAGCCGGGTGCTGGCCCACGACAGGACGAAAGGGCGCGTGGCCGCGGATGCCGCGGTGATCATGGGGCCGGGCTCCGCACCGCCCGCGGGATCTCCGCGCGTTCAACCCGGAGCTGAAACTGGCGCAGCAGTCGGTTCTGAGCCGCGAGTGCCTGGCTCCGGTCCAGCGCCAGGATCGGAGGCATGCCTTCGTAGGCTGCCTGCCGTTCCGGACTGTTCCCGATACCCTCCCGGGCCGGGATCAGGTGCTGTTCGGCCACCGCCTCCTGGGCGAATTCGGAGAAGTAAAAGTCGACAAATGCCTCGGCCAGTCCGGGCGCGTGCGCCTCGTCGAGGATCACGATCGGCCGCCGAACCATGGCCGCGCCACTGGTCGGGTAGCGCATCTCGACTTCGGGATTGCGGACCTGTTGGCGCAGGACAAGGTAGTCCACCACGCCCAGGATCGCGTCGTATGCGCCGGTCACGAGCCCGCCGATGGCCTGGCTGTTGGCCGCCGCGAAGTCGAGTCCATCCGTCCGGGCGTCGACGAACGCGGGCCACAGCTCGTCTCCCTGGACCTGGGCGAAATTCACCAGGAAGTCGCCGGTGGCTCCCGATCGTGACGGCGACGGCATGACTGTCCGTTCGGCATGAGGTGCCCGCATCAGATCCGGCCAGTCGATCGATACCGCATCGCCCAGCGGGCGATCCTTGCGTACGGCGACGCCCACAAGCGCGGCGGCCGTCGCATGGAAATAGCCGTCCGGGTCGTGCCAGTCGGCGTCAGTTTGCTCGACCCCAGCGGGTCGGTAGGGCCTCAGGCGTCCGTCTCGCTTCAGGGCCTCGGCCGCGAGTTCCGAGGCGAAAATCACCACATCCGCGCGGTTGCGATAGCGTTCCGCCTCCAGTTTCGCCATGACCTGTCCGGTGGTGGCGGCGAAGAGTTCGACGCGGACGTCGTGGCGGGCTTCGAACGCCTCCACGATGTGTTCGATCAGGGGCCGGGGCCCCGCGGAATAGACCACCAGCGTGTCGTCATTCGAGGATGGGCCCGCGCACCCGGTCAGACTCGGGAGCGCGACCGCCAGACCGGCGAGCAAGACGAGGCTGCGGATGTCCATCAGCTGCGAACGACGTGGGCGCGCTGGAGGTCCAGGCCGATGCCGACGCTTTCGCCGCAGGCGAGTGCCGAACGGTGAAAGGCCCGCAGACGCATGCCCTGGTCCAGATCCAGGAGGATCTCGTGGCGGTCCCCGAGAAAGCGCGAGTGGCGTACGGAACCCGGCAGCACCCCATTGGGGCGCGCATCCGGAGGGGGTGCCTTGCCAGGCGACAGATCAATATCCTCCCGGCGCACCACAAGGTGCCCATTGGCGGGCAGCCCGTTGGTGGCCGCCAGGCGCAAGGCATTGTCGAGGACGATCTCGTCACCCCGACGCTCGAATGCCAGGATGTTCGCGCTGCCGATGAACTCGGCGACGAAGCGATTGCTGGGGCTCTGGTAGATGGCCTCGGGGGTACTGTTCTGTGCGATGCGGCCATCCGCCATCAGGGCGATGCGGTCGCCGAGTGCGAACGCCTCACCCTGATCGTGGGTGACATACACGACGGTCTGTCCGGTGTCGCGGATGAGCAGTGCGATCTCGGACTTGAGTTCTTCTTTCAGACGGGCATCGAGTGCCGAAAGAGGTTCGTCCATCAACAGCAGGCGCGGACGGACGACCAGCGCGCGGGCGATCGCCACCCGCTGCTGCTGGCCGCCCGATAATGTGGATATGGCCCGGTCCGCAAACTCGGCAATCTGGAGGCGTTCGAGAATCTCCATGACCTGTCGGCGCCGCTGCGAGGATGTGGTCCCCCGCAGTTTCAGGCCGAAGCCCACGTTCTGTTCCACATTCATGTGCGGCCACAGACTGTGATTCTGAAAGACCATCGCCAGCCCGCGCGTCTGCATCGGCTGGTGAATAGAGCGCGCTGGGTCATCCATGACCGTCCCCGCGATCGAGAGGGTCCCGCCATCGGCCGCCAGCGACCCCGCGACCAGATTCAGGAGTGTGGTCTTGCCGCAGCCGGAGGGCCCGAGCAGGACCTGGCATTCGCCGGGATGAACCTGAAGGTCGATGGAATCAAGGGCGGTATGCGACCCGAAGGTCTTGCGAAGTTGCCGACACTCAAGCAGCGGGTCGCTGTTGGGCGTTTGCATGACACATGCCTTGGGGAAAGAGCGAGCGCTCAGACTAGGGCAGTATCGTTACAGCGGTATCGAGGTTTTGTTGCGCGCGAATGAAGCTTTCGTTGCATTGCCCGCGAGTGTGGAACCGGAACCGGTTCAGGCGAGGCGGGGGTCGCGCTGGCGGGGTTCGTCCGGGTGCGGGCGGGGGATGATGCAGTGGTTGATGCGCAGGAGTTCGCGCTCGGCCCAGGACTCTATCTGGGGATCCGTCGCATACCGTGCATGATCCAGCAGGGTCTGGCGCTCGATATTGGGGTTGCCCTGTTCGTGGGCGATACGGCGGGCGCGCTCGAGTTCGTGCCAGCCTTCTTCGTCGCGTCCCTGGCTCTGGTCGAGCAGGGCCACGGCGCGCAGGCGCCGGATCGGCGCTTCGAACGCGAGGTCGCCCCGCTTGCGGCAGCCGGCCAGGGCGACGTCGGCGACGCTCAGGCGCTGGTCGGCCGCGGTGCCGCTGGCCTGCAGGGCGTCCAGCAGGATGTACTGGAAGATGGTGTTGACCCCGTCCATGATGTGACGCATGGCCTCCACCTGCTGCTCGATGGCCTGACAGGCGTCGGCTTGTCCCTGGCGGGCGAGGGCCCAGCTCTCGAGGGTGATGCCGGCGGCGCGCCACAGCGGGTAGTCGTAATCGCGCGCGATGGCGAGCGTTCGGCGTGCCGCCGGCAGGGTGGAGTCCGGATCCCCGCTGTAGAAGCCGAGCACGGCGCGGAAGGCCTGCACGAAGGCCTCGGTGGGCCGATGGCCGAGTGCGTCCGCCTGCTCGCAGGCGGTGTCCATCTCGGCCCAGGCGCGCGCGTGGTTCCCCAGGTGGAGCAGCGTCCAGGCCATGAAGCCGCGCGCGCTGATGGCCGGGTTCTCGGTGTGCCGGGCTACCAGGGCGGCGTGGTCTTCCTCGCGATAGAGCTCCACCGCCCGGGTCTGATGTTCCAGGGCCTCGGCGAAGCGACCGGTCCAGAAGTGGGTGTTGCCCTGTACGTAATGGGCGGCGATCCGCAGCAGGCGGTCGCCGGATCGCTCGGCGAGCTGTTCCATCTCCCCGGCGAGACGGTGGGCCTCGGTGAAGCCATGCCAGGAGCCGGCGCCGTGCCACAAACCCCACAGCACGCGGAAGTACTGCACCGGATCCTGCTCCGGCGCGGTCAGGTGCATGGCCCGTTCGAAGATGTCATTGACCGTGCGTGAGCCATAGCCCAGCAGGGCCAGATTGGACGCGCCGAGCCCGCCGAGGGCGCGCAGCGTGTTGTGTTCCAAATCCGTCGGCTCATGTTCCTTGTGAGCTGCCGGATGGCGCTCCAGGCAGGCCAGGGCATCCTCGAAGTAGTGCGAGGCCTCGGGCAGGAGGCCGCGCGCGAACGCCGCCTCGCCGGCATGCAGCCAGGCGCTGGCCGCCTCGGGGTAGCGAGCGGCATGGTAGAGGTGGCTGGCGATGCGGCCCCAGTCCGCGGTCTGCATGCCGTTCTCGCCGTCTTCCTGCATCAGGTCGGCCAGCTGGCCGTGCAGGCGCGTGCGTTCACTCAGCAGCATCGACTCGTAGGCCGCCTGACGGAACAGGGCGTGGCGGAAGCGATAGCGCACGCCATCCACCATGCCGGCGGGTTCGATGAATCCCTTTCCGGTCAGCCGGGTCAGCTGCCGCCGGATGGTGTCGGCGGGTTGACCACGCAGTCGGCTGAGGATGCGGGTATCGAAGTCGCGGCCGATGACTGCGGCCGAGTGGGCCAGTTCCCGGGCGCTGCCCAGCTGTTCCAGGCGTGCGACCAGCAGGTTGGAGAGACCGGGTGGCAGGGTGTCCGGGAGCTGACCGCTGCGGGCAGCCTCCAGGGCATACCGCGTGAGTTCCTCGAGGAACAGCGGCACGCCTTCGCCGCGTTCGACCAGCTGGTCGCGCAGGCCGCTGGCCAGGCGGCCGTGGGGGTCCAGGCGATCGACCAGGTCGCGGGCGGCGGCATCGTCCAGGCCGTGCAGGCGGATGTGCTGCAGCGAGAGATCGCGCCAGGAGGAGCGGAAGCTCATGCGCGCGGTCAGGATGGCCATCAGGGGCTGGTGCTGCAGGCGCTGGTACAGCCGGCGCAGGAACTCCGCCGTGCCCGAGTCCATCCAGTGGAGATCGTCGCAGATCAGGAGGGTCGGACCGTGGGCGGCGCGCCGCTGCACCAGTTCGACCAGGGTGTCGATGATGCGGTCGCGGTCCAGCCCTTCGTGGGCGAGGCTTTCGGGACCGTCGGCGTCCGGATGGGTGAGCCAGTGGGCCAGGCGTGGCGCAAGCTCCGGGGCGACCCCGGCATGCTTGAGGGCGCCGGCGAGTCGGCGCTTCCGGGCATCGCGCAGGGTGTCGTGTCCCATCCAGGTGGCGAAGGCCTGGCGTACCGGGGCCAGGAGCTGGCGGGCGCGGTCTTCGCGGCACTTGAGCAGGTAGCGTGAGCGGGCCTGGCCGCGGACCTGGAGATCGAGCCCGCGGGCCAGGCGGCTCTTGCCCAGACCGGCCTCGCCCTGAACCAGCACGAAGCGGACCTCGTCGCGGTCGAGCACCTGATCCCAGTGGCTACGCAGTGCCTGCAGTTCCGGGCTGCGGCCGGTCAGCGGCGTCAGGCCACGCAGGGTCTGGGCATCCACGCGGTCCAGCGGACCGGGATCGCCGGTGACGCGGTAGGCGCCCGTGCCGTCCTCCGCCTCGCGGAAGCTGAAGTAGCCGGACACGCGGGCATGGGTGGGTGCGCTGACGCGCAGGGTGCCGGGGTCGGCGCGCTGGGCGCACTCGTGTACGCGGGCGGTGAGCTGGCCGGCGGGGTCGGGCAGATCCGGGTCGGCGCCGGTGACGATCAGGTCGGTATCCACGGCGAGGCGCAGTTGGCAGTCACCGGGGGCGCTCTCCAGCGCCTGCCAGGCGGCATGCACGGCGTCTACCGTCGCCTCTTCGCGTCCGGCGGGATAGCCGAAATAGGCGAGCAGGCCATGGCCGGGCGAGGGCACGACATGGCCGTGGTGGCTCAACAGGACGAAGTCGACATGCTCCAGCGTGCGGTTGACCTGTTGCTGCTGGATCTCGATGTCGGCGTCGGCATCGGGCTGTACATGGCAGGCCACGACCGTGACCCGACGGCGTTCGGGGCGCAGGGTGGCGGGCTCGGCATCCTCGGGGCTGGCGTGCTGATGGCTGGCCTCGGCGCGTTCGGCGCCCAGGATTTCCTCGCGCGTGCGCGCCAGCAGTTCGCCCGGGGGCTTGCCGGCCTCGGCCTCCAGGTGGGCATAGTGCTCGAGCGCGCGCTTGGGGTGGCCGCTGGCCGCCAGGGCCTTCATCAGGAGGTGGTGCAGGGTCTCGTCGTGGGGCTCCATGGCCAGCAGGCGGTGGAGCTCGGCCAGCAGGGGTTCGCCCTCGTTGGGCTTGGCGAGTTCGGGGAGATTGTGGCCGATGAAGACCAGAAGATTCTGCCAGTGATGGTCGCGCTGGGACTGGGCCCAGGCGGATAGTTCCGGCAGGTCCTGCAGGGCGCGCAGGCCCTCGAGGAAGTGTCCGCGGTACTCGCACACAATGGCCAGGTCCGGCGGGGGTGCCGTGGTCTCCCGCCCCTCGGTCGTGCGGCGCTCGGAGCGCGCACGCTGCAGGGTGAGGAAGTCGATGCGCGAGTCCGCTTGCGGCTGGAAGCGCACATAGCGGGGCGTCGTGTCGAGCAGGGGCGGGTCGCCGGCGGGTAGCTGGCGACGCAGCTGGAACAGGCCCTGGCGCAGGTTGACCCGGGCGCTGTCGGCGTCCAGGTCGGGCCAGAACAGGCGGGCCAGTTCCTCGCGCGGGATACGCCGCGGGCTCTCGGCCGCCACATAGGTGAGGAGCAGGCCGAGTTTCGTCCCGGAGAGAGCGGGTATGTCACGGTCCTCCACGCGCACGCCGACGGTGCCGAAGGTCGTGATTTCCATATGCGCCAAGCAGGTCTCCCGTCTTCTTCGTCAGCGGCCGTTTGTGGCCTTCCGCGATCCGGTCAGGGCGTTCGTGTACCGGGCCGCCGCCGCATTTGCGGTGCAGGGGCGGGCCCCATCTCCGTCCGGGTTGATTGTACCGGCATTCCGCGGCCGGGGTCAGTCAATGCGGATGGTTGCATAGCCCTGGTTTTCGTAGCCCATGATCGAGAGGAACGTGTTGCCGACCAGGTGAATCCCGGGCAGCAGGTCGTCCTGTTCGAGGTCGAAGCGCCGCGTGGCAATGCTGCAGGCCTCCATGTGGATGCCGTCCAGTTCCAGCAGGCCCTCCAGCCGTTCGTGGATATGGCGCACGGCGGAGACGTCCTCGATATCGAGGTGGTCGGTAGAGCGGGCGATCAGCCCCGCCGCGCCGCCCCGGAAGGCAAACACCATCTCCGGCTCCAGGCCCTGGCGCTGCATGTCGTCGTAGGTCTCGCGGATCACGCTCAGGCGGGCGATCAGCCGGTCGGGTTCGCCGATGGTGATGTCCCAGAGGATGCGCCCGGTGTCCATGCCGGCAATGGCACGCTGATCGCCGGGTTTGTCGGCGAGTGCCAGGCCGGGGAGCAGCAGGGCACCAAGCAGGAAAGATGCAAGTAAGCGGTGCATGGCAGTCGTCCCTTTTGGCGGAGGTCCTGTTACGAGAGTAGCAGTCCCGCGCGCGCTGCGTGCAGCGATGTCGGGTCGACGCCGGGGGAGCGGCCGCGCCCGGAGTCGGGCGCGGCCGTCGGCAGTGGTTCAGTGCCCGTGGTGGCCGTTGTGCAGATATTCCACCGCTTCGAGGGTCTGGACCTGGATCTCGCGTACCGGGATGAAGCGCGAGGCGCCCGGGCTGACGACCTCCTCGGTTACGCGGATACGGTAGGGAGCCTCGTGGTTCAGCAGCTGGCCGATGAAGCGCTTGCCCTCGTGGGTGACGCGTACCGGGGTGGTGTCGTCGTAGCGGCTGAAGTTGTAGCTCACGTCCTTGGGGTACTGCAGGTTCTGTTCGGAGAAGCTCATGGTAGGGGCCTGTTTCGATCAGTGGTCTTTGATGGCCTGGAAGGCCTCGAGTGCGGCCTGGCGGCTGGCTTTCAGGTCCACGATGGGGGCCGGATAGCCGCGTGCGCCGCCGGCGCCGGGCGCGTGAATATACCGCGTTTCGACGTCCTTGAGTACGGGGACGAAGCGGCGCACGAAGGCGCCGTCGGGGTCGTGGCGTTCGCCCTGGGTTTGCGGGTTGAACACGCGAAAGTAGGGCGCGGCATCGGCGCCGCAGCCTCCGGCCCACTGCCAGCCCAGGGTGTTGGCGGCGAGGTCGGCATCCACCAGGGTGTCCCAGAACCAGTGCGCGCCATGCTGCCAGTGCAGGCGCAGGTTCTTGGTCAGGAAGGAGCCGACCACCATGCGCAGGCGGTTGTGCATCCAGCCGGTCTCCCACAACTGGTGCATGGCGGCATCGACGATCGGGAGCCCAGTGCGGCCCTGCTGCCAGGCGCGCAGGTCCGCCGCGTCCTCGCGCCAGGGGAAGGCCTCGAAGCGCGGGTTCAGCGGTCGTTCCGGGGTGTGCGGGAAGTGATAGAGCACGTGATGGGCGAAGTCGCGCCAGCCGAGCTCGCGCACGAAGGCCTCGGGTCCTCCGTGGTCCGGATGCAGGCCGGTTTGGCGCAGGGCGCGCAGGATCTGGCGCGGGGAGAGCTCGCCGAAGTGCAGATGCGGTGACAGGCGCGAGGTACCGTCATGGTCCGGGCGGTCGCGTTCGCTGGCGTAGGCGTGCAGCGCGCCGTCGAGGAATTGCGTCAGCCGCTGGTGGGCCGCGTCCTCCCCGGGCGTCCAGGCGGCGCGCAGGCCCCCGGCCCAGTCGATCTCGGGCAGGAGTCCGAGGTCTTCCGGGCGCAGGCTGGCGGGCCAGGCATCGGGGGGCGGCAGGTCGTTGGGCGCGGGCAGCGGGTCGCGATCAATGCCGCGGTGCAGGCAGGCCTTCCAGAATGGGGTGAAGACCTTGTAGGGCCGGCCCTGGCCGGTTTCGACCTCCCAGGGCTCGACCAGCAGGTGGGCATTGAAGCTGTGGACTTCGAGGCCATCGGCGCGCAGGCCGGCCTTGATCTCCGGGTCGCGCAGGACCCGGGCGGGCTCGTACAGGCGGTTCCAGTAGACGGCAGTGGCACCGGTCTCGCGTACCAGGGTCCGCACGGTGTCAAGGGCGGGGCCGGCGCGCAGGATCAGGCGCGAACCGTTCTTGCAAAGGTCCTGGTCCAGGGCCTGCAGGCTGTGGTGCATCCACCAGCGGGATGCGGCCCCCGGTTGCCAGGGCGCCTCGTCCTCCGGGGCATGGATGAACACCGGGATGACCGGCCCGCCGCGCTCGCTGGCGGCGTGCAGGGCAGGCTGGTCGGCCAGGCGCAGGTCGCGGCGCAGCCAGACGAGGGTGGGGCCGGGGCGCGGCATCAGATACGGTCTCCCTGCGCGAGTGTGTCGCGGATGTGGCGGGCCTGGGCGCGGATGGCCTCCAGGCGTTCGGGGTCCATCTTCTCGAGGTGCTTCCACTGCAGCGCGGTGCGCGGGTGGCGGGCGAACCGCTCGCGGTGACGGTCGAGGAAGTCCCAGTAAAGCGTGGTGAACGGACAGGCCTTCGCGCCGAGGGCCTCGGCCGGGTCGAACGGGCAGTGCCGGCAGTAGTTGCTCATGCGCTGAATGTAGCGGCCGGTGGCGACGTACGGCTTGGAGGCCATGCGGCCGCCGTCGGCATACTGCGACATGCCGACCACGTTGGGGAGTTCCACCCACTCCACGGCATCGACGTAGATACCCAGATACCAGGCATGGATCTCGGCCGGGCGCATGCCCAGGAGCTGGGCGAACAGCCCGGTGACCATTAGTCGCTGGATATGGTGCGCATAACCGCGTTTCAGGGTCTGGCCCACGGCCTGGTGCAGGCACTGCATGGAGGTGTCGGCGTCCCAGTAGAGGGCCGGCAGCGGCTGCTCCGCCTCCAGGGCGTTCCATTCGTGCCAGGCCTCGCCAAAGTGGAAGTACAGCCCGCGCACGTATTCGCGCCAGCCGAGGATCTGCCGGATGAACCCCTCGACCGCGGGGAGCGGCGCATGGCCGTCGCGCCAGGCCTGTTCCGCCGCGTCGATCACCGAGCGCGGATGGATCAGGTGCAGGTTGAGCGCGGCGGACAGGCGGGCGTGATAGAGCCACGGCTGGTCGGTCCACATCGCGTCCTGATAGGTGCCGAACAGGGGCAGGCGGTGCTGGATGAAGTCGGCCAGGGCCTGTTGTGCCTGTTCCGGGGTGACCGGCCAGTCGAACGCATCCGTCTGGCCCGCCAGTTCCGGCAGATACCGGGCGACGGCATCCCGGCATTCGCGCGTGATCTTGTCGGGTTCGAAGGCGACGGGGGGCGGCAGCAGGCCGGGCCCGTCCCGGCCGAAATGTCCGCGGTTGTCGGCGTCAAAGTTCCACTGTCCGCCGGCGGGTTCGTCGCCATTCATCAGGATGCCCAGGGCGGCTCGCTGCTGGCGGTAGAAGTACTCCATGCGCAGCTGCTTGCGCGTCCCGGCCCATTGCTCGAAGGTCGTCTGCGATACCAGGAAGCAGGGATCCTCGCGGACCTCCAGTGGCACGCCCCGGGTGCGGCAGGTGGCCTCAAGCTGACGGCATACACGATGTTCCCCCGGCTGGAGGACGATCACCCGGGTCGGCTGGAGCCGTTCCAGGTCGGTGTCCAGGGCCTCGCCCAGGGTTGGCTCGGGGTGCTCCCCGAGATGGCGATAGTGAACGCTCAGGCCTGCCTTGCGGAGCTGCCGGGCGAAGTGGCGCATCGCCGACAGGAACAGGGTGGTGCGGGCCGCATGCGAGAGGACGTGGCGGGATTCGTGGGCCACCTCGGCCATCCACACGGCATCCCGGTCGGGGTCCAGCTCCTGCAGAACCGGGTGGTCGGGGGCGAGCTGGTCGCCGAGCACAACCAGGAGGGTGCGCACGGACGCGGCGGTGGTGGCCACTGAGCCGGGAGGCGCGCGCGGCGGCTACTGGGGCAGGTGCCGGGAGAGTCGTGCGGCGGCCTCCAGCGGCGGTCCGGGCAGAACCTCCACCGTGCGGCCGTGCTTGACCTTGGAAAGCTCCAGCGCGGCCGAGCCGGCAAGGTAGCAGGGCGGTCCGGCTTGGTTGAGGATGGCCTCCACCCGGGGCAGTTCGGGGCTGCGCATCAACTGCGAGGAACCATGGATGATCAGCGCCGGGGCACGCAGACGGCGCATCAGCGTCTCCAGACCCTCGGGGCTGGTGGCGTCGAACAGGGGCAGGGTCTTCAGGCCGTGGCGGGCGCAGGCAAGCTGCAGCAGCAGTCCGCCGACCTGCTGGTGCCCGCCGCCCAGGACCAGACAGGGGTAGGACGGGTCGTCGCAGGCGCGCGTGGCCGAGCGCAGCTGGTCCGCGAATGCGGCCGTGGCCCAGGCGGCGAACACCGCCAGGCGGACCTCGCCCTCGGCATTGTGACGGGATTCCTCGCGCAGGCGGCGGTACACCTCGAGGAAGGCGCTTTCGTGCACGCCATTCCAGCCGTGGCGCATGACCAGCCGGGCGTAGACGCGATCCAGCTCCCCTGCATCCAGATCCGTGACCGAGTCGTACAGTGCCTCGGCGACCGGATCCATGGTGTGGGGTGCGATCCCGGGGCCGGGGCTGTCGCGATGCCGGGGCTTTGTGGTGGTGTCCGGGGCGTCTTCGGTCGCGTCCGGATCCGGGCGGGGGGTGGCGGCTGCGGGTTCGTCGTCCAGAACCCGGTGGACCTGGGAGACCGGGATGCCCTGGTCCAGCAATTCCATGATCCGCTTGATGCGGGCGATATCGCCGGGGCTGTAGAGCCGATGGCCCTTGGGCGTGCGCATGGGACGAATGAGCCCGTAGCGACGCTCCCAGGCGCGCAGCGTCACGTCGTTAATGCCCGTCTCCGCGCACACGTGCCGGATCGGGTACAGGCCTTCTTCGTCTTGAAGTTCGATGTGCGTTGCGCTCGCCATGAATAAATTGTACGACATTTATACAGCGCATGTACAAGTGCCGGATCCCGGATGCGATCCGCGGAGACCATTGGGCTGCAGGGATGAACCTTTCCGGTCTTCGCGTCCCAAAGGGTAGCAACCTTTTCTAGATGCTGCTGGAGGGTCACATGTTTGCAACGCCGGAAAATCGCCGGGCCGGTCTGGTTGTTTCGCTGCTGGTCGTAGCCCTCGCGATGCCCGGCGTGGCGCAGGCCAACCCCGAGATGGCCGACAGCATCTCGCCCTACCTCCGGCTGCACACGGACGACCCCGTCCAGTGGCGGGCCTGGGATCCGGCCCTGCTGGAACAGGCCAGGGAGGAGCGGCGGCCGCTGTTGATCTCCAGCGGTTACTACTCCTGCTTCTACTGCCATGTCATGCAGGAAGAGAGCTTCCAGGACGAGGGCATTGCCGAGCGGCTGAACGAGAATTTCATCCCGGTGAAGGTCGATCGCGAGGTCGACGGGGCGCTGGACAGCTACCTGCTGGAGTTTCAGCGCGCCACCGCCGGGAGCGCGGGCTGGCCGCTCAACGTGGTGGTTACGCCCCAGGGGCATGCCCTGACCGGCGTGGTCTATGCCCCGCGCGATCAGTTCGCCGAGTTCCTCGACGGCATTACCGAACGCCTGGAGGCGGACTACGACCGGCTGGTCGATCTGGCGCGGCGCGGCAGTGACGAGCTGACCCAGCAACTGCGTGCGGGCGAGGAGCCCCTGTCGGAAAGCCGTGCCGGCCGCCTGCCGCAGGTGTTGTGGAGTCGCCTGGAGCGCGAGGCCGACGACCTGCAGGGCGGGTTCGGCAGCTCCACCAAGTTCCCGCATTCGCCGTATCTGCACGCGATGCTGGAGGCCGTGCAGGCGGGCACCGCGCCTGGCTGGGTCGGCGAGTTCCTGGAAATCACGCTCGACGAGATGGCCCACTCCGGTCTGCGCGACGTGCTGGGGGGAGGTTTCTTCCGCTATTCCGAGTCGCCGGACTGGAACGAGCCCCACTTCGAGGTGATGCTGGAGGATCAGGCCCAGCTCGCGCTTTTGTATCTACGGGCCGGTGAGCATTTCGGTCGCGAAGACTGGATCGAGCTGGGGCTGGAGAACCTCGACTTCGTCAAGCGCGACATGGCCCTGCGCGAGGACGAGACCGGCGAGCAGGCAGATACCGCCGAGGGTGGTTTCCGCGGGTTCGCCTCCAGCCTGTCGGCGGTCGACGAGGAAGGGCGTGAGGGGGGTGCCTACCTGTGGCCCGAGGCGGATCTGGAGTCCGCGCTGGCGGACCATGACTACCCGGACCTGGTGCGCGCTTGGTTCGGCATGGAGGGGAGTTCCGTGTTCGATCTCGGCTACCTGCCCCGGCGCGGCGCGGGGGTCGAGGCCCTGGTGGAGCGCTTTGACCTGGACGAGGCGGAGGTTCGCGAGCAGGTGAACGCCGGGCGCGAGATGCTGATCCGGGCGCGCGAGGCGCGCGGCCTGCCGCGGGACGAGAAGGTCCTGACCGGGGCGCATGGCCTGCTGCTCTCCGCCCTTGCGGAGGGGGCGCAGCATGACGAGCGCTTCCGCGAGGCGGGTGCGGCGGTGCACGGCTGGCTGCTGGAGGTCGCTTCCGATCCCGACCAATTGCCCACGCTGATGGGGCTGCCCGCGGATCAGGCCGGGACGGCCACGCTGAATGATTACGCCTTTGTCGCGCGCGGCCTGCGGGACTGGAAGGCCGCCACGGGCGAGGGCGAGCAGGGGCCGGCGCTGGCATTGCTGGAGGCGGCCTGGGAACGCTTCCGCGATGACGACGGCTTCCGCTCGGAGCCGGAGCCGCCGCTGCCGGGGATGATCTCGCAGCGCTTCCATCCGGCGGTGCACCGGCCGTCGCCGACGACCCTGATCTTCCGTCTCAGCGCGGAGTGGCGTGATGCCAGCGAGGCGGTGGATGCGGCGTTCGCGGAATACGACCTGCGCCCGGGGCGCGCCATCGAGTCCGACCCGCACCACCACGCCCGCCTGATCCTCTGGCTGCAGCAGCGCGATCGCTGAAGGGCTGTATTACCACAGAGCGCACAGAGGACACGGAGAAGGTCAAGGGCGGTTAACAGGAAGAAGGGAAGGCTGGAAGGAACGATTTCTGGTGGCGATTTGCCCGTTTCCGGGGTCATTCATCCAAACTAAATTCCTTCCGATCTTCTAACCTTCCTGTTAGTCGCATCTGACCTTCTTCGTGCCTTCGTGTGCTTCGTGGTGACCCAACAGGCCCTTCAGGCGTCGGAGCGGGCGGAGGCTTCCTTTTCGGCCTTGTGCAGGCGCTGGAGCATCGCCTTGAGGACCTTGGGGTTGCCGGCGACGACGTCGCCGCGGCGCATCACGTCCGGGTTGCCCTGCCAGTCGCTGACCACGCCGCCGGCTTCCTGCACCAGCAGCAGGCCCGCGGCCATGTCCCAGGGCTGGAGGCCCATCTCCCAGAAGCCGTCGAAGCGCCCGCAGGCGACCCAGGCCAGATCCAGCGCGGCCGAGCCCGGGCGGCGCACGCCGGCCGTGCCCGGGATCAGGTGGCGCAGGCTGCTGAGGTAGCGCTCCAGGTCCTGGCCCTCGCGAAACGGGATGCCGGTACCCAGAAGCGCGCCGTTGAGGTCCTTGCGCTCGGAGACCCGGATGCGGCGGCTGTTGAGGAAGGCACCGGCACCTCGGGTGGCGGTAAAGAGCTCTTCCTTCAGCGGGTCGTAGACCACCGCCTGTTCCAGCCGTCCCTTGTGCTTCAGCGCGATGGAGATGCCGTACTGCGGGATCTCGCGCAGGTAGTTGGTGGTGCCGTCCAGCGGGTCGATGATCCAGACGAAATCGGCATCGGCACCGCTTTGCTCGCCGCCTTCCTCGGCCATGATCGCGTGATCGGGGTAGGCGCGGCGCAGGGTCTGCACGATCGCCTGTTCCGCCGAGAGGTCGACGTCCGAAACCCAGTCGTTGCGGGCCTTCTCGCGGGTATTCATGCGATCCGGCCGGCCCCAGGCGCGGGTGGTGATGCGTCCGGCCTCGCGGGCCGCCGATACCGCCGTGTTCAGCATGGGGTGCATGGGGGTCTCCTGGTGTTCTGCGGGGTGTCCGGCGGGCGCCTGTGGCGCGCCGCGGGAAGGCCGCGAACAATACACAAGCGGCTCTTTCTTGGGAAGTCGTGACCGTGCGCGTGTACAATCCCGCACCGTTCAATACAGGGCCCCGGGAATGGAAGAACGCCTCGGTCGGGTGCGGGTCGTGCTGGTGGGCACGACGCACCCGGGCAACATCGGTTCCGCCGCACGTGCGATGAAGGCCATGGGGGTGACCGACCTCGTGCTGGTAGCGCCGGAGCGGTTCCCGCATGCCGACGCGACGGCGCTGGCCTCGGGCGCGGACGATCTGCTGGCGGGTGCGCGCGTGGTCGAGGATCTCGCCGCCGCGATCCGCGACTGTGTCTGGGTGGTGGGGACCAGCGCCCGTCTGCGCACCCACTCGGTGCCGGTCCTGGGCCCCGATGTCGCGGCCGGGCAGGCGCTGGGAAACGCCGCCGAGGGGCCGGTGGCCCTGGTCTTTGGCCGCGAGCACAGCGGTCTGACCAACGCCGAACTCGATCATTGCAATGCCTTTGTGCAGATACCCACCGTCCCCGATTTCAGCTCCCTGAATCTGGCCGGCAGCGTTCAGGTTATGACCTACGCGCTGCGCATGGCGGCGCTGAATGGCGAAGCACCCGCCGTGTCCGGAGCCGAGCCGACCGGGGTGGAGCGGGACCCGCCCGCGACCCAGGCGGAGATGGAGGGGCTGTTCCGGCATTTCGAGCAGGCCCTGACCACCATCGATGTGCTCGATCCGGACAACCCGCGCCACCTGATGCGCCGCCTGCGCCACCTGTATCTGCGGGCCGGCCTGAGCGCCAGCGAGGTGCGCATGCTGCGCGGTATATTGACGCACACGGAAAGGGGCCGCTGAGGGCGCGCGCGGGGCGCGTGATACCTTAGTGCAAGACTCAGGAATGAGGCCGGCCGATGTTTGACAGGATGCGCGAGGACATTCGCTGCGTGTTTGACCGCGACCCGGCGGCACGCAACGCCTTCGAGGTGCTGACCGCGTACCCCGGGCTGCATGCCCTGTGGTATCACCGCCTCGCGCACTGGCTGTGGACGCATCGCCTGCGCTGGCTGGGCCGGGTGGTCGGCAACTTCAGCCGCTGGCTCACCGGCATCGAGATCCATCCCGGTGCGACCATTGGCCGGCGCTTCTTCATCGACCACGGCATGGGCGTGGTGATCGGCGAGACCGCCGAGGTGGGCGACGACTGCACGATCTATCACCAGGTCACCCTGGGCGGCACGACCTGGGAGGGGGGCAAGCGCCACCCGACGCTCGGCAACGAGGTGGTCATCGGGGCGGGTGCCAAGCTGTTGGGCCCGATCCACGTTGGCGACCATGCGCGCATCGGCTCCAACGCGGTGGTCCTGAAGGACGTGCCGGCCGATGCGACCGCGGTCGGCATCCCGGCCCGGGTCATCGGGCCACGGCCCGAGCCCGATCCGCGATTCCAGCAGATGGCCGACCGCATGGGCTTCGATGCCTACGGCCTGTCGCGCGACATGCCCGACCCGGTGGCCAACGCGATCCACCGTATCGTGCAGCGGGTGCACGACCTGGACGAACGCATGGAGCGGGCCTGCCAGGCGCTCAAGCGCGCCGGGATCGACCCGGGCGAGGCCCTGGGCGAAGACGATTCCGGCCCGCTGGAGGCCTGCGATCTGGAGGGCCTGGAGCCGGACGAATGCGAGGTCCCGGGAGCTGCCACGAGCGAACAAGAACGTAAACAGCAGGGGAATACTTGATCGTTTTTGTCAGGTATTGCTAAGCTTGCCGGCAAATGACCGACAAGTGCACTCAACCATGAAACTGACGACCAAAGGCCGCTACGCCGTGACCGCCATGCTGGATGTGGCGATGCACACCCGCAACGGGCCGGTATCCCTGGCCGAGGTGGCGCGCCGGCAGAAGCTCTCATTGTCCTATCTGGAGCAGCTCTTTTCCAGGCTGCGCCGCAAGGGGCTGGTGAACAGCAGCCGCGGTCCGGGCGGAGGCTATGCCCTGAGCCGGGATCCGGAGGGCATCAGCGTCGCCGATATCGTGGTGGCGGTGGACGAGCCGGTGGACGTGACCCGCTGCGGTGGCAAGGCCAATTGCAATTCCGATTCGCGCTGCCTGACGCACGACCTGTGGACCGATCTGAGCCAGCAGGTCTACGACTTTCTCAGTACCCGCTCGCTGGCGGATGTGCTGCAGCGCCACCGCGAACAAATGGAAAAAGACGGTGTGCAGGAGGTCGTGATGCACGGCGCCTCCCTGCAGGCCTCGACCGACAAAAGCCATGCGGCCGCCGAGGCGGCCGCGGAGAGGAGCTAACGCCCCATGAGTGACCTGAAACTGCCGATCTATCTCGACTATTCCTCCACCACGCCGGTCGACGAGCGCGTGGCGGAAAAGATGGCGGGCTGCCTGACCAAGGACGGGCTGTTCGGGAACCCGGCCTCGCGCAGCCACAGTTTTGGCTGGAACGCGGAGAAGGCGGTCGAGAACGCCCGGGGCCAGGTGGCCCAGCTGGTGGGCGCCGATCCGAAGGAGATCATCTGGACCTCCGGTGCGACCGAGGCCGACAACCTGGCGATCAAGGGCGCGGCGCACTTCTACCAGCGCAAGGGCAAGCACATCATCACGGTGAAGACCGAGCACAAGGCTGTGCTGGACACCACGCGCCAGCTCGAGCGCGAAGGCTTCGAGGTCACCTACCTGGGCGTGAAGGAAAACGGCCTGGTCGACATGCAGGAGCTGGAAGACGCGATGCGTGACGACACCATCGTGGTCTCGGTGATGCACGTGAACAACGAGATCGGAGTCATCCAGGACATCGAGGCGATCGGCAACCTGTGCCGCGAGCGCGGGATCGTGTTCCATGTGGACGCCGCGCAGTCCACCGGCAAGGTCGCCATCGATCTGTCGAAGCTGCCGGTAGACCTGATGAGCTTCTCCGCGCACAAGACCTACGGTCCGAAGGGCATCGGTGCGCTGTTCGTGCGGCGCAAGCCGCGGGTGCGTATCGAGGCCCAGATGCACGGCGGTGGCCACGAGCGCGGCATGCGCTCCGGCACGCTGGCGCCGCACCAGATCGTCGGCATGGGCGAGGCGTTCGCGATCGCCGGTGCCGAGATGGGTCCCGAGCTGGAGCGCGTGCGCATGCTGCGCGACCGCCTCTGGGCCGGTCTCGACGGCATGGAAGAGGTCTACCTGAACGGTGACCAGGAACAGCGTGTCGCGCACAACCTGAACGTGTCGTTCAACTTCGTGGAGGGCGAAAGCCTGATCATGGCGCTGCGCGACATCGCGGTGTCCTCCGGCTCGGCCTGCACCTCGGCCAGCCTGGAGCCGTCCTACGTGCTGCGCGCACTGGGCCGCGACGACGAGCTGGCACACAGCTCGATCCGCTTCTCCATCGGTCGCTACACCACCGTGGAGGAGATCGACCATACGGTCGAGATCGTGCGCGCCGCGGTCGCCAAGCTGCGCGAGCTCTCCCCGCTGTGGGAGATGTACCAGGACGGCATCGATCTGAGCACCGTCGAGTGGGCGGCCCACTAGGGGCCCGCTCGACACCACTAACGCAACGCGTACACACGCAACAGGAGAACGGTCATGGCGTACAGTGACAAGGTTCTGGACCACTATGAAAATCCGCGCAACGTCGGCAGCTTCGACAAGAACGACGACACGGTCGGCACCGGCATGGTCGGCGCCCCGGCCTGCGGCGACGTGATGAAGCTGCAGATCAAGGTCAACGACGAGGGCATCATCGAGGACGCCAAGTTCAAGACCTACGGCTGCGGCTCGGCGATCGCCTCCAGCTCGCTGCTCACCGAATGGGTGCGTGGCAAGACCCTGGAAGAGGCGAGCCAGATCAAGAACACCCAGATCGCCGAAGAGCTGGCCCTGCCGCCGGTGAAGATCCACTGCTCCGTGCTGGCCGAGGACGCCATCAAGGCGGCGGTGTCGAACTACCAGGAGCGCCACGGCCAGGCCGCGGAAGCCGAGAAGAAATCTGCCTGAGGGCTCTATGGCGATTACAGTGACCGAACCCGCGGCCGAACGCATCCACAACTTCCTCGAGAAGCGGGGTAAGGGTGTGGGCGTTCGGCTGGGCGTCAGGACGACCGGCTGCTCCGGCATGGCCTACGTGGTGGAGTTCGCCGACGATATCGAGGAGACCGACACGGTCTTCGAGGATCGTGGCGTCAAGATGGTCGTGAACCCGAAGTCCCTCGTGTACCTGGACGGCACCGAGCTGGACTTCGGCAAGGAAGGCCTGAACGAGGGGTTCAAGTTCAACAACCCGAACGAGAAGGCCCGGTGCGGCTGCGGTGAAAGCTTCAGCATCTGACTGAGCCTCGCACGCGGGGTGGTGCATGGCGGTTGCCCGGGGATACGTCCCCGGTGGCTGTCGTACCACCCCTTTTCTTTTGCAAGCCCGTCGCAAGGGACGCAATGAACGACCCATTCGAGCAGTTTGACCTGCCGGTGGCCTTCGAGGTCGACCGGCAACAGCTGGACGAGCGCTTTCGTCGCCTGCAGGCGGAACTGCACCCGGACCGCTTCGTGCGCCAGGGTGACCAGGCGCGCCGCATGGCGGCGGCGGTGGCGGCCGACGTGAACGAGGCCTACGCGATCCTGGGCGACGACTACCGCCGGGCGGTGCACCTGCTGGAGCGGACCGGGGTGGCCTTTGACCCCGAACGCGATACCAGTCAGGACATCGAGTTCATCCAGGCGCAGATCGAATGGCGTGAACGCCTGGAGGAGACCGCGGCGAGCGGGGATGCGGCCGGACTGGAAGCGGTCGCGACCGAGCTGGCGCAGGCCCGCGCCGAGGCGCGGGCGAAGGTCGCGGATGCCCTGAAAGACCCGGAAGCACCCGCGCCGGATGCCAAGGACCGGGTGCTGGAGCTGCGCTTCTTCGATCGCCTGCTGGAAGAAACGAAACGAACCCGACAGAACCTGGCGCGCGGCAAGTAGCACCCGCCGCGCCCGTGTGAAGGAGCCGAATACCCGATGGCGTTATTGCAGATCACCGAACCCGGAGCCGAGTCCGCGCCGCACCAGCGCCATCTCGCGGCCGGGATCGACCTTGGCACGACCCACTCGCTGGTCGCGACCGTGCGCAGCGGCGAGGCGGACACACTGCCCGACGAACAGGGTCGGCATATCCTGCCGTCGGTGGTGCACTATGCCGCGGATGCGGTGAGCGTGGGGCATGCGGCTGCCGAGCACGCCGCGGATGACCCGCACAACACCATCGCCTCGGTCAAAAGGCTCATCGGGCGCGGCGCGGCGGACGTCGCCACGCTGTCCGGCGAGCTGCCGTTCCGGCTGAAGACCGGCGAGTCCAGCGTGCCGCGCATCGAGACCGCCGCGGGCGACAAGACGGCGGTGGAGGTGTCCGCGGAGATCCTGCATACCCTGCGCCAGCGGGCCGAGGAGACCTTGGGCGACGAACTCGAAGGCGTGGTGATCACCGTGCCCGCGTACTTCGACGATGCCCAGCGCCAGGCCACGCGGGACGCCGCACAGCTGGCCGGCCTGAATGTCTTCCGCCTGATCAGCGAGCCGACCGCGGCGGCGGTCGCCTACGGACTGGACCAGGGCGAAGAGAACACCATTGCCGTCTATGACCTGGGCGGCGGTACCTTCGATATCTCCATCCTGCAGCTGCGCCGCGGGGTGTTCGAGGTGCTGGCGACCGGCGGTGATTCCGCCCTGGGCGGCGACGATATCGACCGCGCCATCGCCGACTGGCTGCTGAACCAGGCCGGCATGGCCGGCGAGACCGATCCGCAGCGCCTGCGCCGCGTGCTGCTGGCCGCCCGCCAGGCCAAGGAGGCCCTGACCGATGCCGCGCGTACCCCGGTCGAGGTCAGGCGCGCCGACGGCTCCACCTGGTCCGGCGAGCTGGATCGCGACACCCTGGTGGAGCTGGCGCGGCCGTTGCTGGAGCGCACCATGGCCGCCTGCCGGCAGGTGCTGGAGGATGCCGGGCTGGAGCCCGGCGCCATCGACGAGGTGGTGCTGGTGGGTGGTTCCACCCGCATGCCGGCAGTGCGCGAGGCGGTGGAGGGCTTCTTCGGCCGCACCCCGCACGCCGGCATCGACCCGGACCGCGTGGTCGCGATCGGGGCCGCGCAACAGGCGGACATCCTCGCCGGCAACAAGCCGGATACCGAACTGGTGCTGCTGGACGTGATCCCGCTGTCGCTGGGGCTGGAGACGATGGGCGGGCTGGTCGAGTTCATCGTCCCGCGCAACACCACCATCCCGGTCACGCGGGCGCAGGAGTTCACCACCTTCAAGGACGGCCAGACCGCGATGTCGCTGCACGTGGTGCAGGGCGAACGCGATGTGGTCGATGCCAACCGCTCGCTCGCCCGGTTCACATTGTCGGGCATCCCGCCGATGGTCGCGGGCGCTGCGCGCATTCGCGTGACCTTCCAGGTGGACGCCGACGGCCTGCTGAACGTAACGGCACGCGAGCAGACCCAGGGTGTGGAGGCGCATATCGAGGTCAAGCCGAGCTACGGCCTGACCGATTCCGAGATCGAGCAGATGCTGCGCGATTCCGCCTCCTCCGCGCGCGAGGACATGGAGGCGCGGCGCTTGCGCGAGGAACAGGTCGAGGCCGACCGCGTGCTCGAGGCGCTGGACGCCGCGCTGGAGACGGACGGTGACCGCTACCTCGAGGCCGCGGAACGCCAGACCATCGAGCAGGCGCGCGACGCCCTGCGCGCCGAACGCGAGAAGGGGGCCGACCCCGACGCCATCGAGGCGGCGCGCAAGCGCGTGGAGCAGGCCTCCGAGGCCTTTGTCGCGCGGCGCATGAATGACAGCATCCGGCGCGCGCTCGCCGGACACAACGTTAGCGAATACGACGCAGGGAACTGACACCATGCCCCAGGTAATCTTTCTGCCCCACGAGGAAATCTGCCCGGAGGGGGCCTCCATCGAGGCCGAGCCGGGCATCAGCATCTGCGATCTCGCCCTGAAAAACGGGATCGAGATCGAACACGCCTGCGAGAAGTCCTGTGCCTGCACGACCTGCCACGTCTACGTGCGCGAGGGGCTGGACAGTCTGGAGGAGGCCACCGAGGACGAAGAGGACATGCTCGACAAGGCCTGGGGCCTGGAGCCGGACTCGCGGCTGTCCTGCCAGGCGATCGTCGCGGACACGGACCTCGTGGTGGAACTGCCGAAGTACACCATCAATCAGGTCTCCGAGAACCACTGAGCGAGGGAAAGGCGATGAAGTGGACCGATACCCAGGAAATCGCGATGCAGCTGGCCGACGAACACCCGGACGTCGACCCGCGCAACATCAACTTCGTGGACCTGCGCCAGTGGGTGATGAACCTGCCGGACTTCGACGATGACCCCAACCGCTCCGGCGAGCGCATCCTCGAGGCGATCCAGGCCGCCTGGATGGACGAGGCCGACGTCGACGACTGAAGACCCAAGCCTGGTTTCGTATCAGCGCCCTGAAGGTCAAGAGCGGTTCACAGGAAGGTTTGAAGATTGGAAGAATTCAACGGTGCTTCGCCCCGGCAAGAGCCACCCGATCGCCACACATAATGATTCCTTCCAGTCTTCCCATCTTCCTGTGAGTCGCTTTTGACCTTCGGTACGACGCTGGCGGTGCACTAAGGTCTTGGCGCGGTCGATTGCCGTGGGCGTGGGAGGTCGCTAGACTACGCGCCGCACGTTGTGTCCGCGTTGATTTTGCGTTGGGAACCCGCTGTTCAGCGGGTTCTCTCGTTTTCAGGGCGGGCCCGGCGACCGATCTTCAAACCCAGTAGCAGGAGAGCCGCCCCATGGCCGTTGAACGCACCCTTTCCATCATCAAGCCCGACGCCGTTGCCAAGAACGCGATCGGCGACATCATCGGCCGCTTCGAGAAGGCCGGCCTGAAGGTCGTTGGCGCGCGCATGATGCACCTGAGCCGCGAACAGGCCGAAGGCTTCTACGACGTGCACAAGGAACGCCCGTTCTTCAACGATCTGGTTGAGTTCATGATCTCCGGCCCGGTGCTGGTTCAGGTCCTCGAAGGCGAGGACGCCATCGCCAAGAACCGCGACATCATGGGCGCGACCAACCCGAAGGAAGCGGCCCCGGGCACCATCCGCGCCGATTTCGCCGTCTCCATCGACGAGAACGCCGTGCACGGCTCCGATGCCCCGGAGACCGCCGAGCGCGAGATCGCCTTCTTCTTCGGTGACGACGGCGTCTGCCCGCGCACCCGCTAAGACGGTCCGCACCGCATGTGCTGCGGGGCCCGGTTGCACCGTGCACCGGGCCCCGTAGGCAGGCATCCCTTCGGCACAGTACACTAGGGGACTTGAGCCAACCGGTCCCTGATATGGCAAGCGCATCCTCCACCCCCCTGAATCTGCTGGGCTACAGCCACCAACAGCTTGTCGAGCTGCTGGCGCAGTGGGGTGAACCGCGTTTTCGTGCCACCCAGCTCGTCAAGTGGATCCATCAGCGCGGGGTCACCGACTTCGAGCAGATGACCGACGTCTCGCGCAAGCTGCGCGAGCGCCTGGCGCGCGAGACCGAGATCCGCGTCCCCGAGATCGGGCTGGAAAAGGCCTCCGCCGACGGCACCGTCAAGTGGGTGCTGCGGCTCCCCGACGGCAATGCCATCGAGACCGTCTTCATCCCCGAGGGCGGGCGCGGCACGCTGTGCATCTCCTCCCAGGTCGGCTGCGCGCTCGACTGCACCTTCTGTTCCACCGCTCAGCAGGGTTTTAACCGCAACCTGACCAGCGCCGAGATCATCGGCCAGGTGTGGCTGGCCATGCAGCGCCTGCCGGCGCCGGAAGGGCGCAAGCGGGCGGTGAGCAACGTGGTGCTGATGGGGATGGGCGAGCCGCTGGCCAACTTCGACGCGGTCGTGCCGGCCTGCCAGCTCATGACCGACGACAACGCCTACGGCCTGAGCCGGCGGCGCGTGACCCTGTCCACTTCCGGTCTGGTGCCGGCGCTGGATCGTCTGAGCGAACACACGGATGTCGCGCTGGCCGTCAGTCTGCACGCGCCGAATGATGCGCTGCGCGACCGTCTAGTGCCGATCAACCGCAAGTACCCGATCGCCGAGCTGCTGGACAGCTGTCGCCGCTATGTGGAGGCGACCGATGCCCACAGCGGCGTGACCTTCGAATACGTGCTGCTGGCCGGGGTCAACGACCAGCCGGAACATGCCAACGAGCTCGCCGGACTGTTGCGCGGTATTCCCGGCAAGATCAACCTGATCCCGTTCAATCCGTTCCCGGGGGCCCCGTTCGACCGCCCGCGGGAGGCCGATGTGCTGGCCTTTGAACGACGGCTGCAAAAGGCCGGCTACGTCACCACCGTGCGGCGTACCCGCGGGGATGACATCGATGCCGCCTGCGGCCAGCTGGTGGGCCAGGTCGAGGACCGTACCAATCGCGGGATGCGCATGTTCCGCCTGCACGCCGAATTGCCACAGACGGATCGGAGGGCTTCATGACGGGACGCGCGGGTTGGCGCCTCGCCGCGGCGTTGACGCTGGCGCTGGTGCTGGGGGGCTGTGCCGCCACGGCCGACCGGCCGGTGTCCGGCGAGCGCGAGGAGGCCGCCGAGGTGCACGCCGAGCTCGGGATCGGGTATCTGCGCGAGGGCGAGTTCGAACAGGCCGAACGCAACCTGCGTCGGGCGCTGGACTATGACCCCGGCGATGCCCTGGCCAATATCGGCATGGCCGCGGTCCTCGAGCGCAAGGGCCAGCTGGATCGCGCCGAGGAACATTACCGCCGGGCCCTGCGCCGTGACGAGGGCAACCCCTTCGCCCAGACCAACCTGGGGGCGTTGTTGTGCAGCCGCGAGGAATTCGACGAGGCGCAGGCCCTGTTCGCGCGCGCCATCGACAATCCGGATTATGACCGCCGCGACATCGCCTACATGAACTCCGGCGTCTGCCACGCCGATGCGGGCGATACCGAGCAGGCGGAGCGCCAGCTCCGTCAAGCGCTGGAGATCAATCCCGGCTATCCCCGCGCGCTGCTGGAGATGGCCCGGCTGACCTACCAGGACGGCCGGCCGATGCAGACCCGCGCCTTCCTGCAGCGGCTGGACAGCCAGGGTATCGAGAGCGCCGAGACCCTTCTGCTGTGCTATCAGGCCGAAACCGCGCTGGGCAACAGCCGCGCGGCCAATGCCTGCGCCGAGCGCCTGAGCCGTCAGCATCCGGACAGCGACGAGATGACCGAGTTGCGGCGTCTGGAGCGTGAAGGATGAGTGATCCGCGCGACAAGGAACCGGACCTGGGGCGGGTCGAGGACGTTGACGATTCGACCACCAACGTCGCCCCCCTGCGTACCGAGGGGAGCGACCCGGACCCCGAGCCGTCGTTCTCGGCCGCGCACGGCCTGACCACGCGCGACCGGCCCGCCGAGGCCGAGGCAGAGACGCCCGGGGGCGAGAACGAGCCCGGTGCGAGTCTGCGCCGTGCCCGCGAGGCCGCGGGCCTCGATACCGCGACCCTGGCCAGTCGGATCCACCTCGGGCGCGGCACACTGGAAGATCTCGAGGCCAATCGCTTTCATCACATGCCGCCGGCCTACGTACGCGGGTACCTGCGCTCCTGTGCCCGCGAGCTGGGGGTGGACGCGGGACCCTGGATCCAGTCGTTCGAACAGCACGGGCTGGTGGATCCCGAGCTGCAGGCGGTCGCGACCCCCTCGGCGCGGGCACGCCGGCGCCGCCGCAGCCGCGGGATCTACTGGCTGGCACTGTTGCTGCTTGTGGCCCTGCTGGGGCTCGGGGTCTATGCCTGGAACGAGCGCACGGGCGCGCTCGGCCTGCCGTCTATCAACCTTGGGGATGCCCGGGAGGCTGTACAGGGCCTTGCGGATCCGGCGCTGACGGACGAGGAACCGGCCGTGGTGCCGGATGGTGAAGCCGCGCCCCCGGAAGCGCTCCCGACCGAGGGCGGAGCGGAGGATAGCGCGGCGGCCGAGGCCGCCGAAGCCGAGCCCATCGAGTCGGGCGAGAGTACCCCTGACACTGGCATCGAGGATGGCCAGACCCTCGCGATCACGCCCGAGTCCCTGACCGAGCGCGTGGCCGTGCCGGAGGAACCGGTCACGCCCGAGGTCGCGTCCGAGATCGCCTCGCTGCCGGAGGCCGAGGCTCCGGCCGAGACGTCGCCGGCCCCGGCGGACACCGCCGGGGGCGCCGAGCTGGTGCTGGAGTTCTCCGAAACCTCCTGGGTGGAGATCCGCGACGCCGCTGACGAGGTCGTCCTGACCGGCGTCCTCAGTTCGGGGGATCGCGAGACGCTGCGCCTGGAATTGCCAGGCCGTGTGATCCTCGGCAACGCCGAGGGGGTCTCGCTGACACTGGATGGCACGCCCGTCGATCTCGAGCCGCATATCCGGAGCGACCGCACCGCGCGCTTCGACCTGGAAGGCTGACGCGGGATCTGCCCGCGCGGCCATCACGTACAAGAAAAGACATCATGAAAGCGATCAAGTCGATCCGCGGGATGCACGACATCCTGCCCGAGTCCGTTCACGTCTGGCAGCACCTGGAAGACACGCTGCGCGAGGTCCTGGAGGGCTACGGCTACCATGAAATCCGCATGCCGATCGTCGAGGCGACCGAGCTGTTCAAGCGTTCCATCGGGGATGTCACGGACATCGTCGAGAAGGAGATGTACACCTTCGATGACCGCAACGGCGACAGCCTGAGCCTGCGCCCCGAGGGCACGGCCAGTTGCGTGCGCGCGGGGATCCAGCACGGGCTGCTGCACAACCAGGTGCAGCGGCTGTGGTATCTGGGGCCGATGTTCCGCCACGAGCGGCCGCAGAAGGGGCGGTACCGCCAGTTCCACCAGGTCGGGGTCGAGGTCTTCGGTCTGCCGGGGCCGGATGTGGACGCCGAGATGCTGGCGATGACCGCGCGCCTGTGGCGCATGCTGGGGCTGGCCAACGTGCGCCTGGAGCTGAACACCCTGGGGACGCCGGAAAGCCGCCGCCGGTACCGCGACCATCTGATCGCCTATTTCGAACAGCACCGGGAGGCCCTGGACGAGGAGGCGCAGCGTCGGCTCTACGACAACCCGATGCGCATCCTCGACAGCAAGCACCCGGAAACCCGTGCGATCGTCGTCAACGCCCCCAGCCTGATGGACGACCTCGACGAGGCCTCCCGTGCCCATTTCGATGCCCTGTGCGCGCACCTCGATGCGCTGGGCATCCCCTACGAGCACAATCCGCGACTGGTGCGCGGGCTCGATTACTATACGCACACCGTGTTCGAGTGGATCACCGACGATCTCGGTGCCCAGGGCACGGTCTGCGCCGGGGGCCGGTACGATGGCCTGGTCGAACAGCTGGGCGGGCGCGGGACCCCGGCCATCGGCATGGCCATGGGCCTGGAACGCCTGGTGGCGTTGCTGGAGGCCCGCGAAGAGGCCCCCGCGGCACCCGGGCCGGATGCCTACCTGATCGTCGGGGGCGACGAACTGGTGGGGCCGGCGCTGCAACTGGCCGAGGCGCTGCGTGGCGAGCTGCCCGGCTTGCGCCTGGTCCAGCACTGTGGCGGCGGCAGCTTCAAGTCGCAGATGAAGCGGGCCGATCGCCTCGGCGCCCACTACGCCCTGGTCCTCGGGAGTGACGAGCACGCCGCGGGCACCGTGACGGTGAAGCCGTTAAGATCGCAGGGAGGCGAGCAGGTAGCCGTGGAGCGTACCGCACTGGCCGATCATCTCCGTACAGCGCTGGCGCAGCGGTCGTAACCGCGCCAGCGCGGATCCAGCAAGAACAAGGAACAGCATGAGCGATCTCACCGACGAAGAAAAAGCCGAACGCATCAAACAGTGGTGGGCGGACAACGGCCTTGCGATCGTGGCTGGCCTGGTCCTCGGGGTCGCCGGCCTGTTCGGCTGGAACTGGTGGAGCGATCGGGAAGAAACCCGCGCCCAGGCGGCCTCCGAGATGTATCAGGCCCTGCAGGTGGCCGGCCAGACCGGGCAGACCGATCGCGCCCAGGAACTGGCCGATGCGATCATCGAGCAGGGCCGGGGCACGCCATACCGTGCGCTGGCCTGGGTCTACCGCGCGGATGTCGCCATTGCCCAGGACGATCACGACACGGCGATCAGCGCCCTGCAGGCCGCGCGCGACGCGGCCCCCGATCGGGGCTACCGCGAGGTGCTGACCCTGCGTCTCGCGCGCCAGATGATCCTGGCCGAGCGTCTGGACGACGCCGAGACCACCCTCGCGGATGTGCGCAGTGAGGCCTTCAACGGCCTGAAGCGCGAGCTGCAGGGCGATCTCGCCCGTGCTCGCGGCGATCGCGAGGGCGCCCGGGAACATTACGAGGCGGCCCTGGACGCGGGCCACAGCCCCGAATATCTGCGCCTGAAATACGAAGAGCTTTCCGTTTGAATGAGGGGGGCGGAGTCTGTCGGACTTGGAACTGATCGGCTGCGCGCGTGGGAGAACGGCCCCTTTTTCCGCTCTCTCTCGTTACATAGTGCCCACTATGCGCCTCGAGAGACCGAAAAAATGGACTCGCTCTCCCGCCACGCTCGCGACGATCGCCCGAATCCGACAGACTCCTGGGCCGCCCGTCGTTCGCGCGCACCCGCGACACGAACGCGAGTGCGTACATAAACCCTTGTTTCCTTAGAGGATCTGTCGCCCGATGTCAGTGCCTTACCTTGCAAGTCCGGCCATGCGTCTGCTGATTGCCGGCGCCCTGATCCTGTCCCTCAGCGCCTGCGGGCTGTGGCAGCGTGATACCACCGAGCCCCCGGCCGAACTGCCGGAGTTCGAGGCGGAGGGACAGCCGGAACGGCTGTGGTCGCGCTCGGTGGGCAGCGGCGGCGAGCGTTTCCTGTGGCAGGTCTACCCGGGGATCACCGACGACCTTGTGGTGATGACCGACGCCAGTGGACGTGTCTCCGGGCTGAATCCGGAGAGTGGCAGCCAGCGCTGGCAGGTGCGCCTGGACGACGCCCGAGTCTCGGCCGGTGTCGGAGTTGGCGAAGACCTCGCGGTGGTCGGGACCCTGGACGGCTATGCGATCGGTGTGGACCTGGAAGGGGGCGGGGAACGCTGGCGCGCCGCGCTGTCCAGCGAGGTGCTGGCAGTCTCGGACGTCGCTGGCGGGCTGGTGGTCGTGCGCAC
The DNA here is from genome assembly GCF_000377285.1 of Thioalkalivibrio sp. ALE25. NCBI lineage: Bacteria > Pseudomonadati > Pseudomonadota > Gammaproteobacteria > Chromatiales > Ectothiorhodospiraceae > Thioalkalivibrio > Thioalkalivibrio sp. ALE25. Next base: position 66,316 of record NZ_KB897931.1, on the reverse strand, counting down.
CAATGACGGCCGCCTGCATGCGCTGGACGCCGCCTCGGGCGCGACCCAGTGGACCGCGCTGCGGACCACGCCCTCGCTGAGCCTGCGCGGCGCCCAGCGCCCGCAGATCACCTCCGGACGCGTGCTGGCCGGTTTCGACAACGGGCGCCTGTTGATGCTGGGGCTTAATCGCGGCAATGTCCTGTGGGAGACCACGCTGGGCATCCCCAGTGGTCGCACCGAGGTCGAGCGCATGGTGGACGTGGACGGCCATATCCCGCTGTATCGCGGTGCGGCCATTGCCGCGAGCTATCAGGGCCGTCTGGCCGCGCTGGATCTGAATTCCGGCGAGCTCTTCTGGACCCGCGATTTCTCGTCCTACCAGGGCGCGGACGTGGACACCGACTCCGACGTGCTGGTGGTGACCGATGCCGAGAGCCACGTGTGGGGCCTGCAGCCGCGCAGTGGCGGCGACCTGTGGCAGATGGACGGGCTGCGCCTGCGCGGGGTCACGGCGCCGGTCGTGGTGGGACCGCATGCGATCGTCGGCGATTACGAGGGCTACCTGCACTGGATCGATCTCGAGGATGGGCGCATCGTCGCGCGGCTGCGCGCGAGCTCGGGTTCCGTGGTGACCCGCCCGACGCTGGTCAACGGGACGCTGTACGTGGTGACCGACAACGGGCAACTGACCGCGGTGAACCCCGCGATCCGGGGCGCCGAGTGAGCCCGCTTAGGCCAGCCGCCTCTGGGTACCGCGGGGGTCGGGAACACCGATGATCCCGGTGATCGCGCTGGTCGGGCGCCCCAACGTCGGGAAGTCCACCCTGTTCAATCAGCTCACGCGCTCGCGTGATGCCCTGGTGGCCGATGTCGCGGGGCTCACACGGGATCGCCAGTACGGGATCGGCAAGGTGGGCGATTTCCCCTACCTGGTGGTGGACACCGGCGGCCTGTCGGGCGAGGGCGCGGAAATGGACCGCGCGATGGCCGAGCAGACTCGGCGCGCGGTGGCCGAGGCCGATCACGTGCTGTTCCTGGTGGACGCCCGCGATGGCCTGACGCCGCAGGACCAGGTCATCGCCGACCAGCTGCGGGCGGCCGGCGTGAAGGCCCGGGTGGTGGTGAACAAGACCGACGGCCTGGATGCCGACTCCGTCAGCGCCGAATTCTACGCGCTGGGTCTGGGCTCGATCACGGCCATCGCGGCCGCCCACGGGCGGGGCGTCCAGGGCCTGATGCAGGGCGTGCGCAAGGACGTGGCGGCGGCGCGTCGCGCGGCGCTGGAGGCCGGCGGCGTTGAGGCCAGTGAAGCGGCGTCCAGCGACGGGCTCGACGAAGCCTCGCAGCAGGCGGCCCTGGACGACTGGCCGGGCATCCGCGTGGCGATTGTCGGGCGGCCCAATGTCGGCAAGTCCACCCTGGTCAACCGCATCCTTGGTGACGAGCGCGTGGTGGCCACCGATGTCGCCGGGACCACCCGCGACAGCATCTTCGTACCCTTCGAGCGTGACGGCACCGACTACACCCTGATCGATACCGCCGGTGTGCGGCGCCGGGCGCGGGTGCACGAGGTGATCGAGAAATTCAGCGTGATCAAGACGCTGCAGGCCATCGAGGCCGCCCACGTGGTGATCCTGGTGGTCGATGCCCAGTCCGGGCTGTCGGACCAGGATTCGCACCTGCTGGGCATGGTGATCGAGGCAGGGCGCGCGCTGGTGCTGGCGGTCAACAAGTGGGACGGCATGGAGGACCATGCGCGCGAGCGCATCCGGGACGAGCTGGACCGCCGCCTGGGCTTTGTCGACTTCGCCCGCATGCGCCTGATCTCCGCGTTGCACGGCACCAATGTCGGGCACCTGCTGGATGATGTGCGCGAGGCGCATGCCAGCGCCTTTCGCAAGGTCTCCACGCCGGAACTCACGCGCCTGCTCGAGGCCGCGGTGGCGGAGCATGCGCCGCCCATGGTCAGCGGTCGCCGGATCAAGCTGCGCTACGCCCATCAGGGCGGGCAGAATCCGCCGGTGATCGTGGTCCACGGCAACCAGACCGATTCTCTGCCGGGCAGCTACAAGCGCTACCTGGAAAACTTCTTCCGCAAGCACCTCAAGCTGGTCGGGACGCCCCTGCGCCTGGAGTTCCGGTCCGGTCGCAATCCGTATGCCGGCCGGCGCAACAAGCTGACTCCGCGGCAGCAGCAAAAGCGCAAGCGCCTGATGCGGCACGTGCGCCGCTGAGTCGAGGATGACCTCGGCGCCTTTCGCCAGCCCGGCCCATGACCCGGACCTGTCGGCATTCGCCAGGGTGGTCGAGCCGTTCCGCGTGATGGACATCCTCGCCCGTGCCCAGGAGGCCGAGCGCGACGGGCGCGATATCATCCATCTGGAGGTCGGGGAGCCGGACTTCCCGACGCCGCCGCCGGTGATTGCCGCCGGTCGTGCGGCGCTGGCCGCCGGGGATACGCGCTACACCCCCGCCCACGGGACCCGCGCGCTGCGCGAGGCACTGGCCGCCGACTACCGTCGGCGCCACGGTGCCGATGTGGATCCCGAGCGGATCGTGATCACGGCGGGCGCGTCGGCGGCGATCCTGCTGGCCCTGGCCGCCGGGGTGAACCCGGGCGAGGAGGTCCTGCTGCCAGACCCGGGCTACGCCTGCAACCGGCAGTTCGTCGCCGCGCGTGGCGCGCTGCCCGTGGGCCTGCCGGTGCACGCCGAGGATGCCTTCCAGCCGACGCCCGAGGCCATCGCCGGGGCATGGCACGCGAACACCCGGGCGGTGCTGCTGGGTTCCCCGGCGAACCCGACCGGGACCTGCCTGTCGCGCGAACGCCTGACCGCGATCGTCGAGGTCGTGCGCGAACGCGGCGGGCTGGTGATCATGGACGAGATCTACGCCCAGATTGTCTTTGACCGCCCCGAGCCCAGTGCCGCGGCCGGCTTCCCGGACGTGGTGGTGATCAACTCCTTCTCCAAGTACTTCGCGATGACCGGCTGGCGCCTGGGCTGGATGGTGGTGCCCGAGACCTGGGTGGACCCGGTGCGCCGCCTGGCGCAGAACCTGTTCGTGGCCCCGGCCACGATGGCCCAGACGGCGGCACTGGAGGCCTTCACCCCGGCGACCGAGGCACTGCTGCAGACGCAGGTGCGCGAGCTGGAACAGCGGCGCGACGTGCTCCTGGACGCGCTCCCGGGGCTCGGGCTCGCGGTCCAGGCCCGTCCGGAAGGGGCGTTCTACATCTATGCCGACTGTACCGCCCACGGAGCGGACTCCGAGGCGCTTTGCGCACGCATTCTCGACCAGGCCGGCGTGGCCCTGACGCCGGGTACGGATTTCAGCCCGACCCGCGGGCGCGACTATCTGCGGATCGCCTATACCCAGTCGGAGACCCGACTGCGCGAGGCCGTGGAGAGACTGCAGACCCTGCTGGGTTAGTTACCCCAGTATTTCCCTAAAGGCGGGGCAGGTGGCTGCCGAAGGACGAGAGCTGCCAGAACAGCAGCAGGAGTGCGGCGGGGGCCACGAAACGCAGGGTCCAGCGCCAGGTGGCCAGGACAAGCGGCCGGTGCGGCAGCTCCTGCGCCGCGATGTGCGCCGGGACCACCCAGCCTGCGAACACCGCGATCATCAGCCCGGAAAGGGGCAGCAGGATATTGATCGAGGTGTGTTCCAGCAGGTGGTAAAGCGTTGGCAGTTCGCGCCCAAGTAGCGTGATATCGATTTGCGCCCATTCCGCCCCGCTGAAGGAAAAAATGGTGATCAGGCTGCACGCCCCGATGCTCAGCGTGGCCGTAAGGGACGCCCACCAGTGCCCAAGCCCGAAACGTTCGTGGAGCAGGTGCACGAAGACCTGAACGCCGGTGATCATCGTGCCGAAGGCGGCAAGGCCCAGCATGACGAAGAACAGCACGGTCAGGAGCGCGCCGGCCGGGATCGCGCTGAGCGCCAGGGGCAGGGCTTCGAACATCAGAGCGGGGCCGGCCGTGGGATCGAGATCGAAGGCGAATACAACGGGAAAGATCGCGAGCCCCGCGGTCAGGGCAATCAGGGTGTCCGCGATTGCGATGCCGGCGGCGGTGCCGCCGATCGAGATCTCCTGTGGCAGGTAGGCCCCGAACATCATCAGCACGCCGGCCGCGAGGGTCATGGTAAAGAAGGCATGACCGACGGCGATCAGCAGGCTGCGCGGCTCCAGTGCCGCGAAATCGGGCCAAAACATGAAGGCGGCCGCGCTGCGGACGTCGCCGATCCACAGGCCGCTGGCCATTGCCAGCAACAACAGCGCGAACAGAAGGGGCATCAGGACGCTGACGCCGCGTTCCAGGCCGCCGCGCAGCCCCAGGCCGAGGATCAGAAAGGTGGCACCGATCCCGAAGGCCGTCCACGACAGCATTCCGCTGGCCGAGGTGGTGGTGGCCACGAAGACCGCCCGTACCTGTTCGCCATCGGCCTGGGAAAAGGCCCCGGCCGCCGCCTGCGGGATGTAGGAAAACACCCACCCCGCCACCACCACATAAAAGCCCATGATCACGAATGACGCTAGGATCCCGATCCAGCCCACCATCTGCCAGCCATCGTGCGCCCGACTCTCGCGGGCTACGGCCAGCGCCGCATAGCCCGGTGACCGGCGCCCGCGCCGGCCGATCATGACCTCGGCCATCATGACCGGGATACCGATTACGGCAATCGCCGCGAGGTAGACCAGCAGGAACGCACCCCCGCCGTTCTCGCCCAGGATATAGGGGAACTTCCAGATGTTGCCCAGGCCGACGGCCGAGGCAGTGGCGGCCAGCACGAAGGCATAGGCGTGCCGCCAGCGGATGCGGGTGGCGGTGATATCCATGCCGCGCGGGCCCGGTCAGGTGATGACGTCGGGTTTCTCGCGGCGGGTCAGGCCGGGGATGTCGCCGAGCCGGGAGGCGGCCTCGATCAGCGGACGCAGCAGTTCCTGCGGGTCGGCATCGAGGTGTTCCGGATGGGTCTCGTGCTGCTCGATGTACAGGCGCAGCGTGGCGCCCTCGGTGCCGGTGCCGGACAGCCGGAAGACGATGCGGGCACCGCTCTCGAACAGCACGCGCAGGCCCTGGTGCTCGGTCAGGCTGTTGTCCACCGGGTCGCGGTAGGCGAAGTCGTCCGCGCGCGCCACGCGCATGCCGGCCAGGGATTGCCCCGGCAGCACCGAGAGCTGTTCGCGGATGCGTGCCATCACCTGTTCGGCGCGGTCGCTCTCCACGGCCTCGTAGTCGTGCCGGGTGTAGTAATGGCGTCCGTACTGGCGCCAGTGATCGCGCACGATCTCCTCCACCGACTGGCGCCGGGCCGCCAGCAGGTTGAGCCAGAACAGCACGGCCCACAGGCCGTCCTTTTCGCGCACGTGGTCGGAACTGGTGCCGAAACTTTCCTCGCCGCACAGCCGGATGCGTCCGTCGTCCAGCAGGTTGCCGAAGAATTTCCAGCCGGTCGGGGTCTCGAAGCAGGGGAGGTCCAGCTTTGTGGCGACCACGTCTACGGCCTGACTGGTAGGCATGCTGCGCGCCACGCCCTTCAGGCCGTCGGCAAATGCCGGGATGTGGTGGGCGTTGGCCGCCATGATCGCGAGGCTGTCCGAGGGCGTGACGAAGAAATGCCGGCCGAGGATCATATTGCGGTCGCCGTCACCGTCCGAGGCGGCGCCAAAATCCGGGGCATCGCGGCCGTACAGGGCCTCGCGCAGCTCCCGCGCGTGCGACAGGTTCGGGTCCGGGTGGCGGCCCCCAAAGTCGGCCAGCGGCTCGGCGCGCAGGATGGTCTCGGCCGGGGCCCCCAGGCGGTTGACCAGGATCTCCTCGGCATACGGGCCGGTCACGGCATGCATGGCATCGAAGCGCATGCGGAAGTGATCGGAGCGCAGGAGTTCGCCGATGCGCTCGAAGTCGAACAGGGTGGCCATGTAATCGGCATAGGTCCCGACCGGATCGACCACCTCGACGGCCATGTCGCCCAGCTGTCCGGCGTGCAGGTGATCGATGTCCACGTGCTCGGTGCCATTTGCGATGCGGTAGTGCTGGATGCGGGTGCTCTGCTCGAAGATGGCGTCGGTCACCGAGGGCGGAGCGGGGCCGCCGTTGGCGGTGTTGAGCTTGACCCCGAAATCGCCCTCCGGGCCTCCCGGGTTGTGCGAGGCAGACAGGATCAGGGCGCCCGTCGCCCCGCGCGAGCGGATGAGGTGCGATGCGGCCGGGGTCGACAGGAGGCCGGCGTGCCCCACGGCGACCTTCTTCACACCGTTGGCCAGGGCCATGCGCAGGATCAGCTGGATCGCCTCGCGGTTGTGGAAGCGCCCGTCGCCACCCAGGAGCAGTTCGCCGTCCTTCAGGTCGGGACAGGCGTCGAAGATGCTCTGGATGTAGTTCTCGAGGTAGTGCGGCTGGCGGAACTGGCGGACGCGCTTGCGCAGGCCGGAGGTGCCGGGCTTCTGGTCGGAAAAGGGCCGGGTGGTGACGACGCTTATGTCCATGGGGTCGCGGATCCTTGTTGGTCGATTCGAAGGTACCAAAAACCCCGGGGGGTGTCCCGCCTGGCACTACTGGCGCTCGCGGCGAAGCCGCCCTGGCCTGTTAGACTGCGCGACATGTTGCTGGAGCGTCAGACCCCGTCCCACCTGGAACCCAGGCCCGAGAGCTTCGCGGCACTGATGGAGATGTACGAGGAGAACTACCTCGCGCTGCGCCGTCTGTGTCCCGAACTCGAGCGGCAGCCGGTGCGTTCGGTCTCGCGGGTGGCGGGCGCGCTGGATCTGTACCTGGAGGTGCTGGAGCGCACCCGCTATACCACCACGCTGCACCTCACCTACCGGTTCGATCATCAGGGTGAACGCCGCGAGCAGCCAGACATGCGCGTGCGCCTGTTCCATGACGCGCGCCAGGCCGAGGTGCTGGAGCTGCACTGCCGGACCATCGGGGACGGTGCCGTCCCGGAGATGCTGAGCGGCCACCCGGGCCTGGTCTGTCGCTGGCGGCACAACCGGTTCCTGTACAAGTGGCTGCGCTACTGCCTGCGCCAGGGGCACCGCTTCCTGGCGGATACCGAGTCGCAGGTGGCCGCGGTCGAGTAGGTCGAGCAGGCGGTCGTGGTCGCGGCCTACTGACAGGCTACGGGCCGGGGCGCGATCGCGTCGTTCTCCAGCAGGCGGTGCAGCGGGGCGGGCTGACCGAACAGGAAGCCCTGCATCATCGGACACTCCAGCTTGCGCAGGTAATCGCGGTGGGCGTCGGTCTCCACCCCCTCGGCCACGATATTCATGTTCAGGCCGCGCGCCATGGAGATGATCGCGTTGACGATGCAGGCCTCGTCCTCGCGGCAGATGGTCTGCGTGAAGCTGCGATCGATCTTGAGGGTATGGATCGGCAGCTTCTGCAGGTAGCTGAGGGACGAGTAGCCGGTGCCGAAGTCGTCCACCGCGATCTGCACGCCGGCGGCCCCCAGCCGGTTCAGTTTGTGCACCGTGTCCGGGGTGTCGCTCATCAGCAGGTTCTCGGTGATCTCCACCTCCAGCAGATCGGGCGGGAAGCCGGCCTCGCCCAGGATGCCCAGGAAGTCCTCGACGAAATCGTCGCGCTCCACCAGTACGGGGGAGAGGTTCACGGCCAAATGTAGTTCCGGATAGCCCGACTGCATGTGCTGCTGCACCTCGCGAATGGCGGTGCGCAGGGTCAGGCGGTCGAGATCCACGATCAGGCGGGTGTCCTCGGCGACCGGGATGAACTCGGCCGGGCCCAGCAGCCCCAGTTGCGGGTGGTCCCAGCGAATCAGCGCCTCGACGCCGACCATTTGCCCGGTTTCCGTGTCGACCTGAGGCTGATAGAGGATATGGAACTCGTCGCGCTCCAGGGCGCGGCGCATGTCCTGTTCCAGCTGCAGCCGGCGCGGGGGGTGGCCGCCCATGTCCGGGCTGTACACGCGCACCCCGGTCTTGCCGGTGCTCTTTTCGCGGTACATCGCGATGTCCGCGTTCTTGATCAGGGCCTCGAGGTTGTCGCCGGCATCCGGGTAGATTGCGATGCCGATGCTGGCGCCGACGAACAGTTCGTGGTCGCCGATCTGGAACGGGGCCTGCAGGCTCTCCAGGATCTTCTCGGCCACCTGGATGGCGGACTCGCTGCTGGCCAGACCCGGTATCAGCAGGGTGAACTCGTCGCCGCCGAAGCGCGACAGCGTGTCCCCCTTGCGGATGCAGCCCTGCAGGCGCTGCGCCACGCCCTGCAGCAGGCGGTCGCCGACCGTGTGCCCGAGCGAGTCGTTGATCACCTTGAAGCGGTTCAGGTCGATAAACAGCACGGCTAGTTGCGTGCCGGAGCGATGGGCGTGGGAAATAGCCACATCCACGCGGTCGCGGAACAGGGCGCGGTTGGGCAGGCGAGTGAGCAGGTCGTGGTAGGCCTGGAAGTTGATGAAGGCCTCGGATTCCTTGCGCTCGGTGATGTCGCGGGCGGTGCCGTAGGTCAGCGCCTCATGCCGGCCCTCGGCGTTTTCGTCCCCGGCCCCGTTGGGCCACACCGCGACCTCGAAGAAGTGCCGGGTGTGGGACGGGCGCGCCGGTTTCAGGGCGAGTTCGACGGAGCGGATATGGGGCTGGCGGCGGGTGGCCTGTTCGAAAAAATACGCGGCCTTGTCGCGGTCCTCGGGTTCGACCAGGTCCAGGATGGAGGACTCGAGCAGGTCCTGACGGGCATAGCCCAGCAGTTCGTGGACGCGCGAGTTCACGAAACGGAAGCGGTGTTCCGCATCCAGCACGAACACGATGTCGGGCGAGTTGTTCACGATCATGCGGTGCAGGCGCTCGGATTTCTCCAGACGCGCGCGCATGGCGCGGTTGGCGTCTTCCAGCGCCTTGTGCTGCAGCGCGTTGCGTACGGTCGCCAGAAGTTCGGCCGGTTCGTAGGGTTTTTTCAGATAGTCGTGCGCGCCCTCGCGCAGGGCTCCGGCGACGTCCTCCACGGTGCTGTTGCCGCTCACCACCACGGTCAGGGTTTCCAGGCCGGCGGCCTGCATGAAGCGCAGGACATCGAGACCGTCGAGTTCCGGCATGGCGAGATCGAGCAGCAGCAGGTCATAGTGCTTTTCGCGCAGGGCCTCGATGGCGGCGCCGCCACCCGGGGCGGTGCGTACGGGATAGCCTTCCAGACTCAGCAGGCCCCGCAGGCTTTCGAGCAGGCCGGGATCGTCATCGGCGATCAGGATGCGGACGGACTGCGGGTCGATCGGCGTGTCGCGGTCGGTCATCAAGGCCTCAGGGCGTCATGATTGCGTCATCCCTGATGCGTCCGCTGTCCCCTGTGTGACCAAGGGCAGGGTGATTTCGAAGCGCGTCCCGGCGCTTGTGCTGGTGAAGGTGAAGCCCGCACCGATCTCCTCGGTCAGGCGCTTGACGATGCTGAGCCCGAGGCCGGCATGGCCCGGCCCCTTGCTGGACGCCACCGGCGCAAACGCGGCGGCCTGGACCGCCGGTGGCAGGCCGGGTCCCTTGTCGGTGACCGACAAGGGCACTACGCGGCGGCCGTTGACCGTGGTCGGGGCGCGGGTGGCGATACTGATCTCGCCACCGTTCTCCTGCGCCTCCGCGGCGTTCTTCAGCAGGTTGGTCAGGATCTGGCGCAGGTGATCCGCCGACACGGACAGCGGCGGGTCCGACGGGCTGAGGTCCAGGTGGAGCTGGATGCCCCGGGTCCGGCACAGGGATCCGTCGACGATGTCCGCGACCTGGCGCACCAGTGCGTTCAGCGAGCCCGGTCCGGTCTCTCCGGTCGCGGCGGCCTCCGGATCGCGCAGGCGCAGCAGGATGCGCCCGACCCGGTCGATCTCGTCCTTGATGAGGCCCAGCTCGTGGCGGGCCTCGTGCTCCGCGCCCAGCTTGTGGTGCAGCACGCCCAGGTAGTTCTGGATGATGCTGAGCGGGTTGCCGGCCTCGTGCACGGTCTCGCGGATGCGCTGTTCGGTAGCGTCCGTGTCTCGGGGCTCGGGGCGGGGCTGCGTCAGGGCGCGTGCGATCTCGCGGGTCAGGGAGCGGATGAAGTCGCTGCGGGGTTCCAGGCCCTCCGCCTGGCCGTGCGTCAGCCCGAGGATCAGCACGCCGGCGGGCTGCTGACCCTCGGCCAGCAGCGGAAAGCTCCACAGGCGTTCCGCCTCGCACAGGCGGAACAGCTGCTGGTCGATCACCGGGAGGCCGGCGGCGTTTTCCTCCTCGTGACGCAGGATTTCGCGGTCCAGCAGGGTGTCGGTGACCAGGCTGCGCCCGGGCAGCAGCGGCAGGGTGAAATCGGGTGTCTCGTCATCCTCTACCCAGGCGGAGACCGACTGCTGGTCGTCGTCGACCAGAAACAGCAGGCTCTGGCTCACGCCCAGGGTCAAAAACAGGGTGCGCCGCGCGGCCAGGCAGCGGTCCTGCAGGCGGGTCGCGCGGGCCATCTCCGCGTTGATCCGTTCCAGTTCGGTGAGGTCCCGTACCCGTGCCCCAAGGGCGCGTTCGGCTGCCCGGTCGTTCGATTCCGGCCCGTCCTGCGTCTCTGGACCCGGCGCGGGGGCGTCGAGATCGATCTCCAGCGAGCCGGCGATGCGCCGGACATCTTCGGCCACCCGTTCGCGCAGGGCCCGTGCCAGACCCTCGTTCAGGCCGAACAGCGTGTCGGCGGCGGCCAGCGCTGTTTCGTTGCAGGTGGCCTCGGTGCTGGCCGCGAGGGTGGCCGGAAGGCACGCCATGGCATGTGCCAGGTTCACCAGCTTCACCAGGTGGTGGGCATCGCGCACGCGTTCGGCCGGCTCCAGGTGGTAGCGCACGGCATCGGCCACGAAAGGGCCGAGGCCCCAGGTCTCCAGGCAATCACCGCCCAGCTCGCCGTAGTGGCACCCGAAGCTGTCGCGTTCCAGGGCCACCAGGTGCGGGTCATCCTCCGCCGCCTGCAGCAGGGGCCAGTAGTGGCCCTCGTCTCCGGCAAGCCGGATCAGGCGGCCGATGTCGATCAGCAACCCGGCCAGGTAGGCCTCTTCCGGGCGGGGGTAGCGGGTCAGGGTCGCGAGGACCTGGGCGAGGCTGGCGGTGGTCAGGGCGCGGCGCCAGATCACACGCAGGTAGCTGCGATGCCGGGGTGCGAACTCGCCGAACAGCTGCTGGATCGCCGCGGTGAGGGCCAGGCTGCGCACCGTGTCCAGGCCCAGGCTGAACAGGGCGCGGTCGATGGTGCGGCAGGGCGAGCCGCGGTAGTAGAAGGGGGAGTTGGCGGCCTGCAGCAGGCGGCCGGACATCCCGGCATCCTGCAGGATGGCGCGGGCGAGGGACTGGAAATCGGCTTCATCTGCCTGGGTGGCATCGAGAACGGGGATCAGCGCCTGGGGCAGGCTGGGTAATGCGTCCGTTGCCGTGTTGACCCTCGCCATGCTGTTCCCCGGAGACGCTGTAGCCGACCCGCCGTCTCAGTTGCCCGAACCGCGAACCCGGTGGTGGCACCGTGTGGCGCCTGCGCGCCGGGCCGCTCTTGATAACCGACTATACTGTGCGGTATTCGGACGCGCTACCGGACGGGGTAGACCGGCCGTGAGTTCGCCGTCATCCTTTACCGATCAGGGTTTCCTCAATCCATGCCGATGAGTGCCATGCAGGGAGCCGCAATGTCCGATCGCAGTGCCTCGGCGGATCCCCGATCCGCAGCGGTGGCGCGGCCACGGGTCCTGGCCGTGGCCAGTGGCAAGGGTGGCGTGGGCAAGTCCAGCCTCGCGGTGAACCTCGGGATTACCCTGGCGCGCCGGGGGCGGCGGGTGTGCATCCTCGACGGCGACACCGGGCTGGCCAACATCAACATCCTGCTGGGGCTGCGTCCGCAACGGGGGCTGCCCGAGGTGCTGGCCGGGGAATGCGGCATCGAGGAGATCCTCCTGGAAGGGCCCCATGGCCTGCGGATCATCCCGGGCGCCAGTGGTATCCGCGAATATGCCGAGCTCTCCGAGGCCCACCAGCAGCGCCTGGTCACGGAGCTGGCGCGCATCGAATCGGATTTCGACGACCTGTTGCTGGACACCGCCGCCGGCATCGGCGACACCACGCTGGACTTCCTCGCGGCCAGCCATCAGGTCCTGCTGGTGCTCACCCCGGAGCCGACCTCCCTGACGGACGCCTTCTCCCTGCTGAAACTCGCCTTGCGCCGGCAGGCGCTGGATGTACGGGTGGTCGTCAACATGGTCGCGGACGTCGCCGAGGCGCGCAGCGTGTTCCAGCGCTTCGGCAACGCGGTGGAAAAATACCTGCATACGCGGGTCGATTTCCTGGGGTTCGTCCAGCGCGACGAGAGCCTGCGCACGGCGGTCACCCTGCAGCATCCGGTCGCGCTGTTTGCCGAGGGCGATCCGTCGGTCCGCCCGTATCAGCGCCTGGCCAACGCGCTGGACGACGACCCGCCGCAGGGGCCCGACGCGGCCTTCAGCCGCTTCTGGCGCGGGCGGCTCGAGGGGTCTCCACCCGCTCCCCGATCCGCTGTCGGTTCCGCCGGGGATGGCGGATCCCAAGCCACGGCCCCGCCGACAACGGCGGTCCAGGAAGCTGTGGATTCCCCGGCCGGCGAGACGCCCCCGCCGGAGGTGGATGCCGACCAGGGCCTGGACCCGTTGCGCCGGGCCTTCGAGAACGCGCTGGAGGTGGCGGACCCGGAAGCCCTGGCCGAGGTCCTGAACACCCTGCACGAGCAGTACCGGGCGCGCACGGGGCGACCGGCCATCAAGGGGGTTGAGCCTTCGGTCGATGCGCCGTCGGAAGAGGCGGCCAGCCCCGAGGTTGCGGAGGATGTCGCGTTGGGTGAGGCGCTGGGCCCCGCCGATCCGCCGAGCCCGGGGGCCCCTGCGGGGCGGGATGCCGTTCCGGCTGCCGATACGCGGACGTCCGACCCGCCACCGGACTTCGGCTGGCGTGCTGCGGACCCGGACCCGGGTATCCCGGGGCCGCACCGGACATCCCATGCCCCGGGCTTTGATCACGAGCGGTTCGGATCCCAGGAAGCGCTGCTTGCGCGGCTACGCGAACTGGAGGGTCGGGACGTAGACCTGGCGGAGTTTCTGCGCCGTCTGTGAAGGGCGCGACGGGCGCCTATCGGGGGCCCAACAGCAGCCAGGCGATCAGTCCCAGAAGCGGCAGGAACAGCAGGATCAGGATCCACAGCAACTTGACGACCGGGCCGGCGGGGCTTTGCGCGGTGCGCACGATGGCTTAGGGAAACACTGATCAATGCACACGCTCGCGTTGGCACCCCAGGTTTTCCGAGACAAGGCGCGGTGCGCAGCGGGTAGTGGTTCTACCCGCAAGTGGCGCAACGCAGGATCGGGGAACCTGGGGTGCCAACCCCACAAGCCATTGACAGCAGGGGCTCGGCCGCTTTTGCGCGCGAACGGCGTTGCGGTTCCCTTGTGCAGAATGACTGCACGGCAGTCACCGCGCCTTGTTCCCACGCAAAAGCGACTCGAGCGCGAGTGTGTGCATTGATCAGTGTTTCCCTAAATTACGATCAGCAGCCAGACGAGGCCCAGAATGCCGGTAACTTCGATGCCCATGGGATGCTCCTTGCGGGTTGGATGCGTGGCTCGACCGGAACGCACGCCCTGTTTGAAGGCAGGAGCAGGTATCTCCTGTTCAGGTCCCTGATAGCACGTGGCTTGTGCGGGTGCCAATCCGGGCGGCGAAAAATGTGCCAGGCGCCGCGAACCGATACCCTGTGCCGCAACCGTCATTGAACGCCCCGGAAGGAGGCCCATGAAGATCTGGGTGGATGCGGACGCCTGTCCCGCTGTGATCAAGGAAATCCTGTTCCGCGCGGCGAAGCGGACCGGGACGCCGATGACCCTGGTGGCCAACCAGCCGATGCGCACGCCGCCGTCCAAGCTGATCGACTCCATCCAGGTGGGTGCCGGGTTCGACGTGGCCGACAACGAGATTGTCCGGCGCCTCGCGGCGGGCGACCTGGTCATCACGGCCGATATCCCGCTGGCCGCGGAGGTGATCGAGAAGGGCGGCCAGGCGCTCAATCCGCGCGGCGAGCTCTATACCCGCGACAACATCCGCGAGCGCCTCAGCATGCGCGATTTCATGGACACCCTGCGCGGGAGCGGCGTGGATACCGGCGGTCCCGCGGCCCTGGGCCCGCGCGACCGCCAGGCCTTCGGCAACGCCCTGGACCGCTGGCTCGCCCAGCACGCCCGCTAACGCACGGCGCGCCGCAGGGCCTAAACCCGCAGTTGCCGGATCAGTCTGAGGGTCTCCTCCGCCAGCTCCACCCAGTCTTCCCGTGGAGCGAGGTGTCGCCGTTCGCGCGAGTCCAGTGCCCCTGTGGTCTCAGGGCCGGCGCTCGGCCGGGACCGGGCCATTCGCGAGGGCGAGCGGGAGCGGTTCTGATATGCCGGATTCATGCGTTTGAGCGTCCCTGTCGGGTGCGTGTGTGGGTCGTCATTCGTTGGTAACGGCAGCCAACCGTCTCGCTTGAGCCTGTTATTCGCGGGTGAATCGGCACGGAGGATGCCCCTTTGGTTAGGCTGTGCGGGTCGGGACGCAATACGCGCTGCGAGCGGAGCCGGGAGAAACGATCGTGTGGAAGGGGATGAAGGCCCTGATTCTGGGGTTGGTAGCGTCAGCCTTGTTGGTAGCCTGCGGTGGCGAGCGCGTGGCGCCGGTAACACTGGAGCAGCTGGCGGCGTCGGCGCCGGCGTTCGACGGCGAGCTGGTGGAAACCGAGGGGGTGGTGAACCGCTTCGACGATCCCGAGCACTACTGGCTCGAGGACGACGCCATCAACCGGGTGGCGGTCACCCCCGGTTCGGCGGTCCGCGACCACCTGGGCGAGAACCTGCGCGTAGTCGGGCGCTTTTCCTACCACCCGGAAGAGGGCCGGCGCATCGAGATCGATCCGGCCGCGACTGCAGCCCTGAGCGCATCCGCCCGCTGAACGAATCTGTATACCTGGCTCCGGGAAGCCGGATTGTTCAATGGAGACGCAATGACACAGTGGATTGACGTGGCCCCGGTCGGGACGATCGAGGATGGAGATCATCGTCTGGTGGAGACGGCGGATACCGAGGTCGCGATCTTCAACCTCGGGGGCGAGTACTTCGCGGTGGAGAACCTCTGTACCCACGAGGATGTGCCCATCGCCGACGGCGAGATCGACCCCGACGACTGCATTACCTGTCCGATGCACGATGCCCAGTTCTGCCTGCGCACCGGCGAGGTCATGGAGCCGCCGGCAGAAGAGCCGCTGACCCGGTTCCCCGTGCGCATCGAAGGCGACATGGTGCAGGTGGGCGCACAGCCACTGGACGACTGAACCGCGCTAGGGGAACACTGATCAAGGTACACACTCGCGTTGGTACCCCAGGTTTTCCGAGACAAGGCGCGGCGTTGCGGTTCCCTTGTGCAGAGTGACTGCACGGCAGTCACCGCGCTTTAAACGCACGCAAAAGCGACTCGAGCGCGAACGTGCACGTTGATCAGTGTTTCCCTCGGGTTGAGCCGGAAGCTGCCCCGGATGCTCTGCTTTTGCCGCGCCTGTACACTATGGGGCGCCTCACGTTGAACTTACGGGGGCAATCGCGCGGCTAGACGAGGGCACCCAAGCAATGGCAGGCACGGAGCAGACAGGCCGGGAAGGCCCGGGGGCCGATCCGGCGAAGCTTTGGTCGGGACTGGCCGGTTTGTCGGATGCGCAGCGCCAGCAACTGGCGCGCGGGATCGTCCCGCGCGTGGCGGACCACCTGGACCGCTGCCTGGAGGCGATCGCCCGGGACTGGACCGCCGGCGGCAAGGATTCCGAAAGCAGCGAGTGGGCCAACCAGCTTCAGGGCTATCAGTTCGTGCTGCGCCGCCAGTTCGAGGAGGCCCTGGAACGGGACTTCCTGGCCACGACCTATCCCCCGAAGTACGAATTTTCCGGTTCCAGCTACGCGGGCGACAACTCCGGGTTGCAGATCCTGGACGACTACCAGTCCACCCGCCGCTCCCTGCGGCACAAGCTGGAAGGACTGGTCCGCGAGCACAATCGCTATTCCTGGTTCGTCTTCCTGCAGGCGGCGCGCGAGGAGGATCGCTTCGAGCACCCCGGCTGGGCGCCGTGGTCGCCGCTGAACTGGTACGAGCGCCTGATCGAGACCGCCGAGGCCCAGTTCGGCCGTACCGACATGACCCTGGATCTGATGCGCGGGTATGTGCGCTGCCTGGGCAGCACCGCCGCGACGACCCTCGCCTTCGTGGTCGAGACCGTCGAGTCCTGCGGCCTGGTCCGCGAGCCGGTTTCCGAGGAGCCGGATGGCGATCTGGACCGGCCGGCGGCCCGCGCGAGCTGGGGCGCCGCTAGCGCCGAACCGGCCCCCGACGGCACGCCGCAGCCCGGGACCGAGGCAGACGCGGCGGGCCCGGCGGGAGCCGGCGGTGGAGTGGGTGTGGCGGCCCGCGCGCCGATGCCCGCGGCGGATGCGGCCCCGGAGGCCTGGCAGCGATGGGCGGCGTCCTCCGGCTGGCTGCCGGCCGCCGGCGGGGCGGGCATGGGCCCGGCGGCGAGCGCCGGTGGCTCGGCGGTCGAGGCCTCCCTGGAGGAGGTCATCACGGGTGTGCTGGCCGGCGTGTTCTCCGAGGTGTCGCGCCAGCTTGAGTGCCATCCCGAGTTCCGCGCGGTCATGCTGAAGCTGCAACCGCTGCTCGCGCGCGTGGTCAGCCGCGATCTCGAATTCTTCCACGACCCCGCCCACCCGCTGCGCGAATGGGTGGGCAGCCTGATCAACAGCGGCGTGCGCATCAGCCCCGACAACGGCGCGGAGGATGCCGCGCTGGTCAAAGGCTATCTCGACGCGATGCGCCAGAGCGTCGAACGCCTGGAGAAGGAGGTCGATGTCCTTGATCGCGCCGGCGCACAGGCCCTGCGCGAGGCATGGGACACGGCCCTGGCGGAGCAGGACGCACACTGGCAGACGCGGGCGCGCGCGCTCGCCGAGCCGATGTGCGAGAAGGAACGCGCCGCCCGGGCCCGACGCACCCTGACCGTATGCGTGCTGGAGACCGGTGCCGAGCTGCCGGAGCGCGCCGCCGAGCAGATCGCCGAGGCCTGGGAAGACCTGCTGGCCGTGGACGAGGCGGCCGTGCAGGTCCTGGACGCCGAGGTCCAGGAGGTGGTGCGGGCGATCTGCAACGGGGTCACCCCGCAGGAGGTCAATCCGCTGGTGCAGAAGATCGTCGCCACCGCCCGCGAGCACGGTGCCGACGAGGCGCGCATCAAGGCGGTGGTCCAGCACCTCGGGCAGGCGCACCTGCAGCGTATCCGTGCCGCGGCCGATGAGCCGCGCTTCGACCCGCAGGCACGCATCCAGGCGCGTCGCGCCACGCGCCTGGAGGACGACGACCCGGACCTGCTGACCGATCTCGACGACCCCTGGGTCTTCGATGCGAGCCGGATGCGGACCGGCGAATGGTTCGAGCTGGTGGACAAGGCCAGCGGGCAGCTATCCCGCATGGGTCTCGTGTGGCGCGGCGAGGCCACGCGCGGCTACCTCTTCCTGTCGCTCGACCAGGGCGCCAGTCGCCGCCATTCCCTGCAGGGCGTCGCCCAGGAACTCCGCGAGGGCCGCATGCGCCCGCTGCCGACCGACAACCCGCTGGATGCGCTACTGGGCTGATTCGGATCCCGCCTCTCACGAGGTCAAGGGCGTTTGGCACCACGAAGCGCACGAAGGCACGAAGAAGGGCAAGGGCGGTTTACAGGAAGGTTTGAAGGTTGGAAGGGATGATGGGCTGGAGGGCCTGGGGCTCGCAGGGTTTCGGTGAGTCGCTTTGCCCCGGAAGGTCTGCATCCGAGATCGATGATTCCGGAGGAATGGACCCGGCCATCGTTATTCATTCCAGCGTCCTTCCCTACTTCCTGTAACCCGGCTTTTGCAGTTCTCTGTGCCCTCCGCGCTCTCTGTGGTGAAAAATGCCTTAGGCGTTGCCCCGGGGGTCGGGCAGGCGCACGCGCAGGTGGGTTGCGCCGATTACGGCGGCCGGGACCAGCAGCAGGTTCACCACCGGCACCATCGCCAGCAGCGTGGTGCCGGCCCCGAAGCTGAGCGTCTCCAGCCGGTGGGCGCGCAGGGTCTGGCGGACCGCCGCAAACTCCAGTCCGTCGTTCGCCAGCGGCGCCTCCATGAATTCGACCGCCAGTACCCAGCTGCCGAACAGGAACCACGCCAGTCCGGCCAGCAGGTTCAGCCCGGGGATCACCGTGATCACCAGAACCGGGATGAACAGCAGGGCGTAGTACCCGGTCTTGCGCAGCGCGGTGATGCTCGCGTGACCCATCTCGCCGAGAAACGAGCGCGCCGGCTGGCGCGGTTCGTGGCCCAGGCCGCGGGCGGTGCGGTAGGCCAGCGGGCCGGAGAACGGGCTGGCGATGATCGCGGCCAGGGCCACCGCCGAAACCCCGAAGGCCACCAGCAGCGCCAGGGCGAACAGCGGCCATAGCAGCCAGGCCAGCCAGTCCCAGCCACCCGGGAGCCAGGCGGTCAGCAGCGCCTCGAAGCCGAATCCGGCCGCCGTGGCCAGCCCGATCACCACCACGACATTGATGATCAGCGGGCCGATCACCAGTCCCCGCAGGCCCGGTTCGAATACGCGCGAAAGCCCGCGAAAGGGCGCCAGGAACGCGAACAGCGGCGTCAGGCGAAGCGAAGGGGCCGGCACGATAGCGTCAGCGGCGCACCCCGAAGATCGTCAGCACCAGTCCGACGACGGACATCACGCCGCCCGCGATCAGGTACCAGCGCGTCTCGTCCGTGTAGCGACCCATGAATTCCTGGTGCAGCTCTTCCCCCAGGCTTTCGGTCGCGTTGTAGCCCATCACCAGCAGGATGATGCCGCCCACCAGCAGGGCAATTCCGAGAACTCGCGTCCAGTGCATGTCGTATCCCTTCGTTGTGGTGTTCCCTTCGGAATGTAGCATCGATCACCACCATTAGGCCCTGCCCCCGGATTTCCTGTAGGAGGCCAGCCCTCTGGCCGATGGGATGCTGGTGATGCCCCCCATCGGCCAGAGGGCTGGCCTCCTACATGGGTCTTGTCGGCACAGGAGACGGTCAGTCCGTGAAGCCGGGCTCCAGACCCACGCCGATGCGCGCGAGGCGGGCGGCTCCGCGCGCCGCGTCGTCATCCGTGGCCGGGGTGACCGGGCATTCGAGGATGCGGCTGCGGATGCGGGTCCATACGGGGTTCCGGGCGCCGCCGCCGAGGGAGACCACGCGTTCCACGCGCGGGGCGCCCAGTTCGGTCAGACGGCGGTAGCCGTCGCGCTCGATGCGGGCGATCCCCTCGAACAGTCCCTGCAAGAAGCGCGCGTCGTCATCGGGGCGGGGGGCGAGACGCGGCTCCAGATCGGGATCGTTGACCGGGAAGCGCTCGCCGGGTCGGGGCAGGGGCCGGTAGTCCAGCCCGCTGTCGTTCTCCGGGTCGATGGTGTCGCTAAGTCGCTCCAGCGCCGCGTCGTCGAAGTACTGGCGCAGTACGGCGCCGCCGCTGTTAGAGGCGCCGCCGACCAGCCAGCGTCCCAGCAAGTGGTGGCTGTAGATGCCCAGTTCCGGGGCGTAGATCGGCTCCGGCGCCAACTGCTTGAGCACCAGCGTAGAGCCCAGGCTGGTGACCCCGGTGGTGTCATCGGCGACACCGGAGGCGAGAAATCCGGCGATGCTGTCGGTGGTGCCGGCCACCACCCGGCAGGCCGGGTTCAGGTGCAGTGCCTCCGCCATCTGTGGGTCCAGGGGGCCCAGCACGGTGCCGGCGGGGACCACCTCCGGCAGCAGGGCGGCGTCGGTCCCGAGGGTCTCCTGCAGCCAGTTCGGCCATCCCCCCCACAGGGCGTCGTAGCCCAGTTTCAGGGCGTTGTTTTCGTCCATGTGGTCGAAGCGCCCGCGCAGGCGCCCGGCGATCCAGTCGGCCTGATGCAGGACGCGGCGCACGCCCGAGAGCCCCTCGTGGCGACGCAACCACAGCAGCTTCGCGGCCGAGGAACTGGGGCTGTGCACGGCGGAAGCGGCCGGGGCCACCCCGGCCAGCACGGGCAGCATGTCGGTGGCCCGGGCATCGTTGTACATCAATGCCGGGTGGGTCGGGCGTCCATCGGCGTCCAGGCGCAGCAGGGTGGCCGAGGTCCCGTCCACCGCGATTGCCGCCGGCTCGCCGTCCAGATGCGTAGCGGCCTCGCGCAGGAGCTCGCGTACATGGGACCACCAAAGGGCCGGGTTCTGCTCCGCGCGCTGCTCATCGCCACCGACCGAGGCCGGCAGCGCCCGCTGCGCGGCATGGATGCGCTCGCCCGCCGGGTCCAGCAGCACGAGCCGGATCCCGGAGGTGCCGAGGTCGATGCCGATGGCGTGCATCGCGCGCGAGCTCAGCCGTTCATGTCGAGCGGGCTGCGCGTGGGCGAGGGCAGTTGCACCGGCTCCGGCGGGGTCCAGCCGGGCTTGCGGTGTTCCGCCACCACGGTGGTATAGACGCCACCGCGCACGTTGAAGTACGAGGTCAGGCGCATGTAGCGCGGGTCGGTCGCCGCCACCAGATCGGCCAGGATGCGGTTGGTCACGGCCTCGTGGAAGGCCCCCTCATCCCGGTAGGACCACATGTAGTTCTTCAGCGACTTCAGCTCCACACATTTCTTGTCCGCCACATACTGGATGTGCAGCTCGGCGAAGTCCGGTTGTCCGGTCGCGGGGCACAGGCAGGTGAATTCCGGTACGCGGATATAGATCGCGAAGTCGTTCTCCGGCGCCGGATTGTCGAAGGTCTCCAGGGTCTTGCTCGGCTGGCTGGGCATCTACGTCTCTCGTCGTTGAATGGGTGGCCCCTGCGTGTGACAGCCCCCTGTGGGAGCCTGCTAGCAGGCTCCTACAGCGGGACAGGTGCCAGGTGCTCGGGGGCGGGTCACTCTGAGGGTGTAAGCGTGTACCATTCTAACCCCGAGTTCCCTGACCGCGGATAGCGCCGAACGTGCGACTCGCCCGAATCAAGCTGGCCGGCTTCAAGTCGTTCGTGGACCCGACCACCCTCGTCCTGCCCGGTAATCGGGTGGGCGTGGTCGGGCCGAACGGCTGTGGCAAGTCCAACACCATCGACGCCGTGCGCTGGGTGATGGGCGAGTCCTCGGCCAAGCACCTGCGCGGGGACTCCAGCGAGGACGTGATCTTCAACGGCTCCTCCAGCCGCAAGCCGGTGGGGCAGGCCTCCATCGAGCTCGTCTTCGACAACTCCGACGGCCGCCTGGGCGGCGAGTACAGCGGCTATGGCGAGATCGCCGTCAAACGCGCGCTGACCCGCGACGGCCAGTCCAAGTACTTCCTCAACGGCCAGCGTGCGCGCAAGCGCGACGTGGTAGACCTGTTCCTCGGCACGGGCCTGGGGCCGCGCAGCTACGCCATCATCGAGCAGGGCATGATCGCGCGCCTGATCGAGGCGCGGCCGGAGGAGCTGCGCGTGTACCTGGAGGAGGCGGCCGGCATCTCCAAATACAAGGAGCGCCGGCGCGAGACCGAGAACCGCGTACGCCACACCCGCGAGAACCTCGAGCGCCTGGACGACGTGCGCGACGAGGTGGCCAAGCAGGCCGAGCGCCTGAATCGCCAGGCCGCCACCGCCGAGCGCTACCAGGCCCTGGCGGCCGAACGCCGGCAAAAGCGCGCCGAGGCCATCCTCCTGCGCCTGCAGGCGCAGGAACGCGAGATGGAGGCCAGCCGCACCCGGCTCAACGATGCCGAGACCGCACTGGCCCAGGCCCAGGCCGAGGCTCAGAAGGCGCAGACCGGCACCGAACAGGCGCGCCAGGAGCGCCTCGAGCTGGAGGCCGCCACCACCCAGGCGCAGAGTGCCTACTACGATCGCGCCGCCGAGGTCTCGCGGCTGGAGCAGTCCATTCGCCATGCCGAGGACGAACTAGCGCGCGAACAGGCCGAGCTGCGCCAGCTGGACAGCCGCATCGAGGCCGCCGCCGGCGAGCATCAGGCGGTGGAGGCGCGCATCGCGCAGGCCGAGCAGGAGAGCGCGCAACGCCAGGCGGCTACCGCCAGCGCCGAGGCCGAGCGCGAGCGTCTGGAGGCGGCCGCGGAAGAGGCCGAGACCGAATACCAGGCCGCGCGCGAGGCCCTCACCGAATGGGAACGCTCGCTGGCGGAGCCGCGCCAGAACGCGCAGCTCGCGCGTTCGCGCATGGACAACGCCGAGCACCTGCTCAAGCGCGTCGCCCAGCGCGGCGAGCGCCTCGAGGCGGAGCGTTCGGCCCTGCCGCAGACCCACCCGGGTACCGAGGCGGACCGCCTGGATACGGAACTGGCCGGCCTGCGCGAGCGGCTGCAGGCCCTGCAGGGCGATCGCGAACAGCAGCAGAACGCGCTGGCCGAACTGGAACAGGCTCAGCGCGAGGAGCAGGACCGCCTGCACGCCACCGAACGCGAGGCGCGCGAGGTCGCCGGGCGTCTGGCAGGCCTCGAGCACTTCGCCGGCGAGGACGACCCGCAGGAGACCCGCGCCCGGCGCGACGCCTGGGCGCGCGAACACGGGCTGGATCTGTCGCGCCCGCTGGTGCGGCAGCTGGAGGTCGCCGAGGGCTGGGACACCGCCGTGGAGATGGTCCTGGGGGCCTGGCTGGAGGCCGCCGTGACCGCCACTCCGGAAGCCGCGCCGGATCTGCCCGACGCCATGCTGCGCCTGGTCGATAGCGAGGTGCCGCAGGGCGCGCAGGCGCCGGCCGGCAGCCTGGCCGCTCGCGTGCAGGGCTCGCCGGTGGTCACCGCCTGGCTCGCCACGGTGCAGTGCGCGGACGATCTCGCAACCGCCCGTGCCCGGGTGGCGACGCTGGGTCCGGGCGAGAGCGTGATCACCCCGGATGGCACCTGGCTGGGGCCGGGCTGGGTCGCGCATCGCACGCTGGAGGGCGGGGCCAGCGGCGCGGTCGCGCGGGTGCGTCTGGCGCGCGAGCTGCAGGAGCGTCAGGAGGAGCTCGCGACAGATATGAACCGCCTGCAAGCCGCGCTGGAAGAGCGCAACGAGACCCTCGCGGCCACCCGCGCCCGGCGCGAGGCGCTGGACGGGCAGATCCGCGAGCAGCAGGCCCAGATCGACGACCGCGAGCGCCGCGTGCAGCGCCTGCGCGACCAGGCCCGGCAGCTCGAGCAGCAGCAGGAACGCATCGACCGCGAGGCGGGCGAGCTGGACGAGGAGGCCGCGCGTGCCCGCGAGCAGTTCGCGACCGCGGAGGCCGAGCGCAACGAGGCGCTGGCGCGCATCGAGACCCTGGAGGCCGACCGCGCGGCGCTGGAGGCACGCGTCGAGGCGGCCCGCGCCGCGCAGTCCGAGGCCCGGGATGCGCTGCGCGCGGCACGCGACGCGGCCAACCAGGCGCGCATGTCCGAACAGGAGGCGCGCCACCGCCTGGAGCGCGAACACAACGAGCGCGAACGCCTGGAGCGCCAGCGCGAGGACGATGCCCAGCGCCGCGAGCGCCTCGCACAGGGGCTGCACGAGCGACAGGGCCCGCTGGAGCAGTGGCGCGCGGACCTGCAGACCGCCGCGGAGCAGCGCCAGGAGGCCGAGGCACGCCTGACCCGGGCGCGCGCCGACCTGGAGGCCTGCGACGCGCGGCTGCGCGAACTGGCCGGTGCCAGCACCGAGCTCGGCAATCGCGTGGAGGCGCAGCGCTCGACCTGCGAGGAACTGCGCCTGGACCTGCGCGAGCGCTCGGTGCAGATCGAGCAACTGAAGACCCAGTTCCAGGAATCCGGCTTTGCCGCCGAGGCCCTTGCGCCCGAGCTACCGGAGGACGCCACCGTCCCGGCCTGGGAGCAGGCGATCGGCGAACTGGACCGCAAGATCGAAAAGCTGGGGCCGATCAACCTGGCAGCCATCGACGAGGCGCGTAGCCTGGAGGAACGCTCGCGCTACCTGGAAGAACAGCACGCCGACCTGATCGAGGCACTGGAGACCCTGGAGGCGGCGATGCACCGCATCGACCGCGAGACGCGCGCGCTGTTCAAGCAGACCTTCGACCAGGTGAATGCCGGGCTGGGGCACAAGTTCCAGCGCCTGTTCGGGGGTGGCGAGGCGCGCCTGGAGATGACCGGGGACGACTTGCTGGATACCGGCGTCACCATCATGGCGCGCCCGCCCGGCAAGCGGCTGTCCACCATCCATCTGATGTCCGGAGGTGAGAAGGCGCTCACGGCTTCGGCATTGGTGTTCGCGATTTTCGAGCTGAATCCGGCGCCCTTCTGCATGCTGGACGAGGTGGACGCCCCGCTGGACGAGGCCAACGTCGGTCGGTTCTGTGATCTGCTGCGCGAGATGTCGGAGCAGATCCAGTTCATCTTCATCACGCACAACAAGGCGACCATGGCCATGGCCGAGCAGCTGATTGGCGTTACCATGCACGAGCCGGGCGTGTCGCGGCTGGTCAGCGTGGATATCGACGAGGCCGTGGAGCTGGCGGAGGCCTGAACGAACCGCCCCGTCATTGCGAGGCCCCAAAGGGGCCGCGGCAATCTTCGGGGGATAGTACGACGGGTTCCATCGGACCCCCGGCGCCCGGTAAAAACCGCAGCACATTACTGCAATCAAACGAGGTACTGCGTGGATTGGATGCGCATCAGTCTGGTCATACTGGGGATTGCCCTGATCGCGGGGATCTGGCTTGGCCATCGCCTGCGCACGCGCGCGGCAACGCGCGACGAGGAGGACGATGCCGCGGACTGGGGCGATGAGGCGGTGCATATCCGCGCCAGTGAGCAGCCGGGGCAGAAGCGCTGGTTCGAGCCGGCCGAGCCCGGCAGCGTTTCCGAGCCGGAGGCGGGCTGGGGGGATCCGCTGGATACCGGCAGCGTTCGCACCGGCGGGGCGCGCGAGCCCGCATTCGAGGAGCCGCACCTCCCCGGTGCGAATCGCGAGCAGCGCCACGAGCCTCATCTGGGCGTAACCGCCAACGACGAACCGGACCTGGAGCCCGACTACGGACGCCGGGGCGACCGCGCCCAGGATATCTACGGGGTGCTGGACAGCGACGAGGAGCCCACGCCGCCCCCGCCGCACGGTGCCTTCGAGCCGTCGCCGGAGGACCGCCCGGTACACACCCGGCGCAAGGGCCGGGCGAGCGCGCCGGTGGAGCGTGTGCGGGCGGCGCTCGGTGGCATGGGCGCCCGCCTGCGCGCCGGCATGGAGCGTGTGCGTCCGGAACGGCTCAAGCCCGCACGCGCCGAAGACACCCTGGGCGAGCACCTGCACCCGGACCACGAGGTGGACCCGGACCTGATCGAGAAGCCGGCACCGGATATGGAGACCCTGGGCGAGTATGTCTCCGAGCCGCGCGTGGTCGGGCGCAATCCGAAGGCCGAGCGCCGCGCGACCGACGAGAAGATCCTGCTGCTGCACGTGGTGGCCCCGCGCAACAAGCCGTTCACCGGCGTGGCCCTGGGCGCGGCCATGCAGCGCGCCGGCATGACCCCCGGCGAGATGGACATCTACCACTTCCAGGAACCGGAGACGGACAACCGTGTGCCGCTGTTCTCCGCCGCCAACATGGTGCCGCCCGGCACCCTGCGCGAGGAGGACCTGGCGGACATGATGACCCCCGGCGTCACGCTGTTCACCCAGGTGCACCGCAGTGCCGAGCCGCAGCGGGCCTTCGAGGCGCTGCTGGAGCATGCCCACGTGCTGGCGCGCGACCTGGGCGGCAGCATCCTAGACGCGCAGCAGTCCACCGCGACGAACCAGACCCTGGCCTACATGCGCGAGGACCTGAACGACTGGCTGCGCCGCCACCGCCCGGACGTGCTGCGCCGGCGCAGCACGCGATGAGCCCGTCGGGTACGCGGGCCGGGCAGAATTCGGCGGCTGCCGCGGCGCGCGTGGACGCGCTGCGCCGGCAGATCGAGCACCACAACTACCGCTACTACGTACTCGACGATCCCGAAGTCTCGGACGCCGAGTTCGACACGCTGATGCGCGAACTCGAGCAGCTCGAGGCGGAGCACCCCGAGCTCGTCACCCCCGACTCGCCCACCCAGCGCGTCGGGGCCGCGCCGGCCGAGGGCTTCGCCACGGTGCGGCACCGTCTGCCGATGCTGTCGCTGGCCAATGGCTTCGAGGCGGAAGAGATCCGCGACTTCGACCGCCGCGTGCGCGAACGCCTGGCGAAGCAGACCGGCGACCCGGCACGCCTCCAGGCCGCCGTCACCTATATGGCCGAGCCCAAGCTGGACGGGCTCGCCATCAGCCTGATCTACGAGAATGGGCGTCTGGTCCAGGCCGCCACCCGCGGAGACGGCGAGACCGGCGAGGACGTGACCGCCAACGTGCGCACCGTGCGTCCGATCCCGCTGCACCTGGGCGACCGCTTCACCGACGACGCCCCGCAGGTGCTGGAGGTGCGCGGCGAGGTGTTCATGCGCCGCGCCGACTTCGAGCGCCTGAACGCCGGCCTGGAGGCCGACGGTCAGCGCGGATTCATGAACCCGCGTAACGCCGCCGCCGGCAGCCTGCGCCAGCTGGACCCGCAGGTGACCGCGCGCCGGCCGCTCAGCTTTTTCGCCTACTCCGTGGGCTTCGTGGAAGGCGGCACCCTGCCGGACACCCAGTCCGGCACGCTGGACTGGTTGCGGGAGCTCGGCTTCCCGGCCTGCCCGGAGCGGGAGGTGCTGGAGGGTGTAGAGGCCTGCCTCGACTACTACGAACGGCTCGCCGCCCGGCGCGCGGGGCTGGACTACGAGATTGACGGCATCGTGTACAAGGTGGATGCCCTGGCCGACCAGCAGGCGCTGGGCTTCGTCTCGCGCGCGCCGCGCTGGGCCATCGCCCACAAGTTCCCGGCGGAGGAACGCACCACCACGCTGCGCAATGTCGAGTTCCGTGTCGGCCGCACCGGCGCGCTGACGCCGGTGGCGCGCCTGGAGCCGGTGCTGGTGGGCGGCGTGATGGTCAGCAACGCCACCCTGCACAACATGGACGAGATCGCGCGCAAGGATGTGCGCATCGGCGACCGCGTGATCGTGCGCCGCGCCGGCGACGTGATCCCCGAGGTGGTCGGCCGTGCCGGCGGCGAACGCCCCGCGGACACCCGCGCGATCGAGATGCCCGTGAGCTGCCCCGAGTGCGACTCGCACATCGAACGCCCGGAGGGCGAGGCCGTGGCCCGCTGCACCGGCGGGCTGGTCTGCCCCGCACAGCGGCGCGAGGCGCTCAAGCACTTCGTCTCGCGCCGCGCGATGGACATCGAGGGCTTCGGCGAGAAGATCATCGAGCAACTGGCCGACGGCGGCATCGTGCAAAGCCCGGCCGACCTGTTCGCGCTGGACGCCGAGCGCCTGGAGGCGCTGGAGCGGGTAGGGCCCAAACTCGCGGCCAACCTCGTCCACGCCCTGGAACAGGCGCGCGAGACGACGCTTGCGCGCTTCATCTTCGCCCTCGGCATCCGCGAGGTGGGCGAGGTCACCGCCCGCAACCTGGCCACGTACTACGGCAATCTCGACGCCCTCATGCAGGCCGATGCCGAGGCCCTGCAGGAGGTCCCGGACGTCGGCCCCATCGTCGCCGAGCACATCGCCAACTTCTTCGCCGAGCCGCACAACCGCGACGTGATCCAGGCCCTGCGCGACGCCGGCGTCCACTGGCCCGATCCGCCCCGGCCACAAACGGCAGAGTCGGGCGACTCGGCCCCGCTGGCCGGCAACACCTACGTCCTCACCGGCAGCTTCGACACCATGACCCGCGACGAAGCCAAGGCCGCCCTCGAGGCCCGCGGCGCCAAGGTCACCGGCTCCGTCTCCAAAAAGACCACCGCCGTCATCGCCGGCGCCGACCCCGGCTCCAAGGTCACCAAGGCCGAATCCCTCGACATCCCCATCCTCGGCCCCGCCGACCTCGCCCAGCTCCTCGCTTGATGAGCCCACCTGTAGGATTGGGCTGGAGGAAGTAGTCTGGTCGGAGTGGATTTGTGGGGGTTGTTTTGTGGGAGCGGCCTTGGCCGCGAAGCCCCTGCCAAAGTCGGACCCGGGCAGGAGCTTCGCGGCCAAGGCCGCTCCCACGGGATAGATGCCACAGATCTGGTCTGAAAAAACTGCCCCCACAAGGCTCATCACGGCAACGCCGAGGATAAGCGACCGCGCCTTTGCTACTCTGACGATACGACTTAGCCTCGAATCGTGATTCCCATGCTTCAGCCGGAACGGATCAGCCGCATCAATGAACTCGCCGCCCGGCACCACTGGCGACTGGTGATCCTGTTCGGGTCCGTAGCCCGGGAAGGGCACGGGCGGGATGTGGATCTGGCCGTCGAACCGCAGGCGATGCCGGACCTGATGACGCAGGGACGGTGGCAACGGGAACTGGAAGAAATCTTCGAGCCCGACCCGGTCGATCTTCTGCTCCTTTCGGATCGTGTGTCGCCCGTCACCCGCTTCGAGGTGTTCCGCGATGGCGAATGTCTGTTCGAGGAGCGTGAAGGGCGATTCCATGCGGAGCAGGACCGTGCGTTTTTCCTGCACGCGGATTCCGTCCTGTTCCAGCGCCACATGACAGAGGATTCGGATGCCGCCTGATACTTCCGAGGTGATGCAGCGCAAGTTGTCGATGTTGCGCCGCGATGGCTATCGCCTCGCCGCGACGTGTTCGAGACCCTTCGCGATCGTCTTGATCTCGAGGAGACACTGGCCGAGCAGTTGATGGACGCCTGCGCGATGCGCAACGTCCTTACACACCCGTACGACACGATCGATCTGGAGCGGGTCATCGGCGCTGTCACGCCAGCCCTTCAGGTGTACACCCAGTTCGCTCATTGGGCTGAACAACGCACCTAGCTCGAACTCTGGCGAGACGGTTTGTTTGGTGGGTGTGCACCGTGGGAGCGGCCTTGGCCGCGAAGCCCCTGCCAAAGTCGGACCCGGGCAGGGGCTTCGCGGGCAAGCCCGCTCCCACAGAACTATGGAGTGGTAACAATCTCGGGAGGCTCGAATGCCACGGAAGGCACGATCCCACCGGTTGCGGCGTGGGCGGGTCAGCGAGCACGGAAGGATTTACCTGGTCACGGCGGTATGTGCCGATCGGCATGCCTGGTTTCGCGCGCTCGATCACGGTCGCTGCGTGGTTCAGGCGTTGCGTGAGGTGGAAGGGACGGCGACTACACTCTGCTTCGTGGTCATGCCCGACCATGTCCATTGGCTGATGCAACTTGACGATGGGGAATTGTCCCGCACCGTACAGAAGGTGAAGGGTTCCGCGACTCGTCGAATCGGGCAGTTGAGTGGACGACCTTGCCGGGTTTGGCAGCCGAGTTTCCATGACCGCGCCTTACGGCGGGAAGAGGACCTGCAGGCCGTCGCGCGTTACGTGGTGGCTAATCCTCTACGGGCTGGGCTGGTGAGTAATCTGGGCCAATATCCGCTGTGGGATGCGATCTGGTTGGAGTGAGGGGCTGAACCGACTGTGGCAGGGGCTTCGCGGCCAAGGCCGCTCCCACGGTGGACAGAACCCAGGGTCCCGTTGTGGGAGCGGGCTTGCCCGCGAAGCCCCTGCCAGAGCAGGGAGATGGTCGCGCGTTGGGGCAGCCCCGTATGGGCCGCCTTGGCGGCGAGGCTCCTGCGCGAGGTAGGTTTCCCAGCGCGGGCGGGGGCTTCGCCTGCAAGCAGGCTCCCACAGTGTGTATCACGCAGTCGGGGTGCATTTTTATCAGGGGTTGCTTATGCTCCGCGGGCCGTGACGGATCGCGGCGGCCTCTGGATTGTGTGCTTGATGTAGTGTATTCGGGTGGCTTTGTGGACATCGGAGTCGGGCGGCCAATGCGTAAAGGGTGTTGCAGCTCATGCTGAGCAGGAGCCTGGAAAGGTTGCTCAACCTGCCGCGCTCGCAGAAGCGCTGGCTGATGGTGCTGGCGGATGTCGTGATGCTGCCGCTGGCGCTGTGGTCCGGCTTCGCGATCCGCCTGGCCGAGCCGTTCCCGCCGATCATGCTGGACACCTGGTGGCTGTTCCCGCTGGTGGTCTTGTTGGGTATCCCGCTCTTTGTGAAGCTGGGGCTTTACCGGGCGGTGGTGCGCTTCATGGGGTCGCGCACGATCTGGTCCGTGGGATCCGGTGTGGTGATCCTGGCGCTGGTGTTGTGGGCCGCGGCAACCCTGGCGCAGGTGGAAGGCTTCCCGCGTTCGGTGCCGATCAACTTCGCGATCGTGGCCTTCCTCTACGTCGGTGGCAGCCGGTTCCTTGTGCGCACCTGGTATCGCTCCATCATCGAGGCATCGGCGGGTGCCGAGCCGGTGATCGTGTTCGGGGCCGGCGAGGCCGGTGTGCAGTTGCTGTCCGGGCTCAAGGCCGGAGGCCGCTTCCGTGTGGTCGCGTTTGTGGACGAGGACCGCAGCCTGCAGGGCAGCTCGATCGACGGAATTCCGGTTCACAAGCCGGCCCACCTCGCGCGTCTGGTCAATCGCTTCCGGGTCGGCCGCGTGCTGCTGGCGATCCCGTCCGCGACGCGCCAGGAGCGCCGCCGCATCCTCGAGCAGCTGGAACCGCTGCCGGTGTACGTGCAGACCGTGCCGTCGATGGAGGCAGTGGTCTCCGGGCATGCCAGCCTCGAGCAGCTGGAGGACGTCGACATCGGCGATCTGCTGGGACGGGATCCCGTTCCCCCGGACCCGGAGCTGCTCACCCGCAGTGTGCGCGGCCGGGTGGTGATGGTGACCGGGGCGGGTGGTTCCATCGGGTCGGAACTTTGCCGGCGCATTATCCGCCTGGAGCCGGCCGCGCTGATCCTGTTCGAGCGCAACGAGTTCGCGCTCTACAGCATCGAGCGCGAGATGCAGGAGCTTGCGGCACAGCTGAAGCGGTGCCCGGCGATCCACGCGGTCCTCGGCTCCGTGGCCAATGCGCGGCGCGTGGCCGCGGTGCTGGAAGAACACGGCGTGCAGACGCTCTATCACGCGGCGGCCTACAAGCACGTGCCGATCGTGGAGTCGAACCTGATCGAGGGCGTGCGCAACAACGTCTTTGGCACCGCCGTTCTGGCGGAAGCCGCGCTGAACGCGGGAGTGGAACGCTTCATCCTGATCTCCACCGACAAGGCCGTGCGGCCCACCAACGTGATGGGGGCCACCAAGCGTCTGGCCGAGATGGTCCTGCAGGATCGGGCCCGCGAGCGGCGCGGTACGATCTTCAGCATGGTGCGCTTCGGCAACGTGCTCGGGTCCTCCGGCTCCGTGGTGCCGCTGTTCCACCAGCAGATCCGCGATGGCGGGCCGGTCACGGTGACCCACCCGGAGATTACGCGCTACTTCATGTCCATCCCCGAGGCGGCCGAGCTGGTCATCCAGGCCGGTGCCATGGCCGAGGGTGGCGAGGTCTATGTACTGGACATGGGCGAGCCGGTCAGGATCATCGACCTCGCCCGGCGCATGATCCGCCTGCACGGGCGCCAGGTAAAGGAAGGCGGCATGCCCGAGGACGGGGTCGAGATCGTCTTCACCGGCCTGCGCCCGGGCGAGAAGCTCTACGAGGAACTGCTGATCGGCGACAATGTCGAGCCCACCGCGCATGCCCGGATCATGCGCGCCCGCGAGGACTGCGTCGCGCCACAGGACCTGCAGGCGGCCCTGACCCAGCTGGACCAGGCCGACCGCGAGATGGATACCGAGCGCGCCTGCCACACGATCCGCGCAGTGGTGCACGAATACGCCCCAGCCGACCACCCGCCGCAAGAACGGTTCGCGGGGTAAGCAGGCCGTTAGCCTTTCGTGCCTCCGATCGCATCATGGTTAACGCCGCCCCAGTATCCTCGGGCCCTGAATAATCGCGGTCGGTGGGTCAGCCCCCCGTAGGAGCCTGCTCGCAGGCGAAGCCCCTGCCAAAGCCGGACCCTGGCAGGGGCTTCGCCGCCAAGGCGGCGCCAGCGGGTTCCGGGGCAACCGCAAACGCAGACACAAAGATCCAGACAGAAAGGAAGCAAGGGATGAAAATCGCAGTCGCCGGAACCGGCTATGTCGGGCTTTCCAACGCCGTCCTGCTCGCGCAGCACCACGAGGTGGTCGCGCTGGATGTGGTGCCGGAGAAGGTCGAGCAGATCAACCGCCGGCAGTCCCCGATCATCGATGCGGAGATTCAGGATTTCCTCGAGAACCGCGAGCTGAACCTCAAGGCGACGCTGGACAAGCAGGCGGCCTACGAAGGCGCGGATTTCATCATCATCGCCACGCCTACGGACTACGACCCGCAGACCAACTACTTCAATACCAGCACCGTCGAATCCGTCATCCGCGACGTGCTGGCGATCAACCTGCACGCCACTATGGTCATCAAGTCTACCGTGCCGGTGGGCTACACGCGCGAGATCCGCGCGCAGATGGAGACCGACAACATCCTGTTCTCTCCCGAGTTCCTGCGGGAGGGCCGGGCGCTGTACGACAACCTGCACCCGTCGCGGATCATCGTGGGCGAGCAGTCCGACCGCGCCGAGACCTTCGCGGGTCTGTTGGCGGAAGGCGCGGTGGACGCGGACATCCCGATCCTCTTCACCAACTCCACCGAGGCCGAGGCGATCAAGCTGTTTGCCAACACCTACTTGGCCATGCGTGTGGCGTATTTCAACGAGCTGGACAGCTACGCCGAGGCCAACGGTCTGGACACCCGCCAGATCATCGATGGCGTCTGTCTGGACCCGCGTATCGGAAGCCACTACAACAACCCGTCGTTCGGCTTTGGCGGCTACTGCCTGCCGAAGGATACCAAGCAGCTCCTGGCGAACTACGACGAGGTGCCCAACAACATCATCAAGGCCATTGTGGACGCCAACCGGACGCGCAAGGACTTCATCGCGGATGCGATCATCAAGCGCCAGCCCAGGGTGGTCGGGGTCTACCGGCTGGTGATGAAGAGCGGCTCCGACAACTTCCGTGCCTCCGCCGTCCAGGGCGTGATGAAGCGCATCAAGGCCAAGGGTATCGAGGTCGTCGTCTACGAGCCGGAACTCCCGGACGACGACTTCTACCGCTCCCGCGTCATCCGCGACCTCGACGAGTTCAAGCGCATCAGCGACGTCATCGTCGCCAACCGCATCACCGATGACATCCGCGACCAGACCGACAAAATCTACACCCGCGACCTCTTCAACAGCGACTGATCGGTTTCCACGCCCCCCGCCCTTGTAGGAGGCCAGCCCTCTGGCCGATTGGGTGTTGGACAGGCCCATCGGCCAGGGGGCTGGCCTCCTACAATGGGTCCTGGACATCCTGTAGGAGCGTAGCCCCTGCGCGATGCGGCGCGAAGCCCCCCAAAGCCAGCCCTTGCCACGCAGCCCTGCCCGCCCCTACGCGGGCAGGAGCGTTCGCCTGCCGGGTTTGGCTTGCGGGTAGGGATGGTGCGTGGTCCAATCCCGGCGCTCGTTGCTTGCAGGTGGTTGTTGTCAGGGTGGCGATTCCGGCGATACGGGAACGCCTGGCCGCATGAGCCCCCATGCACTGAAGCCTGGGGCGGCCGAATTCCGGGTGGCCCCCTAAGACGCGTAAGCGGCTTGCTACTGGATGATTGACTACACAGGAACGTACTCATGACGGATTCCGCAGGGCCACAAGCCCGCCCCTACGACGACGAAATCAGCCTTTATGACCTGTACGACGTGGTGATGCGTCGTTTGCTGTTGATCCTGGGTGTGGCTGTACTCACGGTTGTTTTGGGTGCGGTGTACGCATTTATGCAGCCGGTTGAGTACGAATACAGGTCCGGTGTCGATCTTCCGGGGGTCTACTCGGAGTTGGCCAATGAGGCTTCTCCCGGGACCGTTGATGTGGTCTCGAGGGGGAAGGTGATTGAAAGGCTTGAGGATGTATTGATCCCGCAGCAACGCGCAGCGCTCGATCACGGGCAGCAAGGTGCCCCAGCGGTTCGTGTTACTGCAGAGGGCTCCGAGTACAGCCTGACGCTGACCTCGAAGAGTACGCGCGATCGCGCGAACCAAGTGGCAGACCTGCATCGTCAGGTGGTTGCGGCCTTGAGTGAGTGGCTGGGTGTGCGCTTTGACGAAAGCCTGGCAGCGAGTCTGAGGCCCCATTACAGCCGCATGGAACTACTTGATGAACAGATTGCCATCTTGCAGGACGACCTCGATGAATTGCGTGAGCGTCTTGACGAAAGGGAAGACGTAGCCGGTCTGATTATGGCGCAGCGCGTTAGCGATATCCGGAGGGAGCTTGCCGAGTTGCGCAAACAACGAGTGGATGCACGATCGAAGGCCGAGACGATCCAGGCGATGAGCCGCGAGATGGAAGAAACCTTCGTTGCCAGGGAGTCTGACAGTCCAGTGGGCCCTGGCCGCTCGCTAATCGTCGCGCTGTCTGTGGTGCTTGGGGGAATGCTCGGGCTCTTCGCGGCGTTTTTCTGGGAGTTCGTCAGCAACGCTCGCAGCCGCCGGCCGGAGCCGAACTGATCCGCCGGGTGCGCGGATTCGTCATCCCAGAGCTTGAAGGGTAGGCGCGCGCTCACGGTTTGCGCCCGCGCCTCGTTGCGATGTGACGCCCGGATGTGATCGAATCCGGAAATTGTTCACCCCGTGAACGCCAGGCCCAACCCAAGTGGTGACGGGCCGGGCATGCGAAAGCCCGGTCGCGTCGCGCTGTCTCGTACCGTTCCCACACGCTACCGGCTGGCAGGATGATTCATTGATTGACGAGGATCTTCATCTGGCAGTGCTCCGCTTGCTGGAGCGCGAACCGGACATGAGCCAGCGCCAGCTTGCGCGAGCGCTGGGCCTGTCGGTCGGCAAGACGCACTACGCCCTCAAGGCCGTGCTGGATCGAGGGTGGGTCAAGGCACAGAACTTCCGCCGCTCCGACAATCGCTCGGCCTATCTGTACAAACTCACCCCGAGCGGGCTTCACGAAAAGGCCCGCTTGGCCTACCGCCTGCTCCAGCGCAAGCGCGTCGAACACGAAACCCTGATGGCCGAAATCGAACAACTCCGCGCCGAGCTCCAGGACCATGAAAAATCTCCCCTGTAGGCGCTGAGCCCTCTGAGCGATGGGGTTCTGGTGATGCCCAATCGGCCAGGGGGCTGGCCTCCTACAGAAGGCGAGACGACGACGGATGACGGGATGGAATGGATCACGCCGTGGCGGCCCGCGCGCTGGCTGCTCGTATGGCGGTGGCATGTCCCTGTAGGAGCGCAGCCCC